>NZ_JAGRLA010000081.1 GCF_020442045.1 Bauldia sp. | reverse complement strand
TCGGACGCGAGCTGGCGGAATCCGCATCGCAAAAGGCCCTGCTGACCGGCCTTGCCGAATGCCTGGGTCTCGCCGGCCCACCCGGCCGCATCGAGGTCTACGACAACAGCCACATCATGGGCACCAACGCGGTCGGCGGGATGATCGTCGCGGGGCCGGACGGTTTTGCCAGGAGCCATTATCGCAAGTTCAACATCCGCTCGGAGGACATCACTCCCGGCGACGACTACGGCATGATGCGCGAGGTGCTGACCCGCCGCTTCTCGCGCCTCCTCAAGGAAGCCGGCCCGCGCGACGAGGATCGCGACGCGGAGACCCTCGGTTCCTGGCCGGACCTCGTGATCATCGACGGTGGCCGCGGCCAGCTCGCGGCGGCGCTGACGGTACTCGAGGAGCTCGGCATATCCGACCTGCCGGTCGTCGGCGTCGCCAAGGGGCCGGACCGCGATGCCGGCCGCGAGACCTTCTTCCTGCCCGGCCGCGAGCCGTTCATGCTGCAGCCGCGCGATCCCGTCCTCTACTTCGTCCAGCGGCTCCGTGATGAGGCCCACCGCTTCGCCATCGGCTCGCATCGCACCCGCCGCCGCATCGACATGGCCCGCAACCCGCTGGACGAGGTCGCCGGCGTCGGCCCGACCCGCAAGCGGGCCCTCCTCCACCACTTTGGCACGGCCAAGGCCGTGAGCCGGGCCAGTGTCGAGGACCTGCTCACGGTACAGGGGATTTCCGAACAGACCGCGCGGGCGATCTACGACCACTTCCACGAAGGCAGCGGCTGAGCGCCCCGCCCTATTCGCCCTGAAGCACTTCGTAATGGCGCGAGCGCCGGCCGGCCATGGCCAGCGTGTAGCCCACCCCGTATCCGACGAGCCTCGTGCCGTCGACCAATGTCCTGCCCATCGTCAGGGGCGAAATGAGGAACAGGAAGCCGCCGAGCACGGTCTTGCCGAAGGCCGTCGCGATATTGACCGGAAGACTGCGCCTTTCCTTCGCGGCTTTCCGCCAGAAGCTGGTCGCCGCCTGATCGCGGGCGCGGCGGAACTGGTAGGCGATGCCGATACGCTCTTTCGGCACGGTCTCGTAGACGATGGCTTCGGGGCACCACGAGGATGTCGCGCCCACGCGCTTGGCCGCGTGATAGAGCGCCGTATCCGAGCCGCCCGAATAGCGCAGCCCGATGTCGAAGCGAATGTCGTTCGCCTTCATCCAGGCCAGGTCGCAGAGCCAGTTATTGGTGATCATGGTCACGCCGCCGTCGGTTCCCTTGCGGCGGCGGCGGGCGTTCTTTTCCTCCTTGCGCTGATAGCGCTGGCGGATGCCGGTGAAGATGTAGCGATCGAGCCACGTCGTCTCCTCCGGCGGAACGCAGCGGACCGGGCCGCCGACGAAGTTCGACCCCTCGCGACGCTGGTGGGTAACGATGGCGGCCAGCCATTCCGGGTCGACCGTCTCGTCGTCATCGACATAGGCGAGAAGATCCGCGCCATAGGCCAGGGCCTCGTCGATGCCGCGGTTGCGGGCGAAGGGGATGCCCGCCTCCCGTTCGAGCACATAGCGGGCGTCGAGGCCGGTCTTCCCGCGCCACGCCTCGACGACATCCCGAACCGGCAATTCGGGCGCATTGTCGATGACCAGGAAGATCACGTCGATATCGTCGGGCCGGCGCAGCGCCTCGTAGGATTCGAGCAGCCGGGAAAGCATGCGCGGTCGGCGACAGGTTGCCGCAGCGACGACGACGCGGATTTTCTTCTTCTCGTTCATGCAACCTTCGGGACCGGCGCCAGCGGCGAGCTATAGGACCGCGCAGCGGCGAAGTCCACGCCCGTCAGAAGGCGATCAGGCCGGCGGTGTCGGCGGTCACAGCGAGCAGGAATATGCCGGCCGCCGCCAGCATTCCGAAAACCGCTGCCGACCCGAGGTCCTTGGCGGCCTTGCCGAAATCGGAAAGCTCCGGCGAAAGCCGGTCGACGATCCGCTCGACGGCCGTGTTCAGCGCCTCGACGCTGATCAGGGCGCAAAAAATGATCGCCAGAATGACATAGTCCCGTACCGGTCGGCCGAGTAAGATCAGCCAGATGACGGAAAGCAGACCGGCCCCGGCTTCGATGCGCGCGGCCAGTTCGCTTTGAAAAAGGTGCCTGAATCCGGCCAGGGAGTAGCCGGCGGCGTGGACGACGTGTCGAAAGGCTTTTAGCATGGACGACAAGGCCGAGAGCTCTTCGGGGGCTCGGACGATCGATTCGAACGACGCGCGACACTAACCCGATTCCCTTAGCTTCGGCGCCGGGTGCATGAACCCGTCGACTGAAACGGAACTCTTCATGGTCGAGACGCCTGCCTTGCGACCGACATCCGACCGAGCGGGAAATCCGTTCACGCTGCCAAATCTGCTGACCTACGGACGCATCCTGGCGGTGCCGGCGATCATCGTCACCTATTACCTGCAGGACGACCTTGGCCGCTGGCTGTCGCTCGCCATCTTCGTCGCGGCGAGCGTCACCGACTTCTTCGACGGCTATCTGGCGCGGATGTGGAAGCAGCAGTCGTCGATCGGGCGGATGCTCGATCCCATCGCCGACAAGCTCCTGGTCGCGACCTCGCTGATGCTGCTGGTCTCCGACAACACGATCGGTGGATGGTCGCTGCTCGCCGCCATCGTCATCCTGACCCGGGAAATCTCGGTGTCGGGCCTGCGCGAATTCCTCGCCGAGCTCAGGGTCAGCGTCCCTGTGACCCGGCTGGCGAAATGGAAGACGACGCTCCAGATGGTGGCGATCGGCTTCCTGCTTGCCGGATCGGCCGGCGACAATCTCTTCCCGAACCTCGATATCCTGGGTTCCGGCCTCGGCATCGTCTCCTATATCGGGCTCCTCCTTCTCTGGATATCCGCGCTCGTCACCCTCTACACGGGCTACGACTATTTCCGCGCCGGTATCCGTCACCTGCTGTCGGAGGATTCGTGAAGCTCGTCTATTTCGCGTGGATACGCGAACGGATCGGAGTGCCGGAGGAGGATGTCGCCCTGCCCGAGGGGGTGACGACCGTCGGCGCGCTGCTCGACTGGCTGAAGGAACGCGGCGAGCAGTACGAATACGCGCTGGCCGAGCCGTCGGTCATCCGTGTCGCCGTCGACCACGTCCACGTCGCGGGTGATGCGTCGCTTGCGGAGGCGCGGGAGGTCGCCCTCTTCCCGCCAATGACCGGTGGCTGACCGCCCGCATATCGATGTGCGCGTGCAGGCCGGCGATTTCGACGTCGCCACCGAGACGGCAATGCTTTCCCGGCTAAGCACCAACGTCGGTGCGATCGTCACCTTCACCGGCCTTTGCCGCGACGAGGACGGCCGCCTCCAGGCGCTGGAGCTCGAGCACTATCCCGGCATGGCCGAGGCGGAGATACGGCGCATCGCCGACCAAGCGGCCGGGCGCTGGCCGCTTATCGGTCTGACGGTCATCCATCGCTTCGGGCGCATCCGGCCGGGCGAGAATATCGTGCTGGTCGTCGCCGCCTCGGCCCACCGGCAGGCGGCGTTTTCGGCGGCCGGTTTCCTGATGGATTTCCTCAAGACGCGCGCCCCCTTCTGGAAGAAGGAGCATCTCGCCGACGCCGAGGGCGGCTGGGTCGAGGCAAAAAAAGATGACGACCAGGCGGTCAGGCGCTGGTCGTCATCCGATTAGGTAGCCGCGAGATGTCCCGGCCCCTGAGGCGGGGCCGGCTGTCCCTGAAGATCAGCCGACGATCTCGATGCCGGAGAACCAGTAGGCGATCTCCTCGGCGGCGGTCTCCGGCGCATCCGAGCCGTGGACCGAATTCTCGCCGATCGAATTGGCGAACTCCTTGCGGATCGTGCCCTCGGCGGCGTCGGCCGGATTGGTCGCGCCCATCACTTCGCGGTTCTTCAGGATGGCGTTCTCGCCCTCCAGCACCTGGACGACCGTCGGGCCCGAGGACATGAAGTCGCAGAGCTCGTCGAAGAAGGGACGTCCCTTGTGGACGGCGTAGAAGCCCTCGGCCTGCTTGCGGCTCATCCACACCCGCTTGCTGGCGATGACGCGGAGGCCGGCCTCCTCCAGTTTCGCGGTGATCTTGCCGGTGAGGTTACGCGCCGTTGCATCCGGCTTGATCATCGAGAAGGTCCGTTCGAGGGCCATGGTCTCTCCTGTGGTGCGACTGTTGGAAATGTGGCGGCTGTATAGCCGCCGGCCCCGGTCCCGACAAGGTCAAAGCGAGGTGCCGAACCCCGGTGGATTCCAACCGCGCGCACGCCGCCATCGGGCGACGCGACCATCGCCGCCGGGATCAGCGGCGGCGCGCGCGACGCCCACCCCGCACCACACCGGATCGCGACGCCCGAGACCTATTGCGGGATCAGGGTCTCGGTACCGACGCCGTCCTCCCCTGCCACGGTCCACAGCCCTTCGAGCGAGCCGTCGGTGTTGATCCGGTAGATCACCAGCCCGATCGCCTTGCCCATCACGTAGGACGCCGCGAAGCTCGTGCCGTTGCGCATGCAGATGCCCTTGGCGGTCGAACCGGTGTCCCATGCGATGTTGCAGGTGCTTTTCGAGGTCACCTTGATGACGGCGATTCCGGTGTAGCGCGATCCATCGAAATTGGTGCCCTCGACCCGGTAGCGGCCGCCGATGTCCTGGGCCGATACCAGGCCGGAAAACAGCAGCAGGCATGCCGCCGCCATGAGGGTCCTGACGATCATCGCATCTCTCCCGTTTGACAACGGCGCCATACTGGCGGAGCCGGGTGGTTGGGGACAACCCCCGGCCGACCGTATTCAGGCGGCTTCGCCTGGCGACAATGGCTCCGTCGCGGTCTTCGCGGTCGCCGCCTCGCCAACCAGTCCGGCGAGCGCCGCGAAATCGCGGCTGCGCGGCGAGCTCCGGCGCCAGGCCAGTCCGATCATGCGGCTGGGCTCGGGTTTGGCGAAGCGATTCACGCGGAGCCGCGGGTCGTTGACGACGCCGGCGTTGACGGCAATCTCCGGAAGCAGCGTCAATCCGTGTCCGGCGGCGACGAGTTGCAGCAGCGTGGGAAAGCTCGTCGCGCCGAAACCTCTCAGTCGCGCCGGATCGATGGCATGGCAGACCGCGAGTGCCTGGTCGCGAAGGCAGTGGCCGTCCTCGAGCAGGAGAAGCTCATCGGCCGAAATCAGGTCGGCCATTGCCGGCGACCGTTCGGCATGCGGCGAATGCGCCGGTGCGGCGAGGAGGAAGCGATCCTCGACGACCGCCGCCTCCTCCAGGTCCTCGTGGTCGAGCGGCAGGCTCGCAACGATCGCGTCCAGTTCGCCGGCCGTGATTTCATCGACCAGGGTCCCGGTGATCGTCTCGCGTATCGACAGGCGCAGGTCCGGGAAGCGTTCGGTGGCGAGCCCGAGCAGCGACGGCAACAGGAACGGGGCGATCGACGGGATGATGCCGAGGCGGAGGGTGCCGCTCAGCGTTCCGCCATTGGCGAAAGCCAGCTCCTCGATATCCCTGACGCCGGCGAGTACCTTGGCGGCCCTGGCAGCGACCTGTTCGCCAAGCACGGTCAGCCGCGCCCCGGCCGCCCCGCGCTCGACCAGCGGGCCGCCAAGGCTCTTTTCCAGGGCCCGGATCTGCATCGACAACGCCGGCTGTGTGACGCCGGCCCGATCGGCGGCCTTGCCGAAATGACCGATCGTGGCCAGCAGGTCGAAATAGCGGAGCTGTTTGAAGGAGATCATCGCAATAAGAAAACCTTATTCTTGACCTCAGTCAATATGATTGGATTTTATGGCCCTACTCTGTCACGGTTCCAGTCAGGGTGCCGCCGCCCCGCCCGGGACGACGACGGCGCATGATCCGAAAAACCCAGGAAGCCACCGGAGAGAATCATGGACGCAAAGGTTGATGACGCGGGCAAATGCCCGGTCGTGCACGGGGTCACCAACATGGGGATGCGGTCGAACCGTGACTGGTGGCCGAACCAGCTGAACCTGAAGATGCTTCATCAGAACTCCTCCCTGCCCGATCCCATGGGCCCGGCCTTCGACTATGCCGAGGCGTTCAAGAAACTCGATCTCGCCGCCCTCAAGCAGGACCTCACCGACCTGATGACGGATTCGCAGCCCTGGTGGCCCGCCGATTTCGGCCACTATGGCCCGCTCTTCGTCCGGATGGCATGGCACAGCGCCGGCACCTATCGCACCGGCGACGGCCGCGGCGGCGGCGGCACCGGACAGCAGCGCTTCGCGCCCCTCAACAGCTGGCCGGACAACGTCAACCTCGACAAGGCGCGGCGCCTGCTCTGGCCGATCAAGCAGAAATACGGCAACCAGATTTCCTGGGCCGACCTGTTGATCCTGGTCGGCAACGTCGCGCTCGAATCGATGGGCTTCAAGACCTTCGGCTTCGCCGGCGGCCGCGCCGATGTCTGGGAGCCGGAAGAGGACACCTACTGGGGCACCGAGGACACCTGGCTGGACGACAAGCGCTATACCGGCGAGCGCGATCTCGAGAATCCCCTCGCCGCCGTGCAGATGGGCCTGATCTACGTCAACCCGGAGGGACCGAACGGCAATCCGGATCCGGTCGCCGCGGCCATAGACATCCGCGAGACCTTCGCGCGCATGGCGATGGACGACGAGGAGACGGTCGCGCTGATCGCCGGCGGACACACCGTCGGCAAGACCCACGGCGCCGGTGATCCGGCGCTTGTCGGTCCCGAGCCGGAGGCGGCGCCGCTCGAGGAGATGGGCCTCGGCTGGCGAAGCGGCTTCGGCAGCGGCATGGGCGACGACACGATGGGCGGCGGCCCCGAGGTCACCTGGACCACGACGCCGACCAGGTGGAGCAACAACTTCTTCGAGAACCTGTTCGGCTACGAGTGGGAGCTCACCAGGAGCCCGGCCGGTGCCCAGCAATGGGTGGCGAAGGACGCCCCGGAGTCGATGCCCTACGCGCATGATCCGTCGAAGCATCGCAAGCCGACCATGCTGACCACCGACCTCTCGCTCCGCTTCGACCCGGAATACGAGAAGATTTCCCGGCGGTTCTACGAGAATCCGGATCAGTTCGCCGACGCTTTCGCCCGGGCCTGGTTCAAGCTGACCCACCGCGACATGGGTCCGAAGTCGCGCTACCTCGGCCCGGAAGTCCCGGCCGAGGACCTGATCTGGCAGGACCCGATCCCCGCCGTCGATCACGAGCTGATCGACGCGGCCGACATCAGGGACCTCAAGGCGAGGATCCTGGCTTCCGGGCTGTCGGTCGCCGAGCTCGTCTCGACCGCGTGGGCCTCGGCCTCGACCTTCCGCGGCTCCGACAAGCGCGGCGGCGCGAATGGCGCGCGTATCCGGCTTGCACCCCAGAAGGACTGGGAGGTCAACCAGCCGGAACAGCTCGCAAAGGTGCTGGAAACCTACGAGGGCGTCAGACAGGCCTTCAATGACGCCCAGTCGGGTGGCAAGAAGGTGTCGCTCGCCGACCTCATCGTGCTTGGCGGCGCCGCCGCCATCGAGCAGGCCGCGAAGAGCGCCGGTCACGACGTCGAGGTCCCCTTCGCGCCGGGCCGCACCGACGCGACCCAGGAGCAGACCGATGTCGAATCCTTCGCGGTGCTCGAGCCGATCGCCGACGGCTTCCGCAACTACGAGAAGGCGCGCTACTCGGTCACGGCCGAGGAGCTGCTCGTCGACAAGGCGCAGTTGCTGACGCTGACCGCGCCGGAGATGACGGTTCTTGTCGGCGGCCTCCGTGTCCTCGGCGCGAATGTCGGCGGCTCCCGGCACGGCGTCTTCACCGACCGCCCCGGCGCGTTGACCAACGACTTCTTCGTCAACCTGCTCGACATGGGCACGGAGTGGAAGGCGACCTCGGGCGCCGGGGAGGAATTCGAGGGTCGTGATCGCGCCAGCGGCGAACCCAAGTGGACCGCTACCCGCGTCGACCTCGTCTTCGGTTCGAATTCGCAACTGCGCGCGCTCGCCGAGGTCTATGGTCAGGGCGATGCGCGGGAGAAGTTCGTGCATGACTTCGTCGCCGCCTGGAACAAGGTGATGAACGCGGATCGCTTCGACCTCGCCTGAGTTCCGGCCCGGCGGGGCTTCGTCAGGGCCCCGCCAAACGACAAGGCCGGCCATCCGGCATCAAGCGGCGCCGGTGTGGGAACACCGGTGCCGCTTTCGTTTCAGCGTCGCACCGGTCATCCATTTCACCGATCGGATTGCCGGCCGTCTCCCGATCGCCGAAGATGGGGCCGCGCATTCGCCCGACAGCGGCCAAGGATCGAAGCCCATGAGTGATGCAACGCCCGAGAAGCCCTTCATCGCGCGAACCCGCACCCGGCTCATTCTCGGGGCCGTCGCGCTGCTTCCGATCCTGGCGATCGGCTACCTCCTCTACACGGTCTACTCGGTCTTCCAGGAGGTGCTGGCGCCGCTGATGTCCCACCTCGGAGCCAACCCGGTCCTGAACCTGATCCTGCTGCTGGTTCTGGCGATCGTTGCGGTGGTCGCGATCTGCTACGGGTTCGGATTGTTGATCACCACCCGGATCGGTGCGGTCTCCTTCGCCAAGGTCGAGAATCGCATTCGCGATCTCGTTCCCGGCTACGAAATCATTTCCGGCCTGATGAAGGGCATGGCCACCGAGAAGGATTCCTACCATCCGGCCCTGATAACGCTTGGCGCACCCGGCACGGCGGTCCTCGGCTTCGTCATGGAGGATACGGCCCATGAAGACGATCGCTATGTCACCGTCTTCGTGCCGACCGCTCCGATCCTGACCGCCGGCGCGATCCATGTCGTCGAGCGCTCCCGTGTCCAGCTGCTCGAAGGCACGGCCGGCGATGCCGCCAATTGCATCACGAAATGGGGACTTGGGCTGAGGAAGTTCCGCGGCTCCGTCGAGCCTCTGAAGTCGATCGGCACGACCGGCTGAGCGGTCGGCCGGCCGCCGCGCGCTTGAAGGGTCGCGCCATGGCTGCTAGGCACGGCGCATGATCGGCTTGGCCGTGCAATGCCGGGCTGCCGGGAGACGGGAGGAGTTGGGATGGCAAATCGAATGGCGGCGGCCATTTTCGCCCTGTGCGGCCTCCTGGGCGCGACGGGCCTCCATGCCGAAACGATCGGATATGGCCAGGCGATCCGGACGCTGACATCGGCTTGCGGCGCCGATCTCCAGCGCAACTGCAGCGGCGTCAAGCCCGGTGGCGGCGCAATCCAGGCCTGCATGGCGAAGCACAAGGCAGACGTCTCGCCGAACTGCATCGCGACGGTCCAGGTCGTTTTCGACCTGATCGCGAAACGCGCCGAGGCCCAGGCGGCGGCACCCTCGCTTTGCGCCAATGATGCGAGACGGCACTGCTCGGAGTTCCGCGAAGGGAATGCCCGCGTCCTGCGCTGCCTCATCCGGCCCGACATCTATCGCGGCGTCTCCAAGAAGTGCAAACAGGCCCTGACCGACGCCGGTTGGGACTGATCCCGATCACCCGAGCCCGTCGCAAACCCGTTCTCGCGGAGAACCGTTGATGATCAAGCCCAATCGTTTCGCCGTCGCGATAACCGGCCTGCTGCTGTCCGCCACCATCGCTTCCGCGCAAGGCACGCTCACCGAGGCCGACATCATCAACAGCCTGGTCGAGACCGGTCCGGCGATGCAGGCCGCGGGCTTCGACGTCGCCGCGATCCAGAAGGCGCTGTTCGAGCGCATCCAGGTCGAAGGGACGGAATCGGCGGCCCGGCCCATGCCGGTGCTGCAGGCCCTTTCCAAGTATCCGAACCTCACCGTCCAGGTGGAGTTCGACTTCGATTCCGACTGGATCCGCCCCTCGTCCTGGGAGACGGTCGGCCTTATCGCCGACGGCCTCCATCACCCGCTTCTCCTCACCTCCCGCTTCGCGGTGATCGGCCACACCGACGCCAAGGGATCGCGGGACTACAACCTCAAGCTCAGCCAGCGCCGCGCCGAGGCGGTCATGGAGATGCTGGTCACGACGTTCCGCGTGCCGCCCGACCAGCTCGTTGCACTCGGCGTCGGCGAGGAGCAGCCGGCCGATCCGGCCAATCCGGACGCCGCGATCAACCGCCGCGTCCAGCTGATCAATATCGGTCCCCGCTGAGCCGGGCTTGCCCCGAAGCGCCGTCAGTCGCAGTCGAGGTCGAAGAGGTAGCGCGGCTGGTCGCCCGCCTCGATTTCGATCTCGCCCGCGACATCGCGATAGAGGCCGACGCCGCCGGTAACGGCGAGCCTGGCGTTGCCGGCGCGCTGACTGACGTCGGTTGCGCTGCTCCGGGTGTAGAGGGTCGATGCGGTCAGCCAGCCCTTCGGCAGCGTCACCACATAGTCGCCGACCACGGTATCGCCGCTCGCGGCGACCCTGGTGACGGTCGCGACGAAATGAACCTCGCCGACCGGCTCTCCCTGTTCGTCGTTGAGGATGCGCCAGCCGGCGCGGGTATCGCCGATGCTCGCGCCGGACGCGCCCTCATCGACGAACGCCACCTCCTTCTCACCACCGACGAGCGTGAACCGGCCGCAGAACCCGCCTTCGTCGGCGCTCGCGCCGCCACCACGGACCGCCATGATTCCAAGCGAGATCGCGGCAACGGCGATTTTGCGCGACAATGGCGTATTCATTGCCTTCCTCCAGCGGGTTGTGGACCCCGGCACACCAAGCGAGGTCAATGTGAAAGCCCATTTTGCGATGTTCGCCCAATATAACCGCTGGGCCAACCAGCGGCTCTACGCCGCCGCCCGATCATTGTCCGATGCCGACTACCGGGCCGATCGCGGTGCCTTCTTCGGCTCGCTGCACCGGACCCTGAACCATCTGGTCGTCACCGACCGTATCTGGATGCATCGCTTCACCGGTGACGGCCCCGTCCATGCCAGGCTCGACGAAATTCCCTACGACGAGCTCGACGCCCTCGAGACGGCGAGGCGCCGGGAAGACGACAGGATCGTCGCCTACATCGACACCCTGAGCGAGCCCGCCATCGCCTCGACCTTCACCTATCGCACCATCACGAATCCGCGCCAGGTCACCCAGCCGCTGTCACCGGCCCTGGCGCATTTTTTCAACCACCAGACGCATCATCGCGGCCAGGCGCACTGCCTGGTGACCGAAGCCGCCGGCAACGGCGCCATGCCATCGCTGGATCTGATCATGTTCCAGCGCGAGACCGGCATCGGACTCGGCTGACGTCGCCGAAACGATCCCCACCTGCGGCCTGAATCCCGGCGTCAGGGATCGAAGATCAGGACGAAATAGACGAAGAAGACGACGAGGTGCACGGCGCCCTGCAGCATGTTGGTGCGTGTGGCGCCGAAGGTCAGGATGCTGAGGGTCAGGGTCAGGATCAGGAGAACCATCTCGGTGCCCTCGAGCCCGAGCTCGACATGGGTTCCGGTCAGGAGGCCGATCGCGACGACGGCCGGGACGGTGAGGCTGATCGTCGCCAGCGCCGATCCGAGGCAGATGTTCACCGAGCGCTGGAGGTGGTTCAGGGCAGCGGCCTTCAGCGCCGCGACACCTTCCGGCGTCAGGACCAGGATCGCGACGAGCACACCGCCAAGCGCATGGGGCAGGGAAAAGGCATCGAGGCCGAAATCGATCAGGGCGGCGAGTTTCTTTGACAGCAACACGATCGGCAGGAGAGTGAGGATCAGAAACACCGCGTGATACGGCACGCTTCGCACCTCGAGGTCATGATGCTTCTTGTGATCGTCCTCGCCCGGCGCGCCGCTGCCGGCGGCCGCCGCCGTCGGCTGGTCGAAATAGGCCCGGTGCCGGGTCGTCTGAAGCCCAAGGAACGTGGCGTAGAGCGCCAGGGTCATCGACGCGAAGAGGATCGACTGCAGGGGCGTCAGGCTGCCGTCGGGTGTCGATGTGGTGAAATTCGGCAGGATGAGCGACACGGTCGCAAGGGTCAGCAATACGCCGAGAAAAGCCCGCGCACCCTGAAGATTGTATTCCTGCTCCTTGTGACGGAAGCCGCCGACCAGAAGCGACAATCCGACCATGCCGTTCATCACGATGATCACCACGGCCAGCATGGTGTCCCGCGCCAGGGTCGGCTCGGCGTTGCCGTTCAGCATCAGCGCGGCGATCACCGACACCTCGATGCCGATCACCGAGATCGTCAGGATCAGGGTGCCGTAAGGCTCGCCGAGGAGCTCGGCGAGGCTGTCGGCGTGACGGACCACCCCGAAGGCGCACCGCACCATCACGACGAAGACCCAGACAAACAGGCCGATGAGGATCAGCGGGTTGTCGAGCCTGTAGAACCACGGCGCCCCGACGGTCATCAGGATGACCGTGGTGACCGCACCTACAATGAAAGCCGCTTCGGAACGGATGAGGGAAAGCATGGCGCCGCGGGTCTCCGGATTCGCCCGCAGCATGCTTTACGACCGCGCGGATTGAAACCCCGAAAGACGGCTCAATCAGGGGCCTTATGGATCGGATCGACCCAGGCCACCTTCTCGGGTTTCTCGACGGGTTCTATGTCGAGGTTGACCACCACCGCCTCGTTGTCGCTGCGGACGAGGACGCATTCCAGCGTCTCGTCGGCGGATGCGTTGATCTCCTGGTGCGGGACGTAGGGCGGCACGAAGATGAAATCGCCCGGCCCCGCTTCGGCGGTGTATTCGAGATGTTCGCCCCAGCGCATCCGCGCCTTTCCCCGGACCACGTAAATGACGCTTTCGAGCTCGCCGTGGTGATGGGCTCCGGTCTTGGCGTCGGGCCTGATCGACACGGTTCCGGCCCAGATCTTCTGTGCGCCGACCCGGGCCAGGTTGATCGCGGCGGCCCTGTCCATTCCCGGCGTCTGGGCCGTATTGGCGTCGAGTTGATCGCCCGGGATCACCTTGACACCGTTGGTCTTCCAGTCCGTCACATGCGCCTCCCCTCAGTTCGTTTTCGTGCAGACTTCCTCGCGAAGGAAGGCCAGCGCCTCCTTGTGACGCTCCGGATCGACTGTACCAAAGAAATCCGCCCCCGGGATCGACATGCAGGTCGGATTGCGTTGCCCGGTCTCGCAGAATCCGATCCCGTCGATCCTGGTCGTCATCCCGTCGGCGGCGAGCGTGACCCCCTCAATCTCCTCCAGGTCCACGCGGCCGAACAGCCTGTTGCCGCCCGGCACGAGGTAACCGGGCCCCTCGAGGGTGATCTCGTATCGGCAATCCTCGAGCGCCTTGACCGTGAAATGGAGCGTGTCCTTCCGCCCGTTGATCACCACCTCGCCGTCGAAGGTGGCCGGCGAAGAGCCGGACTCGACCCAGGCCATCGTCGTGCCGGAGCGCTCTATCCTGGCGCCATCGGCGAGGCCCAGGAACGCATAGGCGACGGCCTCTTCGGCGGTCTGGGCGGCGGCCGGGCCCGCAAGGGCGGCGAGGGCGACAAACGCCGGTAACAGTCTCGTCCTCATGAAATCTCCTCCCTGCCGGGGCTGACCCGGATGGCAACCGGATACGCCGGTTGCCATCACTATAGGGCAGCATCAAGGTCGCTCCCAACGCCCCTTCTTCTCCTTGATCACCGCTTTCACAAGCTTGCCAAAGGTTTTCTCGCGTGCCCGCCTGTCAGCGATCGCCTCGGAATTCCGGGCTTCCTCGGCGGCGAGCTTGCGGAATCGCTGCAACCGGTCGGCATCCAGGGTCCCGGCCTCCACAGCCGCCACGACCGCGCAGCCGGGCTCGGTCTCGTGCCGGCAATCCGAAAACCGGCAATCCGCCGCCAGGTCGAGGATATCGCCGAAGAGCTCCTCGACCCCGGCCCCCGCGTCGAGAAGCTGGAGTTCGCGCATGCCCGGCGTATCGAGCAGCCAGCCGCCCGTATCGAGGCGATGGAGCGAGCGGCCGGTCGTCGTATGCCGGCCATGCGAGTCGCTTTCGCGGATCCCACGGGTTGCCTGGATCGTATCCCCGGCCAGCGTGTTGACGAGGGTCGACTTGCCGACACCGGACGACCCGACCAGGGCCACCGTCTCGCCCGCGCCGCACCATTCGAGGAGCGGCGCGACGCCCGCACGACTGCGCGCGTCGATGCATTCGACCAGCAGCCCCGGCATCAGCTTCTCCGCTGTCCGCCGGAAAGGCTCGGCGTCGTCCGTCAGGTCGGCCTTGGTCAGGACGATGACCGGCATCACCCCCGCATCGCGGGCAAGCACCAGGTAGCGCTCGAGACGGGCGGGATTGAAGTCCTGGTTGCAGGACGACACGACCAGCAGCGTATCGACGTTGGCGGCGATGAGCTGCACCCGGCGGTCGACACCCGCCGCCTTCCGCTTGAACAGGGTCTTGCGATCGAGGAGCCGGACCGGAACATGGCTCCCCTCGTCGAGAAGCAGCCAGTCGCCGACGGTCGCCCGCCCCTCCTCGTCGTCCGGTTCGGTGGAGAGCAGCGGCACCCGCTCGGTGAATGCGGGGTTGGCGACATCGAGCCCGTTGCGATGCCCGGCGATGACCCGTGCCGGAACCGTCCTGGCATGGTCATCCGCGCTCAGCTGCGATTGAAAAAAGTTCGACCAGCCGAAGCCGGCGAGGTCGTTCGATCCTGTGTTCATCTTGTCTCGACCAGTTCGCCCCGGATACACGGGGCAGCATAGGCACCAGCCCGCCGCCGATCGTCGGCAGCGCGCGGTTCAGGCTCCGGCTGGTCGAGATGAAAAGCGGGTCCTTGTCGTGACACCCGCCTGTCGACGCGCTCTTCGGGCCCCTAGCGGGACAGTCCGCGCACGAGCTCGCCAGCCCGGCGGCACACAATGGCTGTCATAAAACCGGCTCCCTCGCTTTCTTTCGACGCCCCTCATCTATCCGCGGCGGCCACTGATTTCAACATCGCACTTGCCCTTGCTTGTGCGGCGCGGCAAAACGCTGCCGCCATGCTTCACATCAACGACCTCACATATCGGATCGGACCCCGCCTCCTTTTCGACCACGCGACGGTTGCCCTGCCCGAAGGGACGAAAACCGGCCTGGTCGGGCCGAACGGCGCCGGCAAGACCACACTGTTCAAGCTGATCACCGGCGAAATCGCTCCGGAGACCGGAGCGGTGATGATGCCGAAGCGCACCCGGATCGGCCAGGTCGCCCAGGAAGCGCCGGGCAGCGATGACGCCCTGATCGACGTGGTGCTCGCAGCCGATACCGAGCGGGCGGCGCTCATCGAGGAAGCGGAAACCGCCACCGATCCCCATCGCATCGCCGACATCCAGACCCGGCTCGCCGATATCGATGCGCACTCGGCGGAAGCGCGCGCCGCCATCATCCTCTCCGGGCTCGGCTTCGACGGGGCGACCCAGGCCGGCCCATGCTCGGCGCTGTCGGGCGGCTGGCGGATGCGCGTCGCCCTCGCCGCGGTGCTGTTCGCCGAGCCGGACCTGCTGCTCCTCGACGAGCCGACCAACTACCTCGACCTTGAAGGCACGATCTGGCTGGAGAGCTATCTCGCCCGTTATCCGCGCAGCGTCCTCCTGATCAGCCATGACCGCGACCTGCTCAACAAGGCGGTCGACGGCATCGTCCATCTCGATGCCGGCAAGCTCACCCACTATCGCGGCGGCTATGACCAGTTCGACCGGCAGCGGCGCGAGCAGCAGGCGCTCCAGCTCAAGCTGAAGAAGAAGCAGGAAGACCAGCGCCGCCACATGGAAGCCTTCGTCGAGCGGTTTCGCTCCAAGGCGTCGAGGGCGCGGCAGGCCCAGTCGCGGCTGAAGGCCCTGGCGAAGCTCCAGCCGATCACGGTGCTCGCCGATTCCACCCTCCTTCCCTTCTCCTTCCCTGAGCCGCCGAAGAAGCTGTCGCCGCCGATCGTCGCGATGGAGGATGTCTCGGTCGGCTACGAGCCCGACCGGCCGGTCCTCACCCGTCTCGATCTCAGGATCGATGACGACGACCGGATCGCCCTGCTCGGCGCCAACGGCAATGGCAAGTCGACCTTCGCCAAGCTGATCGCCGGGCGGCTGGCGCCGTTCGCTGGCCGTATGAAGCGCGTCCACAACATGCGGGTCGCCTATTTCGCCCAGCATCAGCTCGACGAGCTGAAGCCCGAACAGACGGCCTATGACCATGTCCGCGAACTGATGCCGGACGCGACAGAGGCGCGGGTCCGCGCCCGTGTCGGCGCGATGGGCTTCGTCAAGACCAAGATGGATACGCCGGCGCGTAGCCTGTCGGGCGGCGAGAAGGCTCGCCTCCTGCTTGGGCTCGCGACCTTCGACGGCGCGCATCTGCTGATCCTCGACGAGCCGACCAACCATCTCGACATCGACAGCCGGGAAGCGCTTGTCCACGCGCTGGCCAACTATTCCGGCGCGGTTATCCTGATCACCCACGACCAGCATCTCATCGAGGCCTCCGCCGACCGGCTCTGGCTGGTCGCCGACGGAACGACCGAGCCCTTCGACGGCGACATCGCCGACTACCGGCGTCTGGTCGTCGAGGGGCCGCGAAAAAAGAAGACACGTTCCGACGAGGCGCCGCAGAACCGCAAGACCGTCGCACAGGACCGGCGGCGCAGCGCCGCCGCGCGGCGTGGCGAGACGGCGGCGCTTCGCAAAAGGATCAAGGAAACCGAATCCCTGGTCTCGAATCTTCAGAAAGAGATTCAAGCCCTCGACGGTCGGCTGGCTGACGGGGCGCTGTACGACGGCGACGGCGACGGCGCGGCCGCGGCCGAGCATGCCCGTGCCCGGTCCGACGCGACCAGGGCGCTGGACGAGGCGGAAGACCTCTGGCTCAGGCTTTCGGCCGATCTCGAGGCGGCCCAGGCCTGACGTCAGCCGGACCGCCTGAAGCTCGCACGGATGTGCGGCACCAGCCGTCCGCGGCGTTCGGTCTCGAAGTGATCCTCGCTCTCCCGGTTCAGGCCGAGCCGGTCGAAGGCGGCGATCTCGGACGGCATCAGCGGCCAGGGCGGTCCGTCGGCTTCGGCGCCCTCCTCGCGGGTCCGCGCGATCAGCAGCAATCGCCCGCCAGGCGCGACGAAGGACGCGATGGCCGCTATGGCGTTCCGACGCATCGCCCCTTCAAGCGCCTGGACCGTGTAGCACTCGTGGACCAGATCGAAGGCGCCGGCCCACCCGTCCGGTGGATCGAAGAGATCCGCCCGCAGATAGTCGACCGGGCTCGCCGGAAACCGCTCCCTCGCCCAACTCACCGCACGGGCGGAGATGTCGAACGCCGTCGTCGCATAGCCGGCGGCCGCGATCGCTTCCGCGTTGTCGCCAAGGCCGCAGCCGACGTCGAGGGCGGGCCGCCCCTCGCCCGGATGCGCCGCGAGCCATTCGACCAGCGCCGGCTTCGGCCTGAGGTCGGCCCAGGGAACCAGCTCGGGATCGCCATGGGCGTTCTCGTAGAGCGTCTCGAAGCGGTTCACCGCCGGCAGCGGCCCCTCCGTCACCCCTTCCGCTCCCACGCGCCGCGCTCCGATTGCTGCCAGTAGGTGGTCTCGTGACCGGCCGTCCTGGCTTCCTTCCATGCCGACCGGGCGCGGTCGACGGCGTCGTTGTCATTGCCGTCGAAGAGCATCACCACCCGCTGGTAGCCCGCCGGATCGGGAAGCGCCGCCCCGTCGGCGACGAAGCGCACCGTCGCCTCGTTCGGATTGTCGTCGCCGGCCGTCAGCCACACCGGCTGCAGCGCGGCATGGCCGTCCTTGGCCGTGCCGTGCGGCAGGAAGCCGTCGTCGCGCCACGTCCACAGATGCGCGTCGATCGCATCGAGCCGCTCCTCCGAGCCGAACTGGACGACGGCGCGCCAGCCGCGCTCGATGCATTTCTCAAGCAGTCCGGGCAACACCCTTTCGAGTGGCTGGCGGTCGAGGTGGTAGAAGAGGACCTCGGACATTTGCCGGTCAGGTCTCGTATCTGTCGGCGACCATCCGATCGAGCAGCCTCACGCCCCAGCCCGATCCCCAGGACTGGTTGATCTCGGTCTGCCGCGAATCCATCGCGGTGCCGGCGACGTCGAGATGCGCCCAGGGCGTCTTCTCGACGAACCGCTGCAGGAATTGCGCGGCCGTGACCGACCCGGCATAGCGGCCGCCGACATTCTTCATGTCGGCGAATTTCGAGTCGATCATCTTGTCGTATTCCGGATCGAGCGGCATCCGCCAGACGCCTTCGCCGGTTTCCCTGCCGGCCGTCAGCAGGGCTTCGGCAAGGCCGTCGTCGTTCGCGAACATGCCGGCATAGTAGTTGCCGAGGGCCACGAGGATGGCGCCGGTCAGGGTTGCCAGGTCGACCATCAGCTTCGGCTTGAACCGTTCCTCGGCATAGGTCAGCAGGTCGCAGAGGACGAGCCGCCCCTCGGCATCGGTGTTGATGATCTCGATCGTCTTTCCGGATTTGGCCGTGACGATATCGCCCGGGCGCTGCGCGGCGCCGTCCGGCATGTTCTCGACAAGGCCGATGATGCCGACCGCGTTGACCTTGGCCTTCCGGCCGGCCAGCGCCTTCATCAGGCCGACCACGGTGGCCGCGCCACCCATGTCGCCCTTCATGTTCTCCATATTGGCAGCGGGCTTGATCGAGATGCCGCCGGTGTCGAAGACGACGCCCTTGCCGATGAAGGTGACCGGCGCGTCCTTGGCCTTGCCGCCCTGCCACTGCATCACCGCGACCCGCGGCGGCCGCGACGAGCCTTGCGACACACCGAGAAGCGCGGCCATGTCGAGCTTCTTCAGCTCCGGCTCGGCGAGGATCTGGACCTTGACGCCGAGCTTCTTCAATTCGCTCGCCTTGCGGGCGAATTCGACCGGACCGAGGAGGTTGGCGGGCTCGTTCACCAGGTCGCGCGCCAGCACCACGCCTTCCCCGATCGCCTCCGCCGCCGACCACGCCTTGCGGGCGCCGGACGGATCCGCGCAGGTGATGGTGATCGCGGCCTTCGATGCGCCGGCCCCGGCACTCTTCTTCCCCGTCTTGAACTTGTCATAGGCATAGGCGCGGAGCCGCATGCCGAGGGCGAAGTCCGCTACCTGGCCCGGGGCGGGCCTCTTCCCGTCGGGCCGTTCCGCAAGGACCATGACCGACTTCGCCCGCCCCAGCGCGCCCATGGCCGCTCCGCCGAGGCGGAGCCAGTCATACTCGCTGAGACCGGCCGGATTGCCGGTTCCGACAACAATCAGCCGGTCGAAATCGGTCCCCGCCGGCGCCAGCAGGTCGAGCGTCGCCATCGCCTTGCCCGTGAAGGAGGCGGTCGCCGCCGCGCGGATGATCAGATCCGTAACGCCAAGCGCTCTTGCCTGTGACCCGAGCAGGAGATCGGCACCGGCAAGGACGACAACGGTGCCCGTCGGCTTGCGGCCGGGCTTGGCGAAGGAGAAGGTGGTCGGAACGGTCATCGAAGGAATCACCGGCGTTGGCGGACATGCGTCGCAAGGAAGCAGGTACGCGGGGTTTGCGTCTGAGAAGCAAGCACTCTTCGCGAAGGAGACCGACAAAAGCAAGGGATTTCGGGCAGTTTAAGGCGAAGGCCGACAAGCCGACGCTGCTTCAAGGGCGGTTGCTTCGCCCCGCATTCGGACCATAATCGCCGCTACGGACAGGCCAGAGCCCTTCGGACCCGAACGCATGAAGCTCATTGAGCGCTATATCTTCTCGAAACTGGTCTACGCATTCGTTCTCAGCCTCGTTGCTCTGACCACGACGGTGTGGCTGACCCAGGCGCTCCGCCAGTTCGACCTGGTCTCCGCCATGGGCCAGACGCTCATCACCTTCTTCCAGGTGACGCTGCTGCTGCTGCCGCCGCTCGCCACCGTCGTGGCGCCGGTCGCGGTGATGATCGCCGTCATCTACACGTTCAACAGCCTGAATGACGGGTCCGAGCTGGCGGTCATCAACTCGACGGGCACGCGGCAATGGTCGCTGCTCAAGCCGGTGCTGATGCTCGCCGTCGGCGTGACGGTCTTCATGGCCTGCATGACGCTCTATCTCTCCCCGCTCTCGCTCCGCCTCTGGCGCGAGACCATCACCAACGTCCAGGGCAATGTCCTGACGTCGATCCTCAAGGAGGGCGAATTCATCGAGCTCGAGGACAACCTCGTCTTCCAGCTCCGCCAGCGCGCTCCGGACGGGACGTTGCGCGGGATCTTCATGTCCGACAGCCGGGATTCCGACGAGACCGTGGTCTATCTCGCCGAACGCGGCGCGGTGCTGGACAGCGAGATCGGCGTCTTCCTGGTGATGAGCGACGGTACGATCCAGCGGCGCAACGAGAAGGAAAAGACGATCTCGATCATCCAGTTCTCCTCCTACGCCTTCGATCTTTCGACCTATTCCAGCAAGAGCGAGGCACCGCCCTATCGCCCGCGCGAGCGGCCCACCTTCTATCTCTTCGACCCCGACGCGAATGACAAATACTACCAGCGGAAGCCCGAGACCTACCGCCAGGAGCTCTATACGCGGTTCGCGACGCCGCTGAACGCGATGGTCTTCGCCCTCCTGCCGCTGGTCTTCCTGAGCCAGGCCGAAACCACGCGGCAGAGCCGGTCGACGACCATCGCCATGGCCAGCGGCTCGGCGCTGGCGATAGCCGGGCTGAGCTTCACGCTCAGCGTTGCCTCGGGGGAGAGCATGATCGCCGCGATCGCCCTTTTCCTGCTGCCGCTGGGCATGATCGGAGCGAGCGTCACCCTGATCCTGATGGGCATCCAGCCGCGACCGCCGGAGAAGCTCCTCATCTTCGGCGACAAGGTCACGGTACGGGTCAAGCGCATGCTGCGAATCCCCGTGGCTTCGGTAGCGACAAGCGGCGGTTGAGCATCACGAGATGATCGGCAAGACCCTCGCCTTCTACTTCGCCCGCCAGTTCGCCCTGCTTGTGATAGCGATCTTCGTCTTCTTCTTTTTCCTCATATTTGCAATTACTTACCTTGAATTTTTTACACGCTCCCTGCGCGCCGACGAGTTCAATGCGGGTCAGGTGCTGGTCCTTACCCTTTTCCGGGTCCCGAGCATCTGCGAGGAGGTGATGCCGTTCACCACCCTGTTCGGTTCGATCGCCGCATTCCTCCTCGCCAACCGGCGTCTGGAGGTGGTCATCGCGCGGGCCGCGGGCCTGTCGGCATGGCAGTTCCTGCTGCCGGCCTGCATCGTCGGACTGCTGTTCGGGATTGTGGCCACGACCGTCTACAACCCGATTTCCACCGCGCTGCGGAAAGCCTCCGACGAGATCGCGGCCGAGGTGCTGGCGCGGGATTCGAAAGACGCGCGAAAAGGCGAACCCCTCTGGCTCCGGCAGGCGGCCGAAGGACGCGAATCGATCATCGGCGCACAGCGCACCTACGACAGCGGATTCTCGCTTTCCGGAGTGACCGCCTTCGTGTTCGGCGACGGCGGCGCATTTTTGGAGCGGATCGATGCACAGGAAGCACACTACCAGCCGGGCGAGTGGCAGATCAAAAATGCGACCATAACGGCACCCGATCGCAAACCGCAGCGCAAGGAATTCTACCGGCTGCCGACAACGCTTTCCGCCGGCCAGGTCCGCGAAGCCTTTGATAACCTTGAATCAACGTCTTTCTGGGAACTTCCGCAGATCATCGATTCGGCGCAACGGGCGGGATTGCCGTCGTCCCGATACGAACTCCGTTACAACACGCTGCTGTCCCGTCCGGTGGTCCTGTTGGCAATGGTCCTGATCGCTGCCATCGTATCCCTTCGATTCTCCCGCTCGAACGAGCTGGGAAACATGATTTTGGCTGGCGTCGGCATAGGCTTCATGCTTTATGTTATCTCGAAGATTGCTTGGGATTTGGGGAGTGGGGGCATCGTACCGCCAACGCTCGCTGCTTGGCTTCCGGCAATCGTCACGATCTTGATGGGAGCGACCGTGCTCCTGCATCTGGAGGATGGATGAGGACCGGGGGAATCGTCCGTGTGCTGATGGGGCTGAAGGCGGCGTTCGGCCGCTCCGCCCTGTTGCCGGCGATCGCCGGGGCGGCGCTCCTGCTCGCGCCCGTTCTCTCAAGCTCGTCTAGCGCCCAGGACTTCGGCTTCGACCAGAATGTGAAGATCAAGCGCGACGCGCAGATGCTGGTCGAGTCCGACGAGCTCGTCTACGACTATGACAACCACACGGTGTCCGCGGTCGGCAACGTCAAGATTTACTATGTCGGCTACACGCTCGAAGCCGAGAAGGTCATCTATATCGAGGTGACGGCGAAGCTGATCGCCAGCGGCGGCGTCAAGATGACGGACCCGAGTGGCGTCGTCGTCTACGCCGAGGTCATCGATATCACGGACGATTTCCGGGACGGCTTCGTCGGTTCGCTGCGCGTCGACACCCCCGACCAGACCCATTTCGCCGCCGAACGGGCGGAGCGCGTCAGCGGCGAGCAGACCGTCTTCTACAACGGTGTCTACACCGCCTGCGAGCCGTGTAAGGAGCATCCGGAAAAGCCGCCGCTGTGGCAGGTCAAGTCGGCGAAGATCATCGTCAACGACAAGGAAAAAGAGATCGAGTTCCACAACGCGACGTTCGAGTTCTTCGGACTGCCGCTTGCCTGGATTCCCTATTTCACGACCGCCGATCCCTCGGTGAAGCGCAAGACCGGCTTCCTGGCGCCGGTCATCGGCGTCTCCGACACCCTCGGGTGGTCGGCGGCGACCCCCTATTTCATCGCCCTGGCGCCAAGCTACGACGTGACGCTGACCCCGAAATACTACCAGTATCAGGGCTTCCTGGGAGAGGTCGAGTGGCGCCAGCGCCTGCGCAGCGGCCAGTACACGCTGACCATGGCCGGCATCAATCAGGACAACCCGAAGAAGTTCCTGAAGGACCCGTACACGACGGCGAGCGGCAAGACCGCCTACCGGCACGGCAATTTCTCCCAGGACGAGTTCCGTGGCGGTATCCGGTCGACAGGTCGCTTCTCGATCAACAAGAACTGGACCTTCGGGTGGGACGGGACCGTCAGCACGGACCGGACGTTTACCCGCGACTACGACGTCCTCAACCAGGATACGTCGATCACCACGTCCGAGGTCCACCTGACCGGCCTTCAGGACCGCAACTACCTCGATGCGCGCGCCGAGTATTTCCAGGTCCTGACCGACGACCTCAATCCGAAATACGAGCAGGGTCGCCAGGCGGTGATCACGCCGGTGATCGACGGCAACCACATCTTCAAGAACCCGGTGCTTGGCGGCCAGCTTTCGCTGATCTCGAACCTGACGACCCTGTCGCGCGAAAAAGCCGACCCGTTCACGATTTCCGGCCAGTCGGCGGCCGCCTATAACGGCATCGCCGCGGACGGTACCACCTACTACCGTGGCCTCGCCGGCGACTATGTCCGTCTGTCCGAGGAGCTCGCCTGGGAGAAGAAAATGATCATCCCGGGCGGCCAGGTGCTCTCCACCTTCGCCTCGCTGCGCGGCGACGTCTTCTCGCTCGACACCGAAGGAACGGTGCCGCAGGGATTGACCAACCAGGATACCCCGACACGCCTCATGCCGACCGCCGGTGCGACCTGGAGCTATCCGATCCTGGCGTCGCTTCCCGGGTCAAGCCATGTCTTCGAGCCGATCGCCCAGATCGTCGCGCGGCCCGACGAACCGCTGGCGGGCAAGCTCGAAAACGACGATGCCCAGAGCCTGATCTTCGACGACACGACGCTGCTGCGCGAGGACAAGTTCTCCGGCTATGACCGCGTCGAGGGCGGCACGCGCGTCAACTACGGCATCCATTATGCCGGAACCTTCGATGGCGGCATGACCATCGACGGCCTCTTCGGTCAGTCCTACATGCTTGACGGCAAGAACTCCTTCGCCGTCAACGATATCACCGGTGTCGGCGCTTATTCGGGCCTTGAATCGAGAAGCTCCGACTATGTCGGCCATGTCGGTCTCGACACCGGGCGCGGAACCCAGCTTTCCATGCGCGGCCGGTTCGACCAGGAGGATTTCGCCGTGAACTACGGCGAGGTCGGCGGTGCGACCAGGGTTGGCGTGGTCACGGCCTCGGCGACATACGTCTACGCGCGTGAACAGCCGACGGCGGGCAAGCTGATCCCGACATCCCAGATCACCGCGGCCGCCTCCGTCGAGCTTTTCGACCGCTGGCGGGCCTTCGGCACGGCCGTCTATGACTTCAATGCGTCGCAGCTGCGGAAGGACTCCATTGGCATCGGCTACGACGACAGTTGCGTGACGCTGTCGATCGCCTATAGCGAGACGCGCGGCATCGACATTCCGGACCGGTCGATCATGGTGAAGCTGCTGTTGAGGACGCTGGCCGAAGGCACGGTTTCCTCCTCGATCCAGTAAGGCGGAGAGCGGCCCTCCACGCTTTCGCCCGATTTTTTCGGTTTGAAGCAGGACAACCAAATCCCGGACTATCAGGTTCCTGCCCCGTGCATTACGGCATCCGTCGATGGTCTCGGAAACGGGTGGGACAGACGGGGATGGAGACAATGCAGCAAGCTTTTCGTGTGACCGTCATTGCCCTGATCGCTTTGGCCTGCACCACGTTCGGTGCGTTCGAAGCATCGGCCGCCAGCTCGATCCGGATCAAGGTCGACGACCAGCCGATCACCTCCTACGACATCGCGCAGCGGACCACCCTCCTGAAACTCACCGGCGGCGGCGGCCAGAAGGCCGCTATCGAGGAGCTGATCGACGAAACCCTCCAGTTCATCGAGGCGGCCAAGCTCGGCGTGACCGTGTCGGAATCGCGCGTCGACTTCGCTATCGCGGACATCGCGAAGCGTACCAAGATGACACCCGCCAAGCTCAAGTCGGCGCTCGCCTCGCAGGGTGTCGACATCGAAACCCTGCGTCGCCGCATCAAGGCGCAGATGGTGTGGCAGACGCTTGTCGACGTGAAGATCCGGATGGACGGCGCCTCGGTGAAACAGTCGGACATCACCGCCGAGCTGTTCAGCGAATCCGGCGGCCAGGAAATCAAGACCACCGAATATATTCTGCAGCAGGTCATCTTCGTCGTGCCGAAGGGATCCTCCGGCGCCCTGGCCAACCAGCGCCGGCGCGAGGCCCAGGCTTTCCGCAGCCGCTTTCCCGGCTGCGAGCAGAGCGTCGCGATGGCGAAGCAGCTCAAGGGCGTCGTGGTCAAGAATCTCGGGCGGCGGACCGACGACGAATTGAGCCCCTCCGACGCCAAGGAGATCAAGGCCACGGCGGTCGGCAAGACGACGAATCCGATCAAGACCGATGGGGGATATCAGTTGATCGCCGTCTGCAAGAAGACCAGCGTCGACAGCAATGCGGCCGCGATCGCCCAGGCCGAGAGCAAGCTGACGCTTGAGCGGAACAAGGACATCGGCAAGGATTACATGGCCGAGTTGCGCAAGAAGGCGGTCATCGAGTACCGCTAGGGTCAAACGGGAAGGGAATTCTGTTGGAGACACCGCCGCTTGCCCTGACCATCGGCGAGCCCGGCGGTGTAGGTCCTGACATCACCCTCGGCGCCTGGCTGGACCGGCACCGGAACCCGCTTCCCGCGTTTTACTGCTATGCCGACCCGGGATTCCTGACGGATCGCGCCCGGCGCCTCGGGCTCGATTGCCCGATCGCCGTCGTCTCGCCGGACGAGGCGGTCGCGCGTTTCGGGGATGCCCTGCCGGTGGTTCCGCTCGAGGCTCGGATCGTGGCCGAACCCGGCGGCGCGGAGGAGTCCAATGCCGCCGCTGTCATCGAGGCGATCGCGCGCGCCGTCGGCGACATCCGGTCCGGGCACGCGGCGGCGATGGTCACCAATCCAATCAACAAGGAGGCGCTCTACAGGGCCGGCTTCCGGCATCCCGGCCATACCGAGTTCCTCGGCACGTTGTCCTCGGCCTGGACCGGCGAGCCGGGCCGCCCGGCAATGATGCTGGCCGGTCCCGATCTCCGCGCGGTTCCGGTCACCATCCATATCCCCCTCAGGGACGTCCCGGCCGCACTGAGCGAGGATCTGATCCTCGAAACCTGCCGCATCGTCGATGCCGACCTCCGCCGCCGCTTCGCGATCGCACAGCCGCGGCTGGCGATCGCCGGCCTCAATCCCCATGCCGGCGAAGGCGGGACGCTTGGCACCGAGGAGCGCGACGTGATCGCCCCGGCGATTGCCCGGCTGCGTGACGAAGGCATCGGCGCGCTAGGACCGCTTTCCGCGGACGCCATGTTCCATCCATCGGCTCGCGCCGGCTATGACGCGGCGATCTGCATGTATCACGACCAGGCACTCATCCCGGCCAAGACGCTCTCCTTCGCCGAGACCGTCAACGTCACCCTCGGCCTCGCCTTCATCCGCACCTCTCCCGATCACGGCACCGCCTTCGACATCGCCGGTACCGGCAAGGCCGACCCGTCGAGCCTGAGGGCGGCGCTCCGCCTCGCCGCGGAGCTCCGTCGCAACGAGGATGGCGGGTGACGCCCATGGACGACCTGCCACCGCTCCGCGAGGTGATCGCCCGGCACGGCCTCAGGGCGGTCAGGCGGCTCGGCCAGAACTTCCTGCTTGATCTCAATGTCACCGACCGCATCGCCCGCGCCGCCGGCGACCTGACGGAGGTCACCGTCGTCGAGATCGGGCCGGGCCCGGGCGGGCTGACACGCTCGCTGCTCGCCGCCGGCGCGGCGAAGGTCGTGGCGATCGAGCGGGACGAGCGCTGCCTGCCGGCGCTCGAGGAAATCGCCGGGCGCTATCCCGGCCGCCTCGATATCGTGCCGGGCGACGCCCTCAGGCTCGATTACCGCGCCCTCACCCAGGGCCCGGTGAGGATCGTCGCCAACCTCCCCTATAACGTCGCGACGCCGCTCCTCGTCGGCTGGCTGCGCGAGGAACCATGGCCGCCGGGCTACCTGTCGCTGACACTGATGTTCCAGCGCGAGGTCGCCGAACGCATCGTCGCCACGCCCGGCTCGAAAGCCTATGGCCGCCTCGCCGTGCTCGCCGGCTGGCGCGGCGAGGCCCGGATCCTGTTCGACCTGCCGCCACGCGCCTTCGTCCCGCCGCCGAAGGTGGTCTCCTCGGTCGTCGAGCTCGTGCCGAATCCGTCGCCCCTCCCCTGCGACGCCGGCCAGCTCGAACGGGTCGTCGCGGCCGCCTTCGGGCAGCGGCGCAAGATGCTGCGGCAGAGCCTCAAATCCCTCGGCGGCGACGCGACGGCGCTGCTGGACCAGGCCGGCATCGCGCCGACCCGGCGCGCGGAGGAAATCGACGTCGCGGGCTTCGTCGCCCTCGCCAACGCTTCTGGCCGCGCGCCGGTCGGCTGACCTATTCCGACAGCAACTGCGCGATGAAGGCCGGCAGGGTCGCCTGCCCGGTCCGGCTGAATCGATCGGCGACGTCGGTTATCTCGGGCGGCGACCGGCGCCTGCCCCGCTCGGTCACGAGCACTGCCTGCGCCCCCTTCAGCGTCTCCTGGAGGTCGCGGTTGACGAAGACATAGTCATATTCGACCCAGTGTCCGATCTCGGACCGGGCATTGGCCAGCCGGCGGGCGATCACGTCGCTATCGTCCTCGGCCCGCCGCACCAGCCGGGATTGCAGCTCTTCCATCGTCGGCGGCAGGACGAAGATCCCGACGACATCGTCAGGCATCTTCTCCTTGAGCTGCTGGGCGCCCTGCCAGTCGATGTCGAACAGCATGTCGTGTCCCGCCGCCAGCGCGGCCTCGACCGGCCCGCGCGGGGTCGCATAGAGGTTGCCGTGGACTTCCGCCCATTCGAGCAGTTCCCCGGCATCCCGCATGGCCAGGAAGCGCTCGCGATCGATGAAATGATAATGGACGCCGTCGACTTCGCTCGGGCGCCGCTTCCGGGTGGTCACCGAAACCGAGATGATCAGGTTGTCGTCACTGTCGAGCAGCAGCCGCGCCAGCGTCGATTTGCCCGCGCCCGACGGCGAGGAGAGTACGAGCATCAGTCCGCGTCGCCCGGGATCGGAAGCCATCGTCTATTCCAGGTTCTGGATCTGCTCGCGCAGCTGGTCGACGACGGCCTTCATGTCGAGGCCGATCGCGGTCAGGGCGCGATCATTGGATTTGGCGCAGAGCGTATTGACCTCGCGATTGAATTCCTGGGCCAGGAAGTCGAGCCGGCGACCGACCGCGCCGCCGGCGGCCAGCAGCTCCCGGGCGGCGGCGATATGGGCAAATAGACGGTCGAGCTCCTCCCGGATATCAGCCTTGGTGGCGAGGATCACGGCCTCCTGGTGCAGCCGGTCGGGTTCGAGCGCGGGCGCCGCGTCGAGCAGCGTCGCGACCTGCTCGGCGAGCCGCGCCCTGATCGTCTCCGGCTCCCGCGCCGGGGAACCCTCGGCGAGATCGGTCAGGCGCTTCATCTCGTCGAGACGCGCCGTGAGGACGGAGCCGATCGCTTCGCCCTCGCGCTCGCGCATCGAGACGAGATCGGCCAGCGCCTTGTCGAGCCCCGCCAGGATTCCGGCGTCGAGCGCCTCGCGCGCCGCCTCGTCCGTGGCAAGGTCGGCAACCTCGATCACGCCGCGCAGCGCCAGGATTCCCTCGGGCGCCGGTGGCGCCGTGTCGATGCGCTCGCCGATCCGCCTCACGGCGTCGATCATCCTGGCAAGGACATCCTCGTTGATGGTCAGCGCCTGCGCACCGGCGTCGCTCGTCACCGACAGCGACGCCTGGATGTTGCCACGGCCCAGCGTCGCGACGCAGCGGTCCCGCGCGTCCCGCTCGAGCCTTTCGAAGCCGGGTGGCAGGCGCAGGCGGACGTCGAGCCCCTTGCCGTTGACCGACCGCAGCTCCCAGCTCCAGCGCGTGGCATCGCCGCCATCGGCACGGGCAAATCCCGTCATGCTGCAAAGCGCCATGTGGCGATCCCCCTGGAGTCTCGCGGCACCGGATCGACCGATGCCCGCGGCGTTCAGCTTGCCGGCCCCCGTCCGGCATGGCGCCCTAGTCGGCCGGCGCGGCCTCGTCGTCCGGCGAGAGGGCCAGCGGCTCCTCCGCGCCCGGGATAGGCTCATCGCCGGCCGCATCCGCTTCGGCGGGCGGCGCCGCGCTGATCTCACGCCACCGGGCGACGTTGCGGAGATGCTCCTCATAGGTCTCGGCGAAAGCGTGGCCACCGGAGCCGTCGGCGACGAAGAAAAGGTCCCGCGTCCGCGACGGGTTGGCGGCCGCCTCGATCGAGGCCTGCCCCGGATTGGCGATCGGGCCGGGCGGCAGGCCATCGATCAGGTAGGTGTTATAGGGCGTTTCCTTCTCGAGATCGGCGCGGGTCAGGGAATAGTCCTGCGGCTTGCCGTCGCCGCCAAACAGCCCGTAAATCACCGTCGGGTCGGTCTGCAGCCGCATGTTCAGCCGCAAGCGGTTGATGAAGACCGCCGCGACCCGGCTGCGTTCGTCGGCCAGCGCGGTTTCCTTCTCGACGATGGAAGCCAGCACCGCCAGCTCGTTGATGTTCTTCAGCGGCAGATCCGACGCCCGCCGCGACCAGACATCGGTGAGCACCCGGTCGCGCTCCCGCTGCATCCGGGAGATGACGTTCTGGCGAGTGTCGCCGCGCGAGAAGTCGTAGCGCGCCGGCAGCAGCGTCCCCTCCGGCGGGATATCCTTGATCTCGCCGACGAGAATGTCATTGGCGAGCAGCCGATCGACGATCTGCTTGCTGGTCAGGCCCTCGGGAATGGTGATCGAGTAGACGATGCTCTTGCCCTCGACCATGGTGTCCATGATGTCGGCCATGCTGGCATGGGCGGGGATCAGGTATTCGCCGGCCTTCAGGTTGTCCTGGTTCTGGCTCAGCCAGACGCCGGCAATGAACAGCCATTTGCTGGAGATCGCGCCCTCGCGCTGCAGCTGATCCGCGATCGCGCTCAGCCCGGTTCCGCGGCTCACCGAAATCGAACGCTCCTGGTCGAGCGCGCCCTCCTTGTCGAATTGCGACTTGCCGATCAGCAGGCCGCCGCCGAGCGCGACGCCCGCGACGACGATGATCGTCAGCACGAAATTGGTGAAGACGACGAGCGGATGGCGGACCGCGCGCGACCGCTGCGGCGGCGGGGGTACCGATTCGGGCTGCAAGGCTTCCGTCGGACTCTTTGGCGCGGAGCGATTGGCCGACACCAGCCGCGCCGAGAGAATATCGGCGTCGCTGCCGAATTGATCCCCTCTGGAATCACTCATTTCGGTCCAAGCCTTTCGGTCGAATATGCCCCGGCCAGCGACTTTATAAGCAAATATGGCGAGAGCGGGATAGTACCCGCCTACGCGTGGCGGCGGAAAACCAGCGAGGCGTTCGTCCCGCCAAAACCGAAAGAGTTCGACAGCGCCACGTCGATCGTCCGCTCGACCGGCTTCTTGGGCACAAGGTCGAGTGCGGTATCGACGGAAGGGTTGTCGAGATTCAGGGTCGCCGGCGCGACATTGTCGCGGATCGCCAGCAGCGAGAAGATTGCCTCGACCGCGCCCGCGGCGCCGAGCAGATGGCCGATCGCCGACTTGGTCGACGACATCGACACCCGTCCGGCGGCATTGCCGAGCAGTCGCTCGACGGCCTTCAGCTCGATCTCGTCGCCGACCGGAGTCGAGGTGCCGTGCGCATTGACATAGTCGATCTCGTCCGGGGTGATGGCGGCCCGCTTCATCGCCGCCCGCATGCACCTTTCGGCACCGTCGCCGTCAGGAGAGGGCGACGTGATGTGGTGGGCGTCGCCCGACAGCCCGTAGCCGATGATCTCGCCGTAGATCTTGGCACCGCGCGCGAGCGCGTGCTCCCGCTCCTCGAGCACGACGATGCCCGCGCCCTCGCCCATCACGAAACCGTCCCGGTCCCGGTCATAGGGGCGCGAGGCCCTTTCCGGCTCGTCGTTGAAATCGGTCGAAAGCGTCCGGCAGGCTGCGAAGCCCGCGAGCGACAGGCGATTGACCGGCGATTCGGTGCCGCCGGCAACCATCACGTCGGCGTCGCCGAAGGCGATCAGCCGCGAGGCATCGCCGATCGCATGGGCCCCGGTCGAGCAGGCGGTGACGACCGCGTGGTTCGGGCCCTTGAGCTTGTGGCGGATGGAAACATGTCCGGCGGCAAGGTTGATCAGCCGTCCGGGCAGGAAGAAGGGACTGATCCGCCGCGGCCCCCGGTCACGCAGCGTCAACGACGCTTCGTAGATGCCGGAGATGCCGCCGATACCGGAGCCGATCAGGACGCCTGTCGCGCATCGGTCGTCTTCGTCCTCCGGATGCCAGCCGGCGTCGTCCAGTGCCTGGTCGGCGGCGGCCATCGCATAGACGATGAAGTCGTCGACCTTGCGGGCTTCCTTGGGCTCCATCCATTCGTCCGGATCGTATTTGCCCTCGGACGCGGGGCCGCGCGGAATCTGGCAGGCGATCTGGCAGGCAAGATCGTCGACCGGAAAGCCGGTGACCCTGACGGCGCCACTCTTCCCGGCAAGCAGATTCTTCCACGTGGGTTCGACCCCGCAGCCAAGCGGGGTAACCATCCCAAGCCCTGTAACGACGACTCGCCTCATCGGACGATCAGCCCCCAGCTCGCCGGATCGAATCCGGCTTCACCGCTGGAGCGCCCGGTCAGGCCGCGTTCTTTTCAAGGAACTTGACGGCGTCGCCGACCGTGAGAATCGTCTCGGCGGCATCATCGGGAATCTCGACCCCGAATTCTTCCTCAAACGCCATGACCAGCTCGACGGTGTCGAGGCTGTCAGCGCCAAGGTCGTCGATGAAGCTGGCCTTTTCCGTAACTTTATCCGCGTCGACGCCCAGATGCTCGACGACGATCTTCTTCACCCGTTCAGCGATATCGCTCATCTTGTCAGAACCTCAGTTGCCCAATCATGATCAACTCCGAAGAGTTGCCCCCTCCGCCGGTGATCGGTCCTTGGCCTGCGCACGGGAACGGGAATTTGGCCCGAAATACTCGGTGCGGCGTCGCCGTAACTGCCGATCGGCAGGGGGTAGAAGAAGCCGCCCGGACGTCGGCAATTTGGCCGGTCGTAACACACTTTATTGACCTTTACCAGCGGCCGGGACAGCTCGAAAACACCCTTGTCGACCCTTTCTGGTCGACTCATTTTATCCTTTTAGATCATGGCCATACCACCATTGACATGGATCGTTTGCCCGGTGACATAGGCGGCCTCGTCGCTGGCGAGATAAACCGCCGCCGACGCGATCTCCTCCAGTGTCCCCAGGCGCCTCATCGGAACCCGTTGCAGAATCGATTCTTTCTGCTTGTCGTTCAATGCGTCGGTCATCGCCGAAGCGACGAAGCCCGGCGCGATGCAATTGGCCGTGACGCCGCGGCTGGCGACTTCCTGCGCAAGCGCCTTGGTCATGCCGATCAGCCCGGCCTTCGAGGCGGCATAGTTGCCCTGGCCCGCATTCCCGGTCACGCCAACGACCGACGATATCGAGATGATCCGGCCACCGCGCCGGCGCATCATGCCCATCAGCACGGCGCGCGACAGCTTGAAGGCTGCCGTCAGGTTGACGGTGATGACCTTGTTCCAGTCCTCGTCGGATATCCTGACGAAGAGGGTGTCGCGGGTCAGCCCTGCATTATTGACGAGGATATCGAGGTCGCCGATCGCTTCTTCGGCTTGCGGCACCAGCGCGTCGACCGCTGCACCGTCGCCGAGATCGCAGGGCAGGACCGCGCAGCGCTCGCCAAGCTCGGCGGCGAGCTGGTCGAGTGCCTCGCGCCGCGTGCCGGAAAGGGCGACCGTCGCGCCCTGCTGGTGCAGCGCCCTGGCGATGCCGCCGCCGATGCTGCCGCTCGCGCCGGTGACCAGCGCGCGTTTAGCCGTCAGATCAAACATTTTTCACCTCGTCGGCGCCGAGCTGGCTCACGGCCGCCTCGATATCTTCGGGCGTCCCGGCGGTCATCGTCGCGACGCCATCGGCGATCCGCCTGGCAAGCCCGGAAAGCACCTTCCCCGCCCCGACCTCGACGAATCGGTCGACGCCGGCTTCCGCCAGCCACACGATCGATTCGCGCCAGCGGACCATGGCCGTCACCTGGGTCACCAGGTTGCGCCGGATTTCTTCGGCGTCGCTGGTCGGCCGGGCCGTCACGTTGGCGACGATCGGCACCACGGGCGCGTTGAGCGTCACCTCGGCAAGCGCCGCCCGCATCACCTCCGCCGCCGGCGCCATCAGCGCGCAGTGGAACGGCGCGCTGACCGGCAGCAGGACCGCGCGCCTCGCGCCCTTCGCCTTGGCGATCTCGACCGCGCGTTCGACGGCGGCCTTGTCGCCGGAGACCACGACCTGTCCGCCCCCGTTGTCATTGGCGGCCGAGCAGACGGCGCCTTCGGCCGCTTCAGCGGCGACCGCGGCGACCGTTTCGAGGTCGAGCCCGATCAGCGCCGCCATCGCGCCGGCGCCGACCGGCACGGCTTCCTGCATGGCGCGCCCGCGGGTCCGCAAGAGCCGCGCCGCGTCGCCGACGCTGAGCGCGCCGGCCGCCGCGAGAGCCGAATATTCGCCGAGCGAATGGCCGGCGACGAAGGCGGCGCTCGATGCGATGGGTGCGCCACGGGATGCCAGCACCCGGGTCGCGGCCAGGCTCACCGCCATCAGCGCCGGCTGCGCGTTCTCGGTCAGGGTCAGCGCGTTCGCCGGCCCATCCCAGATGGTTGCCGAAAGCTTCTCGCCGAGGGCTTCGTCGACCTCGTCGAAAACGGCGCGCGCTTCCGGATAGGCATCGGCCAGGGCCTTGCCCATGCCCACGGCCTGGCTGCCCTGCCCGGGAAATGTGAACGCCGTCGTCATCCGCGCCGCTTGCTTGCCTCTTCGGGACCTGCCCGGAAAAATCCGCGCCTTTGAGCCTGTTTGGCTCCGCAATGTCAAGCACGGCAGGCCAACAACCGCGCATGTCCAGTGGAAGACCGGCTGGCGCGTCCATGCCTTGCATTTGCCGAATCTTGGCTTATAACCCCCCTCGTCCAATCGGACCCCGGCTGGGGGCTGAACGGAAGCCCGGGATTTCCCGGGAGGATCGACAGGCGATCCGTCTTCCCGTGTCTCCGCTCTCGAAGTGCAAGCGGGCCTTTCCTTTCAAAGGCTTCGCGAGGCTTGGCGCCGGCTAACATGAAGGAAAGGCCGAAATGCCTCTTTACGAGCATATCTTCCTGGCACGCCAGGACATCTCGAGCCAGCAGGTCGAAGGGCTGGTCGATCAGTTCAAGGCCGTCATCGAGGAAGGTGGCGGCAAGGTCGCCAAGGTGGAGACCTGGGGCCTCAAGTCCCTCACCTACCGCATCCGCAAGAACCGCAAGGCGCATTTCACGCTGCTGAATCTCGATGCGCCGCCGGCGGCGGTCGCCGAGATGGAACGGCAGCAGCGTATTCACGAAGACGTGCTGCGCACGATGACCATCAAGGTCGACGAGCTCGAGGAGGGCCCGTCGGTGATGATGCAGAAGCGTGATCGCGACGACCGGCCGCGCGGCCGCTTCGGCGATCGCGAGCGCGGTCCTGGCGATCGCGACCGCGGTCCCCGGCGCGACGAGCGTGATTCCAGCGACGACAAGGGTTCCGAATAATGGTCGACATCAACCAGCTTCCGACGCGTCGGCCCTTCTTCCGTCGCCGCAAGACCTGCCCTTTCTCCGGCGAGAATGCGCCGAAGATCGACTACAAGGACGTCCGCCTGCTCCAGCGCTACATCTCGGAGCGTGGCAAGATCGTGCCGTCGCGGATCACCGCCGTCTCGGCCATCAAGCAGCGTGAGCTCGCGCGCGCCATCAAGCGGGCGCGTTTCCTGGGTCTCCTGCCCTACGTGATCAAGTAGGCCGCGGGGCGCCCTTTCGTTGATACGGGTTGGGGCATGGAGCGGAAGACGTCCGCGACCTGCCCCTAACCGCTTCGCAGGAGCGGGACAGCGAACGACATGGTTCAGATCATCCTGGTCGGCCTGGTAGCCGGCGTCGCGGGCGCCCTGCTCTTCCTGTCGCCAATCGGCGGGACCACCCTCGCCTTCCCGCTCTTCACCCTGTGCGGCCTGCCGGTCGCCATCGCCGGTCTCGGCTGGACGCTCATCGCCGGCCTGATCGCATCGGCCGTGGCGGCCGTGGTCATTCTCGTCGCCATCTCGGGCCCGGCGGCGATCGTCTATCTCGCCCTGTTCGCCGGGCCGATCGTCTGGATGGCGCGGTTCGCCGGCCTGTCACGCCAGGATGGCGGCGATGGCGGAATCGAGTGGTATCCGATCGGGCGCATCCTCTTCCACGGAACCTTCGCCGCGGCGATCGGGCTGGTGGTTGTCGGAATCGTGATCGGCTTCGATCCCGCCACGATCACCGACGAGATGGTCTCGACACTGTCCGACTGGCTGGCGCAGTCGCCCGATGTCGCGGCCCCGCCATCGGTCGAGGATATCGAGCCCTTCGTGCGCTTCAACGTCGCGGCGATGCCGTTCACCGTCTCGGCGATCCTCGTCATCATCCTTGTCTTCAACATGTGGCTTGCCGGCCGGATCACCGACGCCTCCGGGCGGCTTCCCCGGCCACGCCCGCCGTTGTGGACCGCCGCCCTTCCCAACGAGGCGGTGGTGGTTCTCGCCGCCGCTCTTGCCGCCTCCTTCATCCCCGGCGCCATCGGCCACGCCGCCGGCACCCTTGTCGGCGGTCTCGGCGCGGCCTTCGCCCTTGTCGGGCTCGCGGTCCTTCACGCCACCACGATGGCCAGCAACCTCAGGACGCTGATCCTGGTGACCGTCTACGTGGTGCTCATCCTGTTCGGCTTCCCGATCGTCCTTCTGACGCTGCTCGGGCTCGCCGATGGATTCGTCAACTTGCGCGCGCGGAAGCTACGCGGCGCTCCACCCAACCAATGACTTCAGAAGGAGTGACATCATGGAAGTGATCCTGCTTGAGCGGATTGCCAAGCTCGGCCAGATGGGCGACGTCGTCCGGGTCAGGGATGGCTACGCCCGCAATTTCCTGCTCCCCCAGGGCAAGGCGCTCCGCGCGACCAAGGAGAATGGCAGGCGATTCGAGGAACAGCGGGCCCAGCTCGAGGCGCGCAATCTCGAACGCCGTCAGGAGGCCGAGGCGGTTGCCGCCAAGCTCAACGGCCAGTCCTTCATCGTCGTCCGCCAGGCCGGCGAGACCGGCCAGCTCTACGGCTCGGTCAATGCGCGCGACCTGGTCGAAATCCTGGAGAATGGCGGCTTCAGCGTCGGTCGCAGCCAGGTCGCCCTGGAGCAGCCGATCAAGACCATCGGCCTTCACCCGGTGAAAATCGTCCTTCATCCCGAGGTCGATAGCGAGATCGTCGTCAACGTCGCCCGCAGCGAGGATGAAGCCGAGCGGCAGGCGCGGGGCGAGGACGTGACCCGTCCCTATGACGAGCAGGAGGAAGAAGAGGCCGAAGACGCCGCATCGGCCGACGCGGAGGGAACCGGTGAGGCGGCCGAGGCGGCTCCGGCCGAGACAGGCGAAGACACCGAGACCGGGACGACGGCCTAGGTCCGGGACGGTCGAGACGGACGGGCGGGCCGCTCCCTTCGGGAGAGTCCGGCCCGCCTGTTGAGCCTGGCAACCATCCCGTATTAACTTCGTGCCGCGATCTCGGGGGGCCGAGCCGCGACCTTCCTCGCAGCCACGGCGGGATATGC
>NZ_JAGRLA010000080.1 GCF_020442045.1 Bauldia sp. | reverse complement strand
CCGGCCTGAGGAGGCGGGACATGGAACACATCCGCGAGGTCTTCGCCGACGAGCGGGCCGACGACCACAAGGCGGTCGGCATCAGCATCGAGCGCTCCGACGCGCTCGGCCACGTCACCGGCAAGACGCAGTTCTACGCCGACCGGCATTTCCCCGGCATGCTGACGCTGAAGATGGTGCGCAGCCCCCATCATCATGCCCGCATCCTCGGTGTCGATACGGCGGCGGCGGAGGCGATGCCCGGCGTCGTCCGGGTGCTGACCCACAAGGACGTGCCGGAGAACATCTACACGATCCTTCGCCTGATCCAGGTCGAGCCGAATGACGAGCCGGTTCTCGCGGTCGACAAGGTGCGCTTCAAGGGCGAGCAGATCGTCGCCATCCTCGCCGAGAGCGAGGCGATCGCCCGCGCGGCGGTCGAGGCGGTCAGGGTCGACTACGAGGTGCTGGCTCCGGTCTTCGACGTCGAGGAGGCGCTGAAGCCGGATGCGCCGATCGTCAACGAGTATCACGGCCACAACTACTTCACCTACGAGGGCCACCACTGCCGGCGCGTTCGCCATGGCGATGTCGAGAAGGGCTTCACGCAAGCCGACCACGTCCTCGAGGAACGCTACCAGTCGTCACCGATCGAGCATGCGCCGGTCGAGACCACCGGCTGCATCGTCGTGCCGGAGGCGAACGGCCGGCTGACCTGCTACTCGAACACCCAGGCGCTGTTCTTCACCCTCGACAATACCGGCCTCATCCTCAACGTCCCCTTCCAGCGGCTGAGGATGATCGGCGGCACCGTCGGCGGCGGCTTCGGCGGCAAGGTCGACGTCATCACCGAGCCGATCGCCTTCCTCGCCGCTGACCTCATCAAGCGGCCGGTGAAATACAGCTACTCTCGCGAGGAGGAGATGCAGGTCTCCAGTCCCCGCGCGGCGGAACGTATCTACATCAAGGATGGCGTGATGAAGGACGGGCGGATCGTCGCCCGCCAGATCCGGCTTTATGTCGACGCCGGCGCCTATTCACGCCACAGCCCCTACGGCACCACCAAGGCCGCCGCCCACATGCCCGGGCCCTACACCATCCCCAACGTCCTGGTCGACGCCCATTGCGTCTACACCAACCGCACGCCCTCCTCGGCAATGCGCGGCTTCGGCGTCACCATCGGCGACTTCGCGCTGGAGGTGCAGATGGACAAGATCGCCCGGCTGCTCGGCATGGACCCGCTCGCGGTCCGGATGATCAACGCCTATCGCGACGGCGACATGAAGGCCCATGGCGAGACGACCAAGGGCGCGGCGCTGGTCGAGGTGATGCGGGCGGCGGCGGACTTCGCCGGCTGGCCGCTCGCCGATGAGCATCGCGCCGCATCGTCGTTGAAGGGAGGGTGAGGAGTTGGTCCTGCGTCCTTCGAGGCTCGGGCTTCGGCCTCGCACCCCCGATCGAGCCGGGGGCAGCCTCTCAGGATGGCGAGGAAGTGCACATCACTCCGATCGCCTCTGCAACCTCTCCAGACTATCACACGCCGCCATCCTGAGGTGCTCCGCGCAGCGGAGCCTCGAAGGACGCACAGGCACCACACTGCAAGGAGCCATCCATGGCTAAGGTTCGCGGGCGCGGCGTCTCGGCCGTCAATTATCCGACCGGCATGAATCTCGGCGGCGACCCGAGCCAGGCGCTGGTCCATGCCACCACCACTGGCACCTTCGTCGTCACCCTGTCGAGCGTCGATCTCGGCCAGGGGCTGAGGACGGTGATGACCCAGATATGCGCCGAGGCGATCGGCGTGCCGCCGGAGATGGTACTGATCGACACCGCCGACACCGACACCGGCCCGCACTGCATGGGCACTTTCGCCAGCCGCGGCACCCACCGTATCGGCAACGCCATCGTCATGGCGGCCAACGAGGCGCGCGACGTGCTGATGGAGGTCGCGGCCGAGGAGCTGGAGGTCGATGCCGGCGACCTCGAGACCGACGGCAAGGGCGCGATCCATGTCAAGGGCGCGCCATCCAGGTCGATCTCGGTGATCGAGACCGCGCTCGCCGCCCATTTCAAGCACGGCAGGACGATCTCCGGCCGCGGCATGTTCATGGCCGAGCGCTCCTTCCCCGAACCGGAAACGGGAAAGATGCGTCCCGCGACCTGCTACGCCCATGCCTGCACGGTCGCCGAGGTCGAGGTCGACACGGAGACCGGCGAGGTCGAGGTCAAGTCGCTGAAGAGCGCCTATGAGGTCGGCCGCGCGCTCAACCCGAGGATGGTCGAGCAGCAGATCATCGGCGGCGCCTGGATGGGCATGAGCCACGCCCTCTACGAGACCACCGAGCCCTATTATCCCGACCGCGACCACGGACCGGTCGACTTCAACGAATACCTGATGCCGGGGCCGGGCGACCTGCCGGAATTCGGCGGCGTCATCCTCGAGCGGCCGGCCGGTGACGGACCCTATGGCGCCAAGGGCGTCGGCGAGATGACCGCCAATTCGCCGATTCCCGCCATCGCCAACGCCATCTTCGACGCCGTCGGGGTTCGCGTCGACTCGCTTCCGATCACGCCTGAAAAGGTGCTCCGCGGCATCCTCGCCAAGGAACGCGCCTTCACCGAACCCGCTGAATGAAAGGAACCGGCATGCTGAAGATACTCTCGCTGATGAAGCGCAAGGACGGACTGAGCTACGACGAATTCCGCAACTGGGCGATCAACGACCATCCGAAGCTCGCCGAGAAGCTGCCGGGCCTGCGCGGCTACCGGATGAACGTGCCGATCGCCGAGAACCCGGACCTGCCCTATGACGCGATCAGCGAGATGTGGTTCGATGACGATGCGGCGCGGCTCGCCGCCTTCGGCACCGATGCCGGCAAGGCGGCCGGCGCCGACGCCGCCGCCCACGCCGAACGGACGCATTTCATGGCCGAGGAGAAGGTGTTTATTGACTGAGCCTTCGCTCCTTCGCGCCGCCCGACCGGTGAGATGGGACGCCCTCTCCCCCCTTGTGGGGGAGACAGCGGAGCTTCGCCCGGCAAAGCCGGGCGATAGCGGAGCTAGAGAGGGGTATTCCACTGCGGTGAGAGGTACCCCTCTCCCGGATTTCCGAAACCGATTTGCTTCCGCAAATCGGGGAAATCCGGCCTCCCCCACAAGGGGGGAGGCAAGGAGCACGGACTTCCTCGGCAAGGCAGCGCCATGACCACCCCGCCCTTCCCGACCCCCGAGGCACTGGCGGAGGCGCTGGCGCGCGCCGACTATCTCGCCGACGACGGGCTGGCCGTGGCCGGCTTTCTGGCGCTTGCCCTCGGCAAGCCGCTTCTGGTCGAAGGCGTGCCAGGCGTCGGCAAGACCGAGGCCGCGAAGGCGTTGGCGACGGCGCTCGGCCGCGACCTCATCCGCCTGCAATGCTACGAGGGGATCGACGCCGGCCAGGCGCTCTACGAATGGAACTATGCCCGCCAGCTCCTCGCCATCCGCCAGGCGGAAGTCTCGGGTAGTGCCACCGACCTCTACGCCGAGGATTTCCTGATCGAGCGGCCGCTGCTCAAGGCGCTGCGGAACGCGGAAGGAAGCGTCCTGCTGATCGACGAGATCGATCGCGCCGACGACGAGTTCGAGGCCTTCCTGCTCGAATTCCTCGCCGACTACGAGATCTCGATCCCCGAGATCGGCACGGTGAGGGCCGCCGCCCCTCCCGTCGTGGTGCTGACCTCGAACCGGACGCGCGAGCTCAACGAGGCGCTCCGCCGCCGCTGCACCTATCACTGGATTCCCTATCCGGACCCCGCCCGCGAGGCCGAGATCATCATGCTGCGCGCCGGCGACGTCGCCGAGGCGACCGCGCGCGCGGTGGTGGCCGCGGTCAACGCGCTCCGCCAGTTGCCGCTGGTCAAGGCGCCGGGGATTGCCGAGGCGGTCGACTGGGCCCGTGCCGCCGCCATGCTCGACGACGGCCGGCGGGACTGGCCGGCCGCGCTGAAACGCTCGATCGGCCAGGTGCTGAAGGACGAGGAGGACCTCGCCGCCGTCGCCGGGCGGCTCGACGCACTGATCGGAGGCGAGGAGCAATGAGCCGCACCTGCGTCCTTCGAGGCCCGGCTGCGCCGGGCGCCTCAGGATGGCGGGGTGGGAGGAAATCGAAATACCGCGATGGGGCGCGGAATCAGCCTAGCGAGCGTCCACGGAGGCGCGGGTGACAACTGGCAGCCCCCGCCATGCTGAGGTGCGAGCGCATCGCGCGAGCCTCGAAGCACGCACCATCCTCCCCGCCGGCGCCCGCCTCTTCCACGACTTCACGGTGCTGCTGCGCGCCCACGGCTTCGCGACGGCCACCGACCAGACGATCGCCTTCCTCGACGGCATCCGCCGCCTCGGCCCGCGGATGATGGACGACGTCTACTGGGCGGCGCGGGCGACGCTGGCCCCGCCGCCCGGTCGCATCGAGGAATTCGACGCCCTCTTCAACGCCTTCTTCCATGACGCGGCGGACCTCGGAATCGTCTCGGAGAGCCTCCCCGAGGAAAACGCCCCGGCACGGGAATCCGGTGCCGCCGATCTTCAGCCGGCAATCGCCGAAAAGGTCAACGAGACCGGCGAGGCCGCCAGCACCGCCGAGGCGCTTGCCGCGCGGACCTTCGCCCCGATGACCGACGACGCGCGGCTGGCGCTGATGCGGCGACGCCTCGCCGTATGCGCGCCCCGACGGCGCGGCTATCGGCGGACGCCGTTCCGCCGTGGCGACCGGCTCGATCTTCGCCGGAGCCTGTCGGCGATGGTCCACCACGATCCAGCCGCGATCCGCCCGGCCTGGACCCGGCGCCGCGACCGGCCTCGCCGCGTGCTGCTCCTCATCGACATTTCCGGCTCGATGAAGCGCGAGACCGACGATTACCTCCGCTTCGCCCATGCCCTGACCCAGGCGCTGCCCGCGGTCGAGACCTTCTCCTTCGGCACCCGCCTGACCCGGCTGACGCCGTCGCTCCGCCACAAGGACCTCGACCGGGCGCTTGCCGAGATCGCGCCGTCGGTCGCCGACTGGCAGGGCGGCACGCGGATCGGCGAAAGCCTCGCCCGGTTCCTCGCCATCCCCCGCTTCGCCCGCGCCTCGCGCGGCGCACTGGTCGTCGTCCTGTCGGACGGGCTGGAACGCGGCGGGCCGGACGAGATGGCACGCGCGGTGCGCCGCCTCGCCGCCCGCTCGTGGCGGCTCGCCTGGCTGACACCGCTGGCCGCCGACCCGGACTTCAGACCCGAGACGGCGGCGCTCAAGGCGATCCTGGGCATCGTCGACCACCTCGGCGTCGGCGCCGGCATCGGGGTATTGTGCGACTTCATGGAAGGAAGCGCGCGGCTCGGTGCGGCGCCACCGGCAACCGGCCGCAGGGGAGGACAACATGGAAATGCCGATCATCGACGCGCATCATCACATCTGGCGGCAGGCCGACCTGCCCTGGCTGACCGGACCGATGGTGCCGCGGATCTTCGGGCCCTATGAGCCGATCCGCCGGGACTACGGGATCGACGAATATCTCGCCGATCTTGCCGGGAGCGGCGTCGTCAAGTCGGTCTACGTCCAGACCAACTGGGCGCCGGGCGAGGCCGAGGACGAGGTCGCCTGGGTCCAGGGCGTCGCCGACGCCCACGGCTGGCCGCACGCCATCGTCGGCTATGCCGACCTGATGGCCGATGACGTCCGCCCGGCGCTCGACAGGCTGATGCGCTATCCGCTGATCCGCGGCGTCCGCATGCAGCTCCACTGGCATGACAACGAGATGTATCGCTTCGCCAGGCGGCCCGACCTCGCCGACGACGAGACCTTCCGCAAGAACTTCGCGGCGCTGGCCGAAACCGGCCTCAGCTTCGACCTCCAGGTCTTCGCCAGCCAGATGGCCGGCGCCGCCCGGCTCGCCGCCGACTTCCCCGACACGACCTTCATCCTCCAGCATGCCGGGATGCTGGAGGACCTGTCCGAGACCGGCATCGTCTCGTGGCGGGACGGGATCAAAGCCCTGGCCGCGCAGCCGAACATCGTGTCGAAGCTCTCGGGCCTCGGCACCTTCATCCACCGCAACGACCCGACCCACATCGCCATGGTCGTCCAGGAGACGGCGGGCATCTTCGGTGCCGACCGCTGCCTCTTCGGCTCCAACTTCCCGATCGAGAAGCTGTGGACCGACTACGGCACCCTTGCCCGAACCTATCGCGACGCCGTGTCCGTCTTCCCGCCGGAAGAGCAGAAGGCGATGCTCCACGACACCGCCGCGCGGGTGTACCGCATCTGACCGCATCGCCACTCGGACTGGCCAGGACCTGCGTCCTTCGAGGCTCCGCTCACGCGGAGCACCTCAGGATGGCGGTGGAGGCGAGTTGGCACGCGGCTGGCTGCGCCGGTTCCACCTCTGCCGTGAAGGCGAAACCTCCTTCGCCATGCTGAGGTGCCGCCGGAGGCGGCCTCGAAGCACGCAAGGCCGCGCTAGCTGTGCCCGAGCACCGGGTGGGGGCGGTACGGCTCCTCGAGTGCCGCGATCTCCTCCGCGGTCAGCTTGATATCGAGGGCGGCGATCGCGTCCTCGAGATGGCTCATCTTGCTGGCGCCGACGATCGGTGCGGTCACCGCCGGCCTGGAGAGCAGCCAGGCGAGCGCCACCTGTGCGTTCGGCACGCCGCGCTTCCCGGCCACCTCGGTGACCCGGTCGACGACCCGGAAGTCGTCCTCCTCGTAGTAGAACTGGTGGGCGAAGGTATCGCTTTTCGAGCGGGTCGTCCCGCCGCCGTCCTGCCGGCGCCGGCCGCCGGTGAGGAAGCCGCGGGCAAGCGGGCTCCACGGGATGAGGCCGATCCCCTCGCTCTCGCAGAGCGGGATCATCTCGCGCTCTTCCTCGCGATAGATCAGGTTGTAGTGGTTCTGCATGGTGACGAACGTCGACAGGCCGAGGCGACGCGACGTTTCCAGCATCTTCGCGAACTGCCAGGCGAACATTGAGGACGCGCCGATATGGAGCGCCTTGCCGGCCTTCACCACGTCGGTCAGCGCCTCCAGCGTCTCCTCCATCGGCGTCGTCCGGTCGAAGCGATGGATCTGGTAGAGGTCGACATAGTCCATGCCGAGCCGCCGCAGCGAATCGTCGATGGCGTGCATGATATGCTTGCGCGACAGGCCGCCTTCGTTCGGATCGTCGCCCATCGGGTTATAGACCTTGGTCGCGACCACCACCCTGTGCCGGGCGACCCCGAGCTCCCTCAGCGCCCGGCCCGTCACCTCCTCGCTGGCGCCGCCGGAATATATGTCGGCGGTATCGAAGAAATTGATGCCGGCATCGAGCGCGCGGGCGACGAAGGGCCTGGCCTCGTCATAGTCGAGGATCCAGTCGCGCCATTGGGACGAGCCATAGGTCATCATGCCGAGGCAGAGCCGCGACACCTTGAGCCCGGTGGCGCCGAGATTGACGTATTCCATGGGGGATTGTCCGTCGATATGATGCGGGAAAGCGAAGATACTCTACGCCTCTGAAGCCGGGTGACAAGCGCGGCCGCCGCCTCGACGCGATGCCTCCCCTCGGCCCCCTCAATCCGGAACCGGACAAGATGACCTATCTCCCCGCCGACGACCGCTACGACCGCATGACCTATCGCCGCTCGGGACGGAGCGGGCTGGACCTCCCGGAAATCTCCCTGGGGCTCTGGCAGAATTTCGGCGGCATCGATAGTTACGAGGTCGCCCGCGCCATGCTCCGCCGCGCCTTCGACCGCGGCGTCACCCATTTCGACCTCGCCAACAACTACGGACCGCCCTATGGCTCGGCGGAGGAAAATTTCGGCCGCATCTTCGCCGCCGACTTCAGGCCGCTCCGCGACGAGCTGGTGATCTCGACCAAGGCGGGCTGGGACATGTGGCCCGGCCCCTATGGCGACCGCGGCTCGCGCAAATACCTGATCGCCAGCCTTGACCAGAGCCTGAAGCGGATGGGGCTCGACCATGTCGACATCTTCTACCACCACCGGCCGGACCCCAACACGCCGCTCGAGGAAACGATGGCGGCGCTCGACCACATCGTCCGCCAGGGCAAGGCGCTCTATGTCGGCATCTCGCAATACAAGCCGGAGAAGACCCGCGAGGCGGCCGCTATCCTCGCCGGCATGGGCACCCGGCTCCTCATCCACCAGCCGAAATACAACATGCTCGACCGCTGGGTCGAAGACGGGCTGCTCGACGCCCTCGGCGAGCTCGGCGTCGGCTGCATCCCCTTCTCGCCGCTCGCACAGGGCTTGCTCACCGGCAAGTACCTGAAGGGGGTTCCCGACGATTCCCGCGCCGCCCGCAACGGCAGCCTCCAGGCATCGGGCGTGACGCCCGAGCTGGTCGCCAAGCTCCAGGCGCTCGACGCCATCGCCAAGCGCCGCGGCCAGTCGCTGGCCCAGCTCGCCCTGACCTGGATACTCCGCGACGCGCGCGTCACCTCGGCTCTGATCGGCGCCCGCACCGTCGAGCAGCTCGACGATTCCCTAGACGCGCTGAAGGCCGGCCCGCTGTCCGGCGAGGAGATCGGCGAGATCGAGGCGGTGCTGGCCTAGGCGGGCGGGCCGTGGATGTCTGTTTCGGCCTGTGGCCGGTGCGTGCTTCGAGGCTCGGGCTTTGCCCTCGCACCTCAGCATGGCGGGGTGGGAACACCTTCCGATCGGGGCGCCACCTGGGCGCAGCTTGCACCCAAACAGCCATCCTGAGGTGCTCCGCGCCGGCGGAGCCTCGAAGGACGCACCGGAAACGCGCCTCTCCTCCCGCGGGATGCTAAGCCGCCTTCGCCTCGCGATAGGCGAAGCCGACGCCGGTCTGGGCGTCGAAGACATGGATCTTGTCCGCCGACCAGCCGCATTGGACCGAATCCTCGATCCCCATCCGCAGGGTCGCCGGCACCGTCGCCTTGAACAGGTGATCGTCGACGCGCAGCGTCACGATCTGCTCGACGCCATGGTTCTCGACATGATGGACCCTGGCCTCGACCGGCTGGTCGGGACCGACCACGACATCCTCGGCGCGGATGCCGAGCTTGACCGGGCCTGAATAGCCGGATGTGTCGCGCGCCGCCTCGCCGGCAAGCGTGGCGTCGAGCTTGCCGGAAAGCGCGCTGACCCGGCCGTTTGCCAATTCGCCGGCGGCGAGGTTCATCGCCGGCGATCCGACGAAGGAGGCGACGAAGACATCGCGCGGGCTGTTGTAGATCTCGTAGGGCGTGCCGATCTGGGCGATCCGCCCCTCGTTCAGCACGCCGACCTTGTCGCCCATAGACATCGCCTCGATCTGGTCATGGGTGACGAAGAGGAAGGTGGCGCCGAGCTTCATCTGCAGGTCCTTGAGCTCGGACCTCAGCGCCTCGCGCAGCTTGGCGTCGAGGTTGGACAGCGGCTCGTCCATCAGGAAGGCGCGCGGCTCGCGCACGATCGCCCGTCCGATCGCCACGCGCTGCATCTCGCCGCCCGACAGCTTGTCGGTCTTGCGCTCGAGGAGGTGATCGATCCTGAGCGTCTTCGCCGCCGAGGCGATGCGCCCGTCGATCTCGCTCTGGGAATAGCTGTGGACCTTGGATTTGAGGGGAAATTCGAGATTCTGGCGGACCGTATAGCGCGGATAGAGCGAGTAATACTGGAAGACCAGCGCGATATCGCGCTGCGCCGCCGTCCAGTCGTTGACGTCCTGGCCGTCGATGCTGACGACCCCGCTGGTCGGCTTGTCGAGGCCGGCGATCAGCCGCAAGGTCGTCGTCTTGCCGGCGCCTGTCGGCCCGAGCAGGACGAAGAACTCGCCGTCGGCGATGTCCAGCGTCAGGTCGCGGAGCGCCGTGACGCCGCCATACGTCTTGGTGACTCGCTCAAGCCTGACGTGTGCCATTTTCCTCACCAAGCCTGATGTTCAGGGAATCGCCGGATTTCGTATCGAAGAAGTGGGTCTGCGCGGCATCGAGCCGGGCCCAGACGGTCTCGCCGACCCGCTCGACCATGCCGCTATGGGTGCGGGCGCGGAGCAACTGCTCGCCGATCTTGAGATCGACGATGTCATAGGCCCCGAGCGGCTCGATGATATGCGCCTCGACCGGAACATGTCCGGCTGTCTCGGTGGTGGAGATTATCACGCCCTCGGGTCGGACGCCGAGGACCAGCGAGTCATACGACTTGGCTTCGAGGCGTTTCGGCAGATCGGCCGGGAATCCGAACACCGCGTCGCCGTCGCCGATCACCACTTCCGCGCCGTCCGCCCCGCCGGCGCGGACCGTGGCCGGCAGGATGTTCATCACCGGACTGCCGATGAACTGGGCGACGAAGAGGTTGGTCGGATACTGGTAGACCTCGCCCGGGGTACCGACCTGCTGGAGGACGCCGTCATTCATGATGGCGATGCGATCGGCCAGCGACATCGCCTCGACCTGATCGTGGGTGACGTAGACGGTGGTCGAGTCGTTCTCGATATGGAGGCGCTTGAGCTCCGAGCGCATCTCCTCGCGGAGCGCGGCGTCGAGGGCGCCGATCGGCTCGTCCATCAGCATCGCCTTCGGCCGCCTGACCAGGGCGCGGCCGATCGCCACCCGCTGCATGTCGCCGCCCGACAGCGCCGACGGGCGCTGGTTGAGCAGATGCTCGATCCGCAGCGAGCGCGCCACCGCCCGCACCTTGGTGTCGACCTCGGCCTTGCTCTCCCGCGTCGCACGCAGCGGAAAGGCGATGTTGTCATAGGCGGTCAGGTGCGGATAGAGCGCGAAGAGCTGGAAGACGAAGGCAATGTCGCGATCCGAGGCGCGCAGGTCCTGCACCGCCTTGCCGTCGATCCTGATGTCGCCGGTATCGATGGTCTCCAGTCCGGCGATCGCCCTGAGTGTCGTCGTCTTGCCGCAACCCGACGGGCCGAGCAGCACGACGAACTCCTTGTGGGCGATCGTCAGGTTCAGCTTCCGGATGACGTAGTTGTCTCCGAAATATTTCTCGATGTTCTGCAGCGCGATTTCTGCCATGGGCTAAAGGCTCACTCTTCCTCTTGCCCGGGGCCAGGCTTGATGTGCGAAAAGATCAGGAAGCCGACGAGGCCGACGAGGATGATGGTCACGCCGTAGCGGTGGAAGAACAGGCTCCACGGCTGCAGCAGGGCGACCATGCCGGCCACCATGATCCACATCGAGAGCGGTTCGAGATATTTCTCGCTGACGCGCGGGAAAGTCATGGCCGCTCCTATTTCCGGATCGCGCCAAAGGTGACGCCACGCAGCAGGTGGCCACGCAGGGCGAAGGTGAAGATCGCCACCGGCAGCAGGAACAGGAAGGTTCCCGCGGCGATGACCGTCCAGTCGGTGAGCCCGGATCCGACCTGCGCCGGGATGAAGGGCGGCGCGGTCTGGGCCCGGCGGTTGGTCATGATCAGCGCGAAGGCATATTCGTTCCACGCGATGATGAAGGAGAAGACCGCCGTCGCCGCGATTCCGGTGGTCGCCTCCGGCAGCACGATCTTGAAGAAGGCCTGCATGCGCGTATAGCCGTCGACCAGCGCCGCCTCCTCGTATTCCTTCGGTATCTCGTCCATGAAGCCCTTCATCAGCCACACCGAGAAGGACAGGTTGAACGCGGTGTAGAGGATGATCAGCCCGAGATGGGTGTCGGTCATCCCGACCACCCGGTACATCAGGAACATCGGGATCGCGACCACCACCGGCGGCAGCATTCGCGTCGACAGGATGAAGAACAGCAGGTCATTCTCGCCGGCTATCCGGAATCGCGAGAATCCATAGGCGGTGAGCGTCCCCATCGCCACCGCCAGGAAGGTGCTCGTCACCGCCACGATCAGGCTGTTCAGGAAGCGGTCGGGATAGGGCGAGAGCTGCACCGAATCGCCGACGCGCAGGACCCGCTCGCCGCCGTCGTAGATCGCCTTCTCCCACCACGGCGCCGCGTCATAGACCTCGGGCTCGACCGGCTTGCGGAGCTGGACGCGCTTGGTGAACAGCTTGACGAAGGGCGTCACCTCCGGCTGGAAGAGCACCGTCGGCGGCACGCTGGTCGCCAGCGCCCGCGGCTTGAAGGCGGTCGAGGCGATCCAGTAGATCGGCGCCAGGAAGATGAGGGTGATGATCAGCACCGCGACGATGGCGATGCGGTTGGTGACGCGCCGGGCCGGCGACGTGACGGCTGCCATCCCTAGCGCTCCTTCACCTTGTTGAGATACTTCACGTAGATGTTGGTGATCGCCAGGACGACGATCAGCACGATATAGGCAAGCGCGCTGGAGCGCCCGGTCTGCCACTCCTGAAAGGCCATCTTGTAGAGCCGTATCGAGATCATCTCGGTCGTCGGCTGGCCGCTCATGATGAACGGCAGGTCGAAGCTCTTGAATGCCTCCATGGTGCGGAAGATGATCGCGATGATCAGGATCGGCGCGACCAGCGGCAGGGTGATCCGGGTGAAGGTGTACCAGGTGCCGGCGCGGTCGATAGCCGCCGCCTCGTAGAGGTGCTGCGGCACCGCCGAGAGACCGGCGAGCGACAGGAGCATCACGAAGGGCGCCCACATCCAGATATCGGTGATCGCCACCGCATAGAGCGCCACGTCGGGGTCGGAAAGCCAGTCGAAGGAGCCGAGGCCGAGGGCGTAGTTGATGATGCCCCAGGACGGGTCGTAGAGCAGCTTCCAGAACAGGCCGACCACCGCCATCGACATCATCATCGGCAGCAGCAGCAGGGTGGTGATCAGGCCCTTGAACGGAATCTTGCGGTTGAGGAGCAGCGCCAGCCCGAAGCCGACGATCACCTGTCCGCCGACGGACACGATGACATACTGGGCGGTGACCGTGAAGTTCCGCCAGATATTCGGGTCGTTGAGCAGCTCGCGATAGTTCTGCAGCCCGACGAAGTTCACCGGGTCATTCACCGATGCGCGGAAATCGGTGAACGAGTAGCCGAGCGAATAGATCAGCGGGAAAATATTGAAAACAATGAGAAAAGCGAGCGTCGGCAGGATGAAGATATTGCGGATGGTGAGATCGCTCCATCCCCGCGCCGCTGCCCGCGTATCGCTTTCCAGTCGCGCAATGACCGCCAACGCTTCCCCCGTCGGTTGCCCGATTTCCGATTACGGCTTCGGAAGCCGGAGCGGCATGGACCGCCCCGGCTCCCGGGTATGAACCCGGATTACATCCGGCCGTATTTCTTGAAGGTCGCGTTCCAGTCCGCGGCCAGGCCGTCAAGCGCCTCCTTGGCGGTTCCCTCGCCACCGACGACGTAGGGATAGAGACGGTTGTTCATCGCGGTCAGCAGCTCCGCATATTCCGGCACCGCCCAGAAGTCCTTCACCATGAACATCGACTGGTAGAAGGCCTCGTTATACGGCGTGGCGTTGCGGAAGGCCTCCGACTTCAGGACCGCCTGGCTGCAGGTATAGCCGCCGAGGTCGGCCCATTTCTGCTGGACGTCGTCGCGGATGAACCACTCCAGGAACTTCATCGCCTCTTCCTTGTTCTGGGAATAGGAGACGATCGAGATTCCCTGTCCGCCGAGCGCCGCATGCTGCGCGCCGGACGGGCCCTTCGGGTTGGCGAAGTAGCCGGTGTTTGCCGCATTCGGGTTCAGCGCCGGGTTGTCGAGCGCCGGGAAGAAGGCGAAGAAGTTCATGCTCATCGCCGCCAGGTTCTCGGTGATCGCCTGGTTATCCTCCTGGAAGAACACCTTGCCCCAGTTCGGCGGCGTGAAGCCGTAGAGCTCCTTGTACATCTCCACCGCGGCGATGTTCTCCGGCGAGTTGATGATGCCGTCGACCTTGTAGGTCGAATAGTCGCCGAGGTCGCCGCCGTAGCTGAACACGGCGCTCTCGATGCCCATCGCCATCGCGTCATAGGAGTTGTCGGTGTAGATGGCGATGCCGTATTTCTTGTCGTCCGGGCGATAGAAGAACTCGGCGATGTCGCGCAGCTGCTTGTAGTCCTCCGGCACGCCGAGGTCGTAGCCATACTTGGCCTTGAAGGCTTCCATCTCCTTCGGATCCTCGAACCAGTCCTTGCGATACGCCCAGCCGGCCGCGTCGCCCTCCGCCGGGATCGCCCAGTATTTGCCGTCATATTCGGCGTAATACTTGACGGTCGCCGGGGCCATCACCTCGGCCAGCTTGTGCTCGTTGAAGAAGTCGGTGAGGTCCACATAGTGACCGCCGGTCGAGCCGGCGCCGAGCCACTGCGAGTCGCCGACCACCATGTCGTAGGCGTCGCCCTTGGCATTGAACTCGGTGAAGGCCTTGGTCTGGAAGTCCGACCACGGCGTCGTCTCGACGGTGACCGTCACGCCGGTCTCGGCGGTATATTCGTTGACGAGTTCCTGCAGATAGTTCGCCGGATCCCACTCCGCCCAGAAGATCGTGAGCTCGGTGGCAGCCGCCGCGTTGACGGTGAACGCCATGGCGGCGCCCGCAAGCAACGCAGTCCATTTCTTCTTCAGCATGCGTTTCTCTCCCTTTATGAAACCGATCCGCCATACGGGTGACGGAATTCAGTTGACCGTGCGTCCTGTCCTCTTCCTGGCGGTCTTCATGCCGCTTTTCGTTTTCATTCCGCTCTGGCGACGCGAACGCTCGACAGCTCCGGAATCGGCGATCGCCGACCGGACCAGCGCGAGGGAAGCCCATATGGCGACCCGCCGCGCTTCCTCTCCGTCGAGACCCGATATGTCCTTGAGGACGACCAGGGCCTCCGTACCAAATACAAGTGACAGCGCCTGCGTCAATCTGTCAAATTCGGCCGGCGACAGCCGGTTCTTCAATGGGTTGAGCGCCGCGTTGAGAAGACCCTTGCGATTGCCGCGGACGAGCCGCGCCTCGTTGCCGAGGGTTCCCGCCTTGCCGCGCGTCCACTGGTCGATGGCCAGCATCAGCACCGCCCGATGGGTCGCCTCATACGTTTCGATGTGGGGATAGGCGAAGTCGATCAGATCGGCGATCCGCTCCTCGGCCTCGGTCGAATCCGATTCCCATTCGAGAATCGGCCCGAGCGCCTGGGCGACGGTTTCCTGGATCATCGCCGCCTGGCTCGGGAAATAGCGATAGGCCGTGGCACGCGACACTTCCGCCGCCTCCGCCACTTCGCTTACCGAGGGAATCAGGCCTTCCTCCATCAGCCTCATCGCCGTGTCGAGCATCCTTTTTTTCATGCGCGCCCGGGCGCCCGTCCCGCCGGCGCGCGTGTTGCCATGCACTTGACGTGAGACGGTCATATCAATATGATACACACGTCTCACGACAAAAAGCAATTGTGGTTTTCCGATAATTTGATCGTTCCGGTAGAGAGCGGCGGGAAGCCCGGGGAAACAGCCCATGGCCGCGATCGCCCGCCAGCAGATCCTCTTGAAATTCCGGGACATGGTTGAGCGCAAGGTGCCGATCGTCGGCGGCGGCGCCGGGACCGGGCTGTCGGCGAAATGCGAGGAAGCCGGCGGCATCGACCTGATCGTCATCTACAATTCGGGCCGCTACCGGATGGCGGGCCGCGGCTCGGCGGCCGGGCTGCTCGCCTATGGCAATGCCAACGAGATCGTCCGGGAGATGGCCGTCGAGGTCCTGCCGGTGGTCGAGCACACGCCGGTGCTGGCCGGCGTCAACGGCACCGACCCCTTCGTGCTGATGCCGCAATTCCTCGCCGAGCTGAAGGCGATGGGCTTCTCGGGCGTCCAGAATTTCCCGACCATCGGCCTCTTCGACGGCAAGATGCGGCGCGCCTTCGAGGAGACCGGGATGAGCTATGCGCTCGAGGTCGACATGATCGCCGAGGCCCATGCCCTCGACCTCTTGACGACGCCCTATGTCTTCGATCCCGACGAGGCGCGGGCAATGACTTCGGCCGGCGCCGATGTCATCGTCGCCCATATGGGGGTCACCACCGGCGGATCGATCGGCGCCACCTCCGCGGCGACGCTGGAGGAATGCGTCATCGCCATCGACGCGATCTCCGACGCGGCGCTTTCGATCCGCGACGACGTGATCGTGCTCTGCCACGGGGGACCGATCGCCATGCCGGACGACGCGGCCTTCGTCCTTGGCCACTGCCGGAACTGCCACGGCTTCTATGGCGCTTCGAGCATGGAGCGCCTGCCGGTCGAGACCGCGCTGACCGAGCAGACGCGGCGATTCAAGGCGATCAGCTTCTAGGAGGCTGCAACCGTGCCGCACAGGGAGGAACGAAAAATGCCGCGCAGGTTCACCATCGCCAGCGAAACCGAGCCGGAGACCCTCGATTGGGGCCAGCTCCGCTGGCTGAGCCATCCGCCGTCGACCGGCGCCGACCAGCTCACCGTCATCGACGTCTCGCTGATGCCCGGCAAGGGGCACGACTTCCACAAGCATCCCGACCAGGAGGAAGTGATCCTGGTCGTCGCCGGCACGGTCGAGCAGTGGGTGGACCGCGAGAGGCGGATCCTCGGCCCCGGCGACTCCGCCCATATCCCGGCCGACGTCGTCCACGCCTCCTTCAATGTCGGCGACAGCGAGGCGAAGATCGCCGCGATCCTCGGCCCCTGTGTCGGCGAGATCGGATACGAGCTGGTCGATGTCGCCGGCGAGGAGCCGTGGAAGTCGCTGCGGAGCTGAATGCCGATACCCGCTCCGCGGGAGCGGTCTCGACATTTGCCCGCTCCACGGCGAAAACTGGAACAGGCGATAGGACAAGCTATCCGATTTCGAAGGGAGGACTGAAACGTGGCCGGAGGGAACAACTACCCCAAGCTTCATAACGCCATGTGGCCGGGCGTCGTCGGCAAGGGCGCGCCCGATTCCGAGCCGTTCATTTCGCTCGACACGCTGTTGACCCTGACGGCCAATGCCGAGGTCGACGGCCAGAAATTCGACGGCATCGACCTGTGGCTGGCCGATCCGCATATCTCGATCGACTCGACGCCGGACGAGGTCAGGGCGTTCTGCGACCACGTCGCCAGCTTCGGCCTGAAGATCGGCTCGATGGTCGCGCCGATCTGGGGCGGCGCCGGCGGCGGCTCGGCGATGGGCGCCGAGGACGACCGCAAGCGCTTCATCGACCAGGTCCGCAAGGCCTGCGTCATCGGCAGGCAGATGCGCGAAATCGGCATCCGCCCGTCCGGCGGCGTCCGCATCGATTCCTCGACCAGCGTCGAGGACTGGGACAAGGACCCCGAAGGCGGCACGAAGATGATCGCCGAGACCTTCCGCGAGGCCGGCAGGATCGCCGAGGACCACGGCGAGTTCCTCGCCGCCGAGGGCGAGATCTGCTGGGGCGGCATGCATTCATGGCGCGAGAACGTCAAGCTGCTGGAGATGGTCGGCATGCCCGGCGTCGTCGGCTACCAGGCCGACATGGCCCATTCGATGCTCTTCGTGCTCGGCGCCAACGCCGAGAAGGACCGCCTCCTGCCGGCGGATTTCGAGTGGAGCGATACCGCCGCCCTCGACGCGGCCTACAGACAAGTCGCCGACGCACTGCGGCCCTGGACCCTCGATTTCCACGTCGCCCAGAATGACGGCACCGTCTTCGGCTCGGGCGACCACGAGAAGACCGGCCGCCACTGTCAGGTCTCCGACCCCAACGGCCGCCTCGATATCGTCAAGCACGCCGGCTACTGGCTGCGCGACGACGCCGGCAACCTCACCAGGACCATGCGCCACATCTGCTGGGACGGGTGCATGTTCCCGAACGAGGTCATGGAGAAGCAGGAGACCTGGAACGCCATCCTCGGCGCGATGATCAAGGTCCGCGACGCCCATGGCTGGCAGGAATAGGGACGGAAATCGTTAGATGGCAAAGAAACCACTCAACATCGGCATGGTCGGCTACGGCTTCATGGGCCGGGCTCATTCCAACGCCTACCGCCGGGTCGGCAACTTCTTCGACCTCGACTACCAGCCGGTCCTCAAGGCCGCCTGCGGCCGCAACAGGAAGGCGGTCAAGGCCTTCGCCGACCAGTGGGGCTACGAGTCGACCGAGACCGACTGGAAGGAACTGGTCAAGCGCGACGACATCGACGCCATCGACATCTGCGTGCCGAACGACCTTCACGCCGATATCGCCGTCGCCGCGGCGAAGGCCGGCAAGATGGTGCTCTGCGAGAAGCCCATCGCCCGCACCACCCGCGAGGGCGAGCGGATGGTCAGGGCGGTGGAGAGGGCCGGCGTCGCCAGCCTCGTCTGGT
>NZ_JAGRLA010000079.1 GCF_020442045.1 Bauldia sp. | reverse complement strand
GCAGGACCGCGACGACGATGCCGCTGCCCTTGGCCTTGAGATGGACCAGTGCATAGCCGGCGAGAACCGCGCAGACCGTGGTGAGGAGGACGGTGGCGGCCGTCACGTAGATGCTGTTGAAGAGATTGATCGGCAGGGTGTCGATCTTCTCGAAGACGTAGCTGTAATGCGTGAAGTCGAAATTCTTCGGCCAGAAGGCGCCCTTCATCGCGTCGGGCCGCGACTTGATCGACATCATCCCGACCCAGACGAGCGGGGCGATGATGATGATCATGAACAGGTTGATGATCGCGTGGCGGATGATGACCGGGCGATTGCGGCTGAACCAGCCGCCGGTGCCGACCGCCGCCTCGCTTTCCGGAAAGGTTTCGTGATCGATGACCTGTGCCGTCATTGCCGTCAGCCCTTCGACCGGAAGATGCGGATGAGGATGACCATGACAACCATCATGGCGAGGGCGCCGATCATGCCGATCGCCGCCGCGAAGCCCTGACGCCAGAGGCCGGTCTTGAAGGCCTGGTCGTACATGAACATCGTCCAGGTATAGGTCGGCGAGTCGCGGTTGAAGCCGCCGAAGATCAGGTATTCGTCGATGACCGCCATCGCCGTGCCGAACCGCAGCACCACCAGGATCATCATGATCGGCGACAGGCGCGGCAGGATGACGTGCCAGAAGACCTGCCATTCGTTGGCGCCGTCGATGCGCGCGGCCTCCGGCAGGTCCTTGGGGATGGCGGCGAGGCCGGCGAGGAAGAAGATGGTGTGGTAGCCGAGGCCCCACCACACTTCCATGATGGCGATCGCCGGCAGGGTCAGCGGCGTGCCGCCGAGCCATTGCGGCGCGTCGTAGACGGTGAACAGGCCGAGGACCTCGACGAGGAAGTGGTTAATCGGCCCGACCTGGTAGTTGTACATCCACTTCCACAGCACGAAGACGAGCGTGCTCGGAATCACCGCCGGGATGAGGAGGATGACCCGGTAGAGGGTCGAAAGCTTGTTGTTGGTGACCTTGTCGACCAGGACGGCGAGCAGCAGGGGCAGGATGATCGTGCCCGGCAGGAACATCAGCGTGAATTCGGCGGCGCGCCAGAGGCTCGCCCACATCAGCGGATCGCTCAGCGCCTCGGCATAGTTGTCGAGGCCGACCCATCTGGCGGGCTCGCTCGACAGGAATTCGAAGTTTGTGAAGCTGATCCAGATGACCCGGATGATCGGGTAGACCTGATAGCCGACGAAGAAGAGGAGCGCCGGGACCAGGAACCACCAGCCGCTGATCGCGCTGGTGATCGAGATCGGACGGGTGGGAGCGGGTGCGGTCGCTGTCGCGTTTGCCATTGTCGAAACTTAAGGCCTGGATGGTCTCGGACGGCGGACCGCGCGAGTCCTTCAAAATAGACGGCCGGGGCGGGCGTTGCCCACCCCGGCCAGCGACGTGACGGCCTACTTGCCGCGTTCCATCTCGGCCTTGACGGCGTCCATGACCTTCTGCATGGCGACCTTCGGGTCGGACTCCTCGCCCTTGAGATAGGTCTCCCAGATGGGCTTGCCGATGACGAACTGCTGGAGGCCGAAAAGGTTGTTCTCGATCGCCTTGGCACTGTCGAGCTGACCGCGGACGAGGCCGACGAAGGGCGGCATCCAGTCCGGCGGATTGGCGTCCCACTCGGCGTAGATCGACTTGTAGGGCGGCAGCTGACCGGGATGGCCGCTCGGCGTGCCGACGATCGAGTCCTTCCAGATCTGACGGTCGTAGGTCAGGGCCTTCAGGTATTCGGCCGCCTTCTCCTTGTTCTTGCCGTACTTGAACAGGGCGGAGCCGGTCGTCCAGAACACCGTCGAACCCGCGCCATTGGCGAATTTCGGCAGCGGTCCGAGGTGGAGCTGGTTGGGATCTTCCCAGTTCGCCGCCATGCGCAGCGGGGCGTTGAAGTACTTGTTGTAGTACCCGACGCGCTCGGCCGCGAAGGCGACCTCGTCAGGCGTGCCGTTGACGCCGCCGTCCGACGCGCCTTCGAGCAGGATGTCCGGATTGGCATAGGCCATCAGCTTCTTCATCAGAACCAGCGCTTCGATCGCGGCGTCGCTGGTGAAGTCGAACAGGCCTTCCGAGGTGTAGATATCCGGGTTCATGCTGTGGGCCATCGGCGCCACGGACCGCCAGCCATGGGAATCGAAGGTCGTGCCGAAGGGCGCGGCACCGGATTCGACGATCGCCTTGGCGCGCTCGAGCTGGTCATCCCAGGTCGCCGGAGCCTCGTCCGGGAGGCCGGCCTGGGTCGTCAGGCCCGAATGCCAGCCGGTGCCGATCACGTCGAGCAGGAACGGCCAGCCATACATCTTGCCGTTGATCAGGTTCTCTTCGCGGATCGACGGGATGATATCGTCGAGCACATCCTTCGGGATGTAGTCGTCCCAGGGCTCGATCACGTCGGCGGCGACCATCGCCGACATTTCGACGAACGGCGTCTGGCCGACATAGATGTCCCAGGTGCTTTCCTTGTTCTTCGCCTCGGCGACGAAGCGCTCGATGCCGAAGCCCTCGACCGGAGCGATCTGGTAGTTGATACCCGGGAACTCGCCGTTGACGGTCGGAATGCCGGGATGCAGATCCTCGATCCACTGATAGAAGGTCGGCGTCAGCGGCCGGTCCTCGGCGAGAGCCGAGCCGAAGCCATATTTTGCCGCGACCCCGACGCCGGCCATGCCGAGGCCAGCCACCAGAGTGCGCGACATGAATTCGCGCCTGTCGATCTGTCCCCGCACCAACTGCTGCCGGGAAGCCTCCTGAAGCAGGAGTTCCTTTTCCTTGCGCTCAACCACCGGCTTGTTCTCCCTTTTTATGTCAGAGCCGTTATAAGCAACTGAAAATTGGTATCAGCTAGCCCCCTTGGTCGCAACCGATGCGACTGGACTCAATTCAAGCAGATGCTGCATTGCGATGAGCGTTTGTTGTGCGCCTAGAGCAGCGTGTATCCGCCATCGATGAGATGTGCTCCTCCGGTGACATAGCTTGACGCGGGGCTCGCGAGAAAAACGGCGAGGGGACCGATTTCCGGTGGCTCGCCGGCCCGTTCCATGGGAATGCCGGCAACCATCTTGTCGATGACTTCCGGCCTGGTATCGAGCCAGGCCCGGTTGGCGTCGGTCATGAAAAGACCGGGGCAGATAGCGTTGACCGTGATGCCATGCGGCGCCCAGTCGGCGGCGGCCGAGCGGGTGAACTGAACGATCGCCGCCTTGGCCGTCTCGTAGGAACGACCGCCGATGCCGCGGTTGGAGACGAAGGCGTTCATCGAGGCGACGTTGATGATCCGGCCGCCCTTGCCGCGCTCGATCATCGACTTGCCGACGAGGCTGGTGCCCAGGAAGCAGCTGGTCAGATTGAGGTCGATGACGAACTGCCAGCTCTCGAGGCTCTGTTCCTCGATCGGCTCGGACTTGCGGCGGCCGCCGATGTTGTTGATCAGGATGTCGATCGGCCCGTGGTCGCGCAGGCATTGCTGCAGGCCGGCGCGGCACTCCTCGGGCACGCCCATGTCGGCGCGGATCGTCTCGACATTCCGACCGAGAGAGCGGAGCTCGCCGGCGGTCGCAGCGAGGGTTTCCTCATCGCGACCGGTGATGACCAGGTCGGCGCCCGCCTCGGCAAGCGCCGTCGCCATCGCGCGGCCAAGGCCGCGGCTTCCGCCGGTCACCAATGCGGTCCTGCCGTCGAGGCGAAATGAATCCAGAACGCCCACGCTCGTCTCCCTGTCCTGTCCGGCCGTCTCCATCGCGGCGCGCCGATCAGGATAGGCACAGCCGTCCCGCCTCGACAACGCAGCGAGAGGCGGCAGGCCAGACGGGCGGTTTGGCATCGATCCTGCTCGGTGCGATCTTGACGGCGGGTGAAAGCCTGTAGATTTTGCTGATCGTTCCGTTGTCTCAAACGGGATGCCGACAGACACGGCCGAACGACACCATGAAACGGTCAGGAAGAAGAAAGTCTAGATGGCGCAGATCAAGATCAGGAATTTGATCAAGCAATTCGGTGACGTGGAGATTCTTCACAATCTGAGCTTCGATATCGAAGACAAGGAACTGGTCGCACTGGTGGGACCGTCCGGTTGTGGCAAGACGACGCTCCTCAGGATGATCGCGGGCCTCGAGGAGGTCACCCAGGGCGACATCGTCATCGACGACAAGATCGTCAACCGGGTTCGCGAGAAGGACCGCGACATTGCCATGGTGTTCCAGAGCTACGCGCTCTATCCGCATATGACGGTGCGGGAGAACATGGCCTTCGCGCTGCGCATGCGGAAGATGCCGAAGGAAGAGCAGGAGCGGCGTATCAGCTGGGCGGCGGATATCCTGGCGCTTACCGACTATCTCGAGCGCTATCCGCGCCAGCTTTCCGGCGGCCAGCGCCAGCGCGTCGCCATGGGCCGCGCCCTGGTGCGCGAGCCGGCGGCCTTCCTGCTCGACGAGCCGCTATCGAATCTCGATGCCCAGCTCCGGGTCCAGATGCGGACCGAGCTCCGTGCCCTGCACCAGCGCCTGAAGGCGACGATGGTCTACGTGACCCACGACCAGATCGAGGCGATGACGCTTGCCGACAAGATCGTGGTCATGCGCGACGGCTACGTCGAGCAGATCGGCGCACCGGACCGGATCTACGACCGCCCGGCCAACACCTTCGTCGCCAAGTTCATCGGCTCGCCGCAGATGAACATGCTCTCCGGCGTCCTCCGCCGTGCCGACGGCGGGGTCTTGGTCGAGTTCTCCGACGGGCATCGCGTCGAGGTGCCGGGCAGCCAGGACGGCGAGGACGGGACCAAGGTGCTGTTCGGCATCCGGCCCGAGGATCTGCAGCTGAGCTCCGAAGGCGACGGCCTGCCGATGACGGTCGAAGTGGTCGAGTTCACCGGCCGGGAGGTCGAGCTGTTCGGGGCGCGCGACGACGAGCGAATCTGCGTCCTGGTCCGCGAAAGGACCGGACTGAAGCCGGACGAAACGGTCTGGCTGAAGCCGAATGTCGAGCGGGCGCATGTCTTTGACGCGGATTCCGGCCGCAGTCTCTACGTCAACTGAGACGCGTGGGATGATCGCGAATGACCGACGCCCGGACCATGGCGGGACGGTTCGGCATGAGTGATCGCGCGCGCCTTGTGGTCGCCGGCGCGGGACTTTTCGGCAGCGAGCATCTCAGGATGCTGGCGGCCTGGCCTGATGTCGCGGTGGTCGGCGTCGCCGATGCCAATGCCGAAGCCGCCGAAGCCGCGGCGTCGCGCTTCGGGGTGGCCGAGACGGCGACCGACGCGATCGAATTGACGGAGCGGCTTCGGCCGGACGGATTGATCGTCGCGACCCCCGGCCCGACCCATGTGGCGATCGCCGGTCATGCGCTCGGCCTCGGCATCCCGGTCCTCGTCGAGAAGCCGGTGGCGATGTCCGTCGCCGATGCGGCAAAGCTCGCCGCGATGGCCGAGGCGAGCGACGGTTTCGTGCTGCCGGGCCATGTCCTGCGTTTCTCGGAACCGCACCGGCGCTTCGCCGGGATCGTCCGGTCGGCGGCGGTCGGCACGATCCTGTCGGTGACGGCGCGACGTCACCGCGACGACAGCCATGCCCGGCGCTACACCGAGGATCCGGTGCTGATGACCATGGTCCACGACATCGATCTTGCGTTGTGGCTGACCGGTGGCGAGGCGATGCCCCGAAAGGTCCTGGCGACGCGGCGGCCAGCCGGGACGTCGCGTTCGGAAACGCTGGCGACGGTGACGGGAGCGACGGGCGCCGTGTGGCGGCTCGCCACCGCCTGGACCTTCCCGATCGAGTCCTGCCCCTCCGACCGGATCGAGGTCGTCGGCGAGAATGGCAGCGCCGAGCTCGACGTCGACGGGACGATCCGGGTCTTCGGGACCGAGCCGCAGACGATCGAGGTCACCATCGACTACGACGCGGCGCTCCACGCCGAGCACATGCATTTCGTCGACTGCCTGCGGAGCGGCAAGCCACCGGAAACGGTCACCCTGCGCGAGGCGATCACCGGCCTGGCGGTGGCGGAAGCGGCGATGGCGTCGATCGGCAACGGAGACGTCGTGATCACCGCGGGGTGATCACGCGGAGGTGCGACGCGACGGAGCGAACGCCTATCCGGCGTCCGTCCGATAGCTCGCGTTGAACGGCTTGAGATCGGCGTAGAGCTCCTGATACCTGCCGAATTTGTCGTCGTAGTAGCCGCGCATCGCGCCGTCCGGTTCGAAATCACGCTCGAAGGTGACGAGCCGGTCGACCGCGGCCTCGAGCGAGGGCATGGCGCCGGCGCCGAGCCCGGCGATAACCGCCGCGCCGAGCGCCCCGGCATCGAGCACATGCACGCGCCTGATGGTCTTGCCGAAAGCGTCGGCGCGGATCTGGCACCAGATATCCGAGCGGGCACCGCCGCCGCCGATGTTGACCGTGTCGACGGTTTCGCCGGCGGAGCGTTCGGTCGCCTCGAAGGCGAGGCGGGCGGAAAAGGCGACGCCCTCCATCACCGACCGGCTCAACTCTCCGGCGCCCGTGCCGGTGACGAGCCGTGCGAAGACGCCGCGCGAATCGATGTCCCAGAGCGGCGCCCGCTCGCCCTGGAGATGGGGGAGGAAGAGCGGAACCGCCGCCGACGGCGCGGTCGCGGCGGCGAGCGGCGACAGCTCCTCCACCGATCGGCCGAGCAGGCCGGCGACCCAGGCAAGCGAGGCGCCGCCCGACTGGGTCGGGGCGACATGAAGCGTGATCCGCTTGTAGGGCGGGAAGACGATGACGCCCGGCGTCGGCGCGCGCCGCGACGAGAGGACGCCGAGCACCTCGCTGGTGCCGCTGAGATACATCGCGTCGCGGTCGCGGATGACGCCGATGCCGAACATGCCTGACCAGGCATCCATCGCGCCGACGAAGACCGGGATGCCGGCGCAAGGCAGGCCGTCACGCACGGTGCCGACCGCATCAGTGAAGTCGTGGAGGGGCGGCAGCCTGTCCTTTGCGCCGGGGACGAGATCGAGCAGCCCCTCGACGTAGCGAAGTTCGCTGTCGACCAGGCCGACCGCGGCGATGGGGTCGGCGGCGACGCCGCCGGTGAGCTTCATCGCGCAATAATCCTTCGGCAGCAGAACGTGGCGGGTCCGGGCATAGAGGTCCGGGTGGACGCGCGCGACATGGGCGATGCGGGAAAGCGCATGGCTCGCGTCGATCGGCATCGGCCCGCCGAACCAGGCGGTCTTCTCCTCCGGCGTGATCCGGGCATCGAGCGCCGCGGCATCCTCGCCGCAGCGCCCGTCCTGCCAGACGATCGCCGGCAGCAGCGGTTCGCCGCTCTCGTCGACGAAGACATGGGTGTTGACCTGCGACGAGAGGCCGATGCCGACCAGCCCGCCGAGATCGGTGGTCCGGCCGAACTCATCGAGGGCGGCGAGGACGCTTCCCATCCAGTCGGCCGGATCCTGCTCGACATGGCCGGGGCGCGGCCGGGCGGTCGGATAGGGCCGCGAGAAAACGCCAAGCGGATTGCCGTCGAGGTCCATCAGGATGGCCTTGACGGCGCCGGTTCCGACGTCGATCCCGATCAGGGTCGCCCTTGACACATTGCCTCCGCTGCCGGTCCGCGACTATGGCTTTTTGCCCCGCGCATCCCGTATAACCTTGGCCACGCGGAACGGAAGCGGACGCGACGCGATACTGGGGGCGCGAGGCGCCAAAGGCAAGAAAGTCAAAGGGTTTTCCGCATCTTGGAGGGTCATATGTTCGGTCGTGCCGGTTTACTGAGCACGTGGGTGGCGGGAGCTGTGGTGATTGCCGGCGTGGCATTCGCCGGGGCCGCGGCGGCGGAGCCGAAGGTTGCCGTGATCACGCCCTACCTCGCCCAGCCGGGGACGCAGTTCTACGTCGAGGGCTTCCAGGCGGCGGCCAAGGACAGGGGCTGGGACGTCAACGTCATCGACACCAAGGGCGATGTCGCGGCGGTGATCAGCCGCATCGAGGACGTCGCCAACCAGAAGGTCGACGCGATCGTCATCAACGTCGATCCGGCCCAGGTCGCGGCCGGGCTGCAGACCGCCAAGGATGCGGGCATTCCGGTCTTCGGCATGGACGCCGGCTCCGATCCGCTGCTGGTCACCAACGTCACCTCGAACGGCTATGCGATGGCCGCCGAGACCGCGGTCTATGTCGCCAACCGGATCGGGGGCGAGGGCAACGTGGTGATGTTCGTCTTCGACGCCTTCCCGCCGGTCCAGGTGCGCGGCGTCATCGCCGACGCGGTCTTCGGCAACTTCCCCGATATCGAGGTCCTCGACCGGGTGACGCCGGACGTCTCCGACGGCGGCATCGCCGATTCGCGGGCCAAGATGGAGGCGATCCTCGCCGCCAATCCCGACCCCGGCAGCATCAAGGCGGTCTGGGCGGCCTGGGACCAGCCGGCGCTCGGCGCGCTGCAGGCGATCGAGGCGGCCGGCCGCGAAGGCGAGGGCATCGTCATTACCGGCATCGACGCCAACCCGCAGGCGCGCGAGGCGATCGCTGCGGGGGGCAATTTCGAGGCCTCGGTGGCGCAGGACTTCCAGGGGATCGGTTCGGCGACCGCCGATGCCGTGGCGCGGGTGCTCGGCGGCGAGACGATCAAGCAGAGCGTGATCTACGTGCCGACCAAGCTGATCACCGCCGCCAATGTCGGGGACTAGCTGGAAGGAGCGCTGAGGGCGGTACCGGTCATCGGCGCCGCCCCGTTGCCTTGTCTCGCGCGCCTTGCGTCCTGCGTCCTTCGAGGCTCGGGCCTTGCCCGAGCACCTCAGGATGGCTTCGATATCGTTCGGGAAGAAAGACCATCGCCATGCTGAGGTGCGAGCGCAGCGAGCCTCGAAGCACGCATGCGACGTCGACTTCCCCGAATTGTCCGGTCGGCTTCCGTCCAATGACGCTGGCGGGATGCGGGAAATGAGCCCGCCCCACCTCCTGATCCTGCCATGAACCTTCTCACCCTTAGCAACGTTTCGAAAGCCTATGCCGGGGTGCCGGCGCTCACGGGTGTGGCGCTGACCATCGCGCCGGGCGAGATCCACGCGCTGATGGGGGAGAACGGCGCGGGCAAGTCGACGCTGATCAAGATCCTCGCCGGGGTGGTCGCGCCCGACGAAGCGGAGATCGCGATCGACGGCCGGGCGGTGACGATCGACGATCCCGAGGCGGCCTTCGCCCATGGCCTCCGTTTCATCCACCAGGAGCTGAATACGGTTCCCACCCTGTCGGTCGCCGAGAATATCTTCCTCGGGCGGTCCTATCCGCGTCGCATCGGCGGCTTGATCGACTGGAGGCGGCTCGCCGCGATGGCGCGCGAGGCGCTCGGCCGGCTCGGCATCTCGCATATCGATCCGCGCGCCGGCATGGGGCGGCTCGGCACCGGCGACCGGATGCTGGTCAACATCTCCGCCGCCTTCCTCGATACGGCGAATGCCGATGCCCGGCTCTACGTGATGGACGAGCCGACCGCGGCGCTGACCGGAGCCGAGGCGGAGCGCCTGTTTTCGGTGCTTCGCGCCATTCGCGAGTCGGGACGCTCGGTGATCTATGTCTCGCACCGGCTGGACGAGGTCATGCATCTCTGCGACCGGGTGACCGTGCTCCGCGACGGCGAGGCGATCGCGACCCGGCCGATCGCCGGGACCTCCCAGAATGACATTATCCGGATGATGATCGGCCGCCAGGTCGACCAGGCCTATCCGCACGCGCTTGCCGCGCCGCGTGACGACGCGGCGCTGGCCGTGCGCGACCTCGAGGGGGGCGCCGTCGGGCCGCTGAGCTTCGAGCTGAGGAAAGGCGAGATCGTCGGCATCGCCGGGCTGGCGGGCGCGGGTCAGAGCGACGTGCTGAAGCTCCTGATGCGGGCCGAAAAGGTCCATCGCGGGACGATCCTGATCGACGGAAAGGCGGAGCTGCCGGGCGGGCTCGCCGGGGCGTGGCGGAGCCGGCTTGCCTATGTGCCGCGCGAGCGACGCTCGGAAGGGCTGGTCCTCACCCGGCCGATCGCCGAGAACATCACGCTGGCCCATCTCGGCCGGTTCAGCCGTGGCGGCGCCTTCCTTGCGCGCGGCCGGGAAAAGGCGATCGCGACGGCGCGCGGCGAGGAAGTGCGCCTCAAGGCGCGGGGGCTCCGCCAGCTCTGTTACGAGCTCAGCGGCGGCAACCAGCAGAAGGTCGTCTTCGCCAGGGCGCTTTCGGTCGAGCCGAAGGTGCTGCTCCTCGATGAGCCGACCCGCGGCGTCGATGTCGGAGCGAAATTCGACATCTACTCGCTGATCCGGGTATGGAGCGCGCGGGGAATGGCGGTGCTGGTCGCCTCCTCGGACTTCCCGGAGCTGATCGGGATGTGCGACCGCATCATGGTGATGCGGGCCGGCAAGATCGCGACCGTCCTCGAAGCGGCAGGGCTGAGCGAAGAGGAGCTGCTCGGCCATTGCTACGGCGCGGGCGCGCCGCGCGATGCTCCCGGCACCTCCGGGCGGGAGGCGAGACAGTGACCGGATTGCTGCGCCGCTACGGGACGCTGATCGGCTTCGCGGCGAT
>NZ_JAGRLA010000078.1 GCF_020442045.1 Bauldia sp. | reverse complement strand
AGAAGGTGAACAGGTCGATGGCCGTCTCGAATTCGCCGGAGTCCTTCAGCGTGGCAAGAGCCGCGTCGAATTCGTCCTTGCTCCACGGATCGTCGACGCCGGTGGGGATGCGAATTCCGTATTTCTCGAGCACGCTCTTGCGAGCCCAGATGGCCAGGGAGGCCTCGAACTGCCCCAGGCCATAGACGTTGCCGTTGTAGCTGCCGATGGTCGACGGCAGCATCTCCGAACGAAGTTCGGGCGTCATGTAGTCATCGAGCGAAATCAGATTCCCCGACCAAGCGTAGTTCGGAATCAGCGGGCCATCGACATCGATCACGCAAGGGAGGTTGTTGGAGAGCGCAGCCGCGTTGATGGAGTCGCTATACGACTTCTGCGGAAGCTCTTCCCACTTGATTTTCCAGTCACTTTGCGACTCGTTAAAGCCCTTGACGAACGAAGCGAATGTGTCCATCTCTGCCTGGAGATCGCCGATGTGACGCCACACCGTGATCTCGCCCGGCTCCGCCAATGCAGATGACGGAGCCAAGACTGCTGTCGAGAGCAAGAGGGATGCCACTGCCTTCCAAACAGTTCCCTCTTTTTTGACACCGCGGCGTTCCGGGACAACCGGAGCGCCGCTGCACTTTGATTGCAGCATTTTGTTCTCCTGACTTTCTTTCCACTGAAGTGAATTTGCGTGTCTGATTGGATTTTGGACGTCTGGTCGGCTCTCCTCCATCTTCATTGACCCTCCTCTCGTGGTGGACAAGTCGTCCTTCGAACCACCACTTCGACATCAGGCAGCGACGGCGGATCTCCCGTCCGCCGTCCTTCCAGCACCCCGAGCACGTATTGTGTGGCGACTCTTCCGCTTTCGGACAGGTGCTGCGTGACCGTCGTCAGACCCACGTGAGAGCTCGCTTCGATATCGTCGAATCCGATGATCGACAGGTCCTGCGGGACGTTGACCTTCGCCTCGCGTGCCGCCTCGAGGCATCCCAGCGCCTGTATGTCCGTCATGGCGAAAATCGCCGTCGGACGGTCGGGCAGGCTGAGGAGGGTTGCACACATGGCTTGCGCTTCGGCTTTGCCGTGCTTGCCGAGCTGAACGTATTCCTGACCGATCGATAGTCCCGCGTCTTCGAGTGCTTGGACATAGCCGCGGTAGCGGTTGCGGCTGGTCTTGAAGCCGAACGGATCGGGGAACACGTCTCCCAGATAGGCAATCCGCTTATGGCCAAGCTCCAGCAGGTAGCGGGTCGCGACATAGCCGCCGCGCTCGTCGTCGATCCCCACCTGCGGACCGCTTCCCGCGGCATTGCTGATGCTGACGAGCGTGACCCCCGCCGATGCCAGTCTCGCGCGTTGATCCTCGGACACATCCAGATCGACGACGATCAGGGCCTCGACCGTGTGCATGTCCGCGATGTGATCGAGCTTCTGCTTGAGGCGTTCCGGAGACGTGCAGGAATAGAGTGTCAGCTCGAATTTTTCCTTGGACTCGATAACGTCCTGAATGCCGCGCAGGCGATCCACGAATGCCGGCGCCGTCAGAACCGATTCGAGCACGCCGACGGACCGAAGCGGCACCCGGCGGGACAAGCGTCGTGCCGCGCTGCTCGGCCGATACCCCAGGTCATTGATGACCTTCATCACCTTTTCACGTGTTTCCTTGCGCACGTGAGTTCCGCCATTGATCACGCGGGAGGCCGTTCCCTTCCCCACGCCGGCGAGGTGAGCAATGTCGTCGAGTGTCGGCTTGCGCTCCAACTAACGTCTCCTCCCCCCGGCGCTTATCATTTTTTTGGAACCGGTTCCAATTTTATATACTAACTTTGCTTCGGTGTCAATTGGCCGCTTTACTGCATCGCACGCCAGAAGGATGATCGTCTTCGCCCGCTGTAAGGTGCTTGAGCTATCAAGACTTTGAAACTGCCGATATTTCGGCGCCAAGTCCGGCGGGTTGTTGAGGGTAGCGGGCGGGCCGACCTGACGGCGATGCCGGTTTGTTCGAACGTCTGGAGATTGTGGACCTCTGCGAATGGAAATACATCGGGATTGTCTTGGTCGAGCCGCCCCCCCAGACGCCTTGTCGCTCGGAGAATGGCGCGCCTTTCGGCCTGTCGATCGCCGGGATCGCGGATGAGTTGTCACAATCGCTCGAAGAACGGACATCGGCGTCTGTCCGCCATGAGCCGCCCAACGCCGTCGAACGGCCCGGCATCTACCGGGTCCGGGCGGCACGATCGGCGGCGGGGTCCCGGGATCGGATGATGACAGGCAGGGTCGGGATGCCCGCACCTCGGCGGGCCGCGCTGGTGTTCCTCATCGTCGTGATCGCGCTCAACCTGCGGCCTTTCCTCGCCGCGCCCGGCCCGATCCTGCCGCGCATCGCCGAGGACACCGGGCTGAGTGCCGGCGCGCTGTCGCTTCTGACCCTGCTGCCAATGCTGCTGATGGGGATCGGGGCCTTCGCCTCGCCCCCGATCCAGGCGCGGTACGGCACCCGGCGCGGACTGATGGTGGCACTGTCGTTGTTGTTTCTGGGGGCGGCACTGCGGATCTTTGCGATAAACGGCGCGGTGCTGATCCTGACCGCCGTCCTCTGCGGCGCGGGCGTGGCCTTCATCCAGTCGGCGGTACCCGGGCTGATCAAGGAAAAGTTCTCCGCCAGCGTGGCGGGCATGACCGGGCTCTATTCGGCGATGATCATGACCGGCGGCGCCCTGGGGGCGCAGCTTACCCCGATGCTGGTCGAGAGCGGATGGCCCTGGACCTCGGCCCTGGCCTTCCTGTCGCTGCCGGTGCTGCTTGCCCTGGCCACCGCCGCCCGCTTCCTGTCCGAGACGCGGGTTGTCCGTCCCGAGCGCGGCCTGGTCGCGCGGCTTCTCCGCCGCCGCAGGACCTGGGTCCTGATGGCGGTTTTCGGACTGATCAACGGCAGCTATTCGTCGTTGATCGCCTGGCTTGCCCCCTATTATCAGGCGCAGGGATGGAGCGGCAGCGAAAGCGGCGCGCTGATTTCGACGATGGCGATCAGCCAGGGCTTCGGCGCCGTCATTCTGCCGCTGCTCGCCCGGAACCGGCCCGACCGCCGCCCCTGGCTATGGGCCTGCATCGCCATGCAGGCCATTGGCTTTACCGGCCTGGTGGTGGCGCCTTCGGCGGTTCCGATGCTCTGGGTGGCGATCTGCGGCGTCGGCCTGGCCGGCAGCTTCGCGCTCTGCCTCATCGTGGCGCTCGATCATCTGCCCGACCCGGCCCGGGCCGGTCCGCTCGCGGCGCTGATGCAGGGCGGGGGGTTCATCCTCTCGGGTGTTCCGCCCCTTGTCCTGGCCCGGATCTACGAGGCCACCGGCAGTTTTGCCGGCGGCTGGGTCATGCATCTCGGCTGGCTCGCCGCGGCCGCCATCCTCGTCGCGCGCTTCAATCCGGAGCGCTATGCCGAGGCAATGGAGTGAGGCCGGAGGTCCGGGCGGCGCCGGCCGCAGGCAACGGCGTGACAACGTGCCGGCGGTCGCCGCCTCTCCCCGGCTATCGGTCCGCCTGAAGGATTGCCACGATCTCGTCGTAGCCGCGCGCCTGGGCATGCTGCAGCGGCGTCACGCCGCCGCGGTCGGCGATGCCGCGGTCCGCACCCGCCTCGACCAGAGCACGGACGGTGGCGACGTGATCGGGGCCGCCATCGCCCAGCACCACGGCTTCCATCAGGGCGGTCCAGCCGAGGTTGTTGACGTGATCGAGCGGCGCCCCGCCCGCGATCAGGCGGCGAACCACCTCGGCATGGCCCAGATGCGCGGCGGCGATCAGCGCGGTGCCGTCGTAGACGCTGGTGATCAGGTCCGGACGGTTGCCCAGTTCGATGGCCAGCGACACCATGTCGGGATCGTCCGCAACCGCGGCAATGGTCAGCACGTCGTAGACGCGGTCTTCCAGCGCGTTCATGTCCGCGCCGGCCTCGGCCAGTGCGCGCAGCGCCGCGTCGTTGGAGGCGAAGGCGGCGACATGGGCCGGTGTCCGCCCGGCCCGGTCGCGCGTGTCGAGATCGGCACCCGAGCCGGCGAGGCGGCGAATGGTTTCGACATCGCCCTCCTGCGCGGCACGATGAAGACCTTCATAGGCCGCGATCTCGGTGGCCGAAGGGGCGGTCTGGGCCTGGGCGGTTCCGGCCAGAACGGCCAGCAGGATGCTCAGAATTGCGTGTTTCATGCCTGCGATCCCTGGTGGAGCGGCCGGCTCCGAAGGACCGGCCGCCGGATTGAAATCCCGGATTACTCGGCGCCGATCGCATCGAGGCCGACGCGGGCGCAGGAGGCGTCGATGTCGCCCGACGGCGCGCCGCCGACACCGATGCCGCCGACCAGCGCGCCGCCGATCCGGATCGGCAGGCCGCCAGCCTGGATCACCAACCGGTCATCCATGTCGCGCAGTCCGTCATTGGCCGGGTTCTCGCCGATGAAGCCGGCAAGTCCGGCGGTATCGCGGCCCATGCTGGCCGAGGTGAAGGCCTTGCCGATGCTGCTGCCCACGGTGTGGGGACCGGCATTGTCGGCGCGCAGGACCACGCTGGTCACGCCGCTGCGGGCGACGATCGCGACGCTGACATTATGGCCTTCGGCAAAGCAGGCATCCACCGCCGCGCGCGCCGCGGCCGCGGCCATGTCGAGCGGCAGGTAGGGGGCCGTCGGCAGGTCCTGCGCGGCGACGGAGACAGGGGCCAGCAGGGCGGCCGCCAGGGCGAGATTGCGGATCATGTCGGTTCTCCTTGTTTGGTGTGACGAGGCGAACCTAGGGGCGGCAGCCGCCGGCCGGTATTCGTAGGGCTTGCGGCGGTATCGGTAGTTCTACGGACCCTCCCGCGCGTCGAGCCAGAGCCGGGTCAGCTCGGCGGTCGAGGTCGTCCCGGCCTTGGTTCCGATCGCGGCCCGGTGGCTGTCCACAGTGCGCGGCGACAGGGCCAGCGCCTCGGCGATCTGCCGGGTGGTCAGCCCCTTTGCCACCATCTCCAGCACCTCGGCTTCCCGCCCGGTCAGCCGCGCCAGAAGCTGCCGCGCCTCGCCGATCTCGGACGCCTGGCGGCACCTCGCCTCAAGCTCGGCATGGCCCTTCTGGATGGCGTCGATCAGGTCCTCTTCGTCCACCGGCTTGGACAGGAAGTCGATAGCGCCATTGCGAAAGGCGCGGCGGCAGGCCTCGATATCGCCGTGCCCGGAGATCACGACCGTGGGCCAGCGAATGCCGCGCGCGCCAAGCTGCTCCTGCAACTTCAGCCCCGAGATCACCGGCATCCTGATGTCGAGGATCAGGCAGCCTGGCTCCAGCCGGTCGAGCGCGCCGAGGAACGCCTCGGGCCCGGCAAAGCCGCGCACCGTCAGGCCGACCGTCCGCAGCAGCAGCGACAGCGCCTCGCGCACCGCCTCGTCGTCATCGACAAGATAGACCGGCAGGCTCATTCCGCCGCCTCCCGGTTGTCCGTGCTTGGCAGGGGCAGCCACAGGCGGAACACGGTCCCGATACGGCTCTCGGCCAGGGTCAGAGTCCCTCCCATGCGCTCCGCGAGCCTCTGGCACAGCGCCAGCCCCAGGCCGGTGCCCTCGGGCTTCCCGGTTACGAAAGGTTCGAACAGCCGCGCGCGGATGGCGTCGGGTATGCCGGGGCCGCTGTCGGAGACCTCCAGGACGACGCCACCTTCCGCAAGATGGCTGGTCAGCCGAATCCACTTTTCGGTGCTTGTCGCCACCGCCTCCAGCGCGTTGCGGACAAGGTTGAACACGATCTGCTCCAATGCGATCCGGTCCAGGCGCAGCGTAACGTTGCGGGTTGCCGACAGGTCGGTCAACAGGGTGACCCGCGTGGCTTCGATGTCGCGCCGCAGCAGGGCCTCGACATTGCCGATCGCCTCGTTGATCGGCGCCTGCTCGGCCCGTTCCGATTGCGGCCTTGTCCAGTCGCGCAGCCGGTCGAGGATCACCGCCGCGCGTTTCGCCTGCTCGACGACCTGCCCGAAGCTGGCTTCGGAGCCGCCGGCATCTCCCCGTCTCGCCAGATGCCGCCCCGCCTGGGCCTGGGACAGAATGGCGGTCAGCGGCTGCGTCAGCTCATGCGCCATGCCGCTGGCCATTTCGCCGAGGGCGTTGACGCGCGAGGCATGGGCAAGCCTGGCATCCGCGGCGTTGAGGCTTGCCAGACGTTCGGCGCGCCGTGCCCGCACACGCTGCCGCAGCCCGAGAAGCGCAAGGAGATAGAGCACGGACACCCCACCCAGGATCCCGATAACCCGGCCCGCCGGCAACAGATCGGCCAGTTGCGGCGACATCCCGGCCTCGAAGACGAGCGGCTGCGAGCCGCTGCCGAGCGGTGCGGCGAAGCGCATCGCCGCATCGCCGGGCGGCGTGCCGAACAGCAGCCTTCCCCCAGGCAGGGCGAGGCTGCGCGTCACCGAGGGTCGCGTCCAGAAATCGTCGTCCGAGGCCAGCATCGTTTCCACATCGACGGTAAGCGCCAGTCCGAAGCGGGCGGCGTCGGTGTTGGGGCTGCGCTTGATCACGAGGTAGCGGCCGTCCGCTTCGGGATCGGGCCGCAGCACGAGCTCGCCATGTGACGCCCGCGCGCCCGCGACGATGATCCCGGCCAGCCTGTCCGAAAGTCCCGGGCGCGTTGTGACGTAGCGGTCCGGACGGTCGAGCGGCACCAGATCGACGGCCGCGATCCGGGGATAGAACCTCAGGATCGTGGCGGCGACTTCGAGAAACAGAACCTGCCGGTCGGCGGCGCTGGCCACGGCCAGGGCCGACAGCGAGGTCAGGTGTGCGTCATGCTGATCGGCGCGCTGCGAGGCTTCGCGGTGAAGGATCTCGGCCTCGGCCTGCAATTCCGCGGACAGCCGCTGGCGTTCGAAGAGAACCAGGGCCGTCACGGCCACAAGCAGAAGCCCGAGCCACCCCAGAACGATGGCTGCCCATCCCATGTTCCGGCTTTGAGCTATCGACATTCGCGGTCATCCCCGCCGTTCGGCAAATGGTTGCGGATCATGTGCGGCTTGCCTTCGACCGTTGCCGATGACGATGAGCGCGGCGGCCCGGGTGTGAGCATCCAACAGGTTGTCGATCCGGTCCCGAGCGAGGAAGCTGGAGGCGCGAACCTTCGGCGATCCCCCGGAGGAGCGGATGAACATCCATAAGAATGCCCGTCTGACACCGCTTGGTCGAGCGGAGATGGGTGAAGTGGATGGTTGAGAGTGCCGGCCGATTTGCGGAGGTTGCTGAAGCGGGGCTTCGAGCAGGACCAGCTTGAGCCATTGCTGTCCGGGAAGGCGCGGGCCGAAAACGCCGGCATCAGGCCCGGGCAGCGCCGTGCTGACATCACCGCCCGCTACGAGAAGTACCGGAGAGGCAGGCTATGTACCGGCCCGTGGTGTTCGCCGCCCATTTGTCGTCGGGCCGGATTGGCGTGCCGGTCGCCGGCGCGCCGTCACCGGCCTCACGACATCGGGCGCAGCCGGTCCCCGGCCGAGTTGAACAGGAAAGCCCTTGACGGGTCGATCGCCAGCGCAAGGGAGGGAGCGTCGGAGGTCGACTGGACCAGGCGCTGCTCCAGGATCACCGGCTGGCCGTCGGCGAGAGAGCCATAGGCGTAGGAAACACCGCCGAGGTGCTCCCAGTAGTTGACATTCATCCTGACGGCGCCTGAGGCGGGGTCATCCGCCCTGGCCAGGTGCTCCGGCCGGATCGCAAGCGTGAGGCGCTCGCCGACCTTCGGGCGCGGCGCCGGAAGCGGATAGGAAAAGCTTATCTCCCCGGGAAGCGTCAGCGTCAGGTCGTGCTCGCCCACCGCTGCCACGATCGCGCTGATCTCGTTGATGCGGGGAGACCCGATGAAGCCGGCGACGAAGAGGTTGTCCGGGTCGTGATAGAGGTCGAGCGGCGTGCCGATCTGCTCGATCTGGCCGTCCCTCAGCACCACGATGCGATCCGCCAATGTCATCGCCTCGACCTGGTCATGGGTCACATAGATGGTTGTGATGCCGATCTTCTTGTGGAGCTGGGCGAGTTCGACCCGCATCTGCACCCGCAGCTCGGCGTCGAGATTGGACAGGGGTTCGTCGAACAGGAACACCTGTGGCGAGCGAACGAGCGCGCGGCCGATCGCCACGCGCTGGCGTTGCCCGCCGGAAAGCTGGGAAGGCTTGCGATCCATCAGCGCTTCGAGCTGCAGCATCGACGCGACGGGATCGACCTTGGCCGCGACCTCGGCCTTCGACTCCCCGGTCATTCGCAGAGCAAAGCCGAGATTGCCGCGTACCGTCATATGCGGATAGAGCGCGTAGGACTGGAACACCATGGCGATGTGGCGATTCGCCGGCTCGGTGCGGGTTTCATCCTTGTCGCCGATTGTCAGCGTTCCGCTGGTGATCTCCTCAAGTCCCGCGATCATGCGCAGGAGCGTGGACTTGCCGCAGCCGGAGGGTCCGACAAAGACGACGAACTCGCCGTCGCCGATTTCGAGGCTGACGTCGGTGACGGTCTGGACCTGACCGTATTTCTTGTTGACGTCGGTGAGCATGAGCCCGGCCATCATTCGATTCCCTTCGTTACGCAGTCAAGACGCGCGACGGCGTCCTCGATATCCTCCTGGAGTGGCTGGAGGCCAGCCGTGGCACGATAGGTCGCTTCGTAGAGCGCGAGCTTCCGCGCATAGACCGCGTGCCATTCCCGGCGCGGCGCGAAACGCCCGCGGATGGTGACGAGACGGCCCGCGGCCTCTTCGGCCGAGGCGAAGACGCCGGCGCCGAGGCCAGCCAGAACCGCGGCGCCGGCGCAGGCGGTATCTGGCTCTTCGAGACAGTCGATCGGCAGGCCGATGATGTCGGCCTTCATCTGCATCCACGAGTCGGATCGCGCGCCGCCGCCGACCGCCCGCAACCCGGCTATCCCGAACCCCTTGCCGATCAGGCGCTTCAGTCCCAGCGCCTGTTCCATCGTCACGCCCTCGAGCGTTGCCAGGATCAGCTCGTCCGGCGTCGTGTCGTAGCCGAGCCCGTGGATCGTCGCCCTGGCGCGGTCGGCGGCAAGCACGGTTCCGGTCCCCGCCATATGCGGCACGACCGTCAGGCTTGAGGGCCGCGCGGGCGGGGTTTCGGGCACGATCGCCCCATCCCGCCCGAGCAATCCGCCAAGCCAGGGCAGCACGCGGCCGCCATGCTGACTGCCGAACAGGAGAACCAGGGTTCCCTCGACCACATGCGGGTAGGGCAGGATATGCAGCGACGACAGGTCGACGGTGACGTCACGGGTCGGGACACCTATCGCCTCGGTCGTGCCGATCGAGTAGAGCGCTGTCGTCGCGTCGGTGACGCCGGCGCCGAGCATGGCGCAGGCCTGGTCATGCCCGCCGGTATAGACCTCTATCGGAAGGGAAAGGCCCAATTCCGCCGTCCTTTGCCGCGGCACCGTACCGACATAGGACCCCGAAGGCGCGACCGCCGGCAGGAGGTCGCGCGGCAGCCCGGCGGCGGCAAGCAACTCCGCCGACCAGTCTCTCCTTGGCACGTCGAGCAGCCCTGTACGGGCCGCCATCGAGTGATCCATGACCGGTACGAGGCCGAAGTAGCGGGCTACGAATTCACCGACGCAGAGCGCCTTTTCGGTCCGTCCCAGCAGATCATCCGGCGCATCGCGGAACCACAGGAGCTTGGCGAGACTGGTGAGCGAGGTAAGCTCCTGGCCCGCCTCCCTGGCCGCGCGGGCCGCGGCGGGAACGGCATTCAGCGCGGCAATCGCCTCGCGGCCGCGCATGTCGACGCTCACCGGAGCGGGCGCGAGTGGCTCGCCCGCTGCATCCACCAGGACGAAGGCTTCGCCCTGAGCCGCAATCGCCATTGCCAGCCGCTCGAATCGCCCGAGGGCCGGCGCAACCCCGGCCAGCACCTGCCGCACCGCGCCGAGGACGTCCGCCGGGTCGAGCTCGGCCCAGCCCGGACGTGGCATCGAGACCGCATAGCCGGTTGCCGCCTCGGCGATCCGTTCGCCGTTGGCGGCGTAGCAAATGACCTTGCAGCTTGTCGTGCCTATGTCGAGCCCGAGCAACGCAATGCGTTCCGGATGCGGGCTCATCCTTTCACCGCCCCCGTCGTCAGCCCGCTGATCATGAACTTCTGCATGGCGAAGTAGACCACCACGACCGGCACGGTGATGAGCGTCAGAATCGCGAACATGGCGCCCGGCTGGGTGAAGAACTGCCCGCTATAGACCAGCGGCACGAGGCTGAGCGGCTTGAGCGCGTCGCTGTCCATCGTCACCAGGGCCAGCACGAACTCGTTGAAGCTGGTCATGAACTGGAAGATCACGACGACCGTGAGCGCCGGCCAGCTCAGGGGCAGGGCGATGAACCAGAAGATCCGCGGCTGCGACACGCCGTCGAGCCGGGCCGCTTCCTCGAGCTCCAGCGGCAGGGCCTCGAAGAAGCCGCGCAGGATGATGATGGCGAAGGGCAGTCCAAGCGCGGTGTATGGCAGGATCAATCCAAGATAGGTGTCGAGCAGGCCGAGCGACTTGTTGATCTGGAAGAGCGGAACGATCAGGGTCGGCACCGGCAGCATCAGGGTCGTGATCAGCAGAAAGAACCAGAGATTCTTTCCCGGGATCCTCATCCGCGCGAAGGCATACGCCGCCATCGCCCCGAACAGCACGACCAGCACCACCGAAGTCAGCGTGATGACCAGGCTGTTGAAGAGGTGGTGGAGGATCGGCGCATCCGCAAAGACGATTCCGAAGTTGCGCAGGCTGACGTCGTCGACCAGCAGCCCGCCGAAGCCGCTCACGCGCTTTTCCGGCGGCGTGAGGGCGACCGCGAGCATCATCGCGACCGGCACCATCCAGACGGCGGCGAGCGCGGTCAGGAAAGCGGTGGCGAGCCGCCGGGTGATCGCCGGAACCCGGATCACGCCGGGCCCCCGAAGGAGAAGCGGGCGCCCAGTACCTTGACCTGGAAGACACTGAGCCCGAGCGACAGGACGAGAAGCACGACGGAGAGCGCCGAGGCGTATCCCATGTTCTGGAGGATGAATCCCTGCTGGAAGATATAGTTCGGCAGCATTTCGGTGGCGTGGTTCGGTCCGCCCTTGGTCATGATGTAGATGAGCGGAAATGTCTGCAGCGTGCCGATGACGCCGAGCAGAACCAGTGTCAGGTGGACGTGTCTGAGCATCGGCCAGACGACGTGGACCGCGGTCTGCCGCGTGGTGATGCCGTCGAGCCGCGCCGCTTCCAGCACCTCGCGCGAGATCCCCTTCATCCCGGCGATGTACATCAGCATGGAGAATCCCATCCACTGCCAGATGTTCACGACGATGACGGCGAAGATCGCGGTCTGGGTATTGGCGAGGAAGGAGAAGGTAAGAAAGCGCAGGCCGGTGGCGATGCCGATATCCGACAAGAGGCCGCCGAACGGATTGTAGATGCGTTGCCAGACGATGCCGATGACCACCGGCGAGACGATCGCCGGCAGGTAGAACAGCGCCCGGAACACCGGCACCATGCGCGTCCGGATTTCCAGCAGGAAGGCGATCAGGAATCCGAGCACCATCTGGATGACGATCGTCAGCGGCGCCCAGTAGAGCGCGTTCCGCATCGCGATCCAGAACGGGCCGTCATCGGTGAATATCTGGTGGAAGTTGCCGAGGCCGACAAAGACGCCCTGGTTGATGCCGTCCCATTCGAACAGCCCGGCATAGAATATGTAGAACGCGGGATAGAGGACGAAGATGGCGAAGAGGACGAGAGCGGGGAGCAGGAACGTGAGCCCCTGGGTGCCTGTGTGAGCGGGAAAGCGCATCGACCCGAAACCTGACCTCATCCGGTGGCCGGCCGCGGCGTGAGGCGCGGCCGGCTTCGCTAAGTCAATCGAGGGTGGTTTTCCCTCAGCCCTTGCTGGAATCGTAGGCCTGCTGAACCATCGCCATGCCCTCTTCCGGCGTCTTGTCGCCGGCGGCGACGGCGGCGAGGGCGTCCTCCAGGGCCTGCTTCACCTCCGGCGAGGCGAGCTGACGGGCATACTTGACCGTCGGCAGCCACTCCTTCGTGAACATGTCCCAGACGGCTTCCTGGTTGTCGCTGCCGAACTTCTCGGGCCGCAGGCCGACGAAGGCCGGCAGGTCGTTGAAGGTGTTGATCAGGGTCTGCGCACCGGCGCCGCCGATCCAGTCGGTGAGGACCTTGCAGGCGGCGTCATAGTCGGCGTCCTTGGAGATTCCGATCATGACGTCGATGCCGCCCAGGAGGTCGTCCGGGGCGCCTTGGCCCGTGACGTCCGGGAACTTGAAGGCCGCGTAGCCCGAGAGGTTCTTCGACAGCGGCGTCGGATTGTCGACGGCCGCCTGCTGCTGCCACCAGGCACCCATCGGGAAGGTCGCGGCACGGCCGCTCTCGATCACCTCGACCGCTCCGGGATAGTGTGACAGGCCGAGCGCGCCGTCCTGGAAGATGCCGTCGTCGAACATGTTCTTCCAGATCTGCATGGCCTCGACGAAGCGTTCGTCGGTCCACGGAACCTCGCCCGCCTCGGCCTTGTAGATGAGGCCCGGCGCGACGTTGTGGATCAGCTGCATATAGACGTCGCGCCGGATCCAGCCGTCGCCCGCGCCGATCATCATCGGCGCGTAGCCGGCCGCCCGCGCCGCTTCGGCGAGCGCCTTGAGCTCGTCATAGGTGGTGGGCGGCGCGAGGCCGAGATCCTCCATGACCGGCACGGTGTACCAGAGGTTGATCGTCTGGGTCAGGACCGGCAGGCCGTAGAAATTCTCGTCGCCCGACGGATTGCCGAGCCGCGCCTGCTCGATCGCCAGCGGATAGAATTTGGACTGCCAGTCGTCGCCCCAGACCGAAGCGGCGCAGTCCTGGGCCGGCGCCAGGTATTCCCGGTATTGCTGGGTCAGCGCACCAGGCTCCAGGCCGACGATGTCGGGCATCTCGCCGGCATTCGCCCTGGTCTGCAGGTCGACCAGGTATTCCGGATAGTTGAAGGTCTTCACATCGATCTTGATGCCGGGAATGGCGGCCTCGGTCGACTGGACCATCTTCTGGAGGGTCTGGATCACCGGGCTCCAGGAGCGATAGGTCACCGTGGTGTCCTCCGCGTCTGCGCTGGCGGCGAATATTGCGGACAAGGCGATGGCGGTGGTCGAGAGAAGTAGCTTCTTCATGGTCATCCTCCCATGGTTGGGTTGGTTTCTTGTTGGCTTCGACTATTCGAAGGACGGCAACGGCAGATCGGCGACCTGCGCCATGGTCATTGGCTTGACCCCGCCGAGGGTCTCGGCCGCCCAGACGGTCTTGGCATAAGCCTCGGCCACCTGAAGGCGATGGAAGGCGTCACGCACGCTGGATCCGACAGCGGTGGCGCCGTGATTCTCGAGCAGGAAGACGTTGTGGCGCAGGACGTAGGGAGCCAGGGCCTCGGCGAGCTTGGCCGATGACGGCCGGCCGTAGGGCACGGTGGCGATCTGTCCGATCACGGCAACGAGTTCGGGAAGCACTGGATGCGGCAGGTCGCGATGGGCCGCGGCGAACGCCGTGCAGAAGATCGGATGGCCATGGGCGACGCCATGCGACTTCGGGCGCTGCTTGTAGAACTCGAGATGCATCCACTTTTCGGAGGTCGGCGTCAGGTCGCCCTCGACGACTTCACCGTCGGGCGTCAGGCGGACCAGCATCTCTTCGGTAATGTCGCCCTTGTTGTAGCCCGAGGGCGTCATCAGCACCGTGCCGCCGTCGGCGCGGGCGCTGACATTGCCCTCGGTGCCGGCGACAAGGCGTTCGCCGGCCATCTTCTTGCAAATCGCTACGATTTCCTTCCTGATATGCGCGTCGTCGTATTTCGTCATTCAACTACCCGAATCTTCTAGACACTTGCGGTTCGTGGCGGGCTCTGTTCCGCCACGCGTTTCTTCTCGATCTCCCGCTCGATGATCGCCGCGTTGCGCAGGAACTCGTTCTTGCGGGGATGCTCCAGCGCCAGGCCGGTGCAGATCATCTCGATGATCGTCAGCTGGGAGATGCGGGTGCCGACCGTTTCGCTGCCGCCCACCGCGCCGGCCGGAGCGGAACCGAGCACCACCTTGGCAAGCTGACCGGCGGCCGAGTCCGGATGGCTGGTGATGAGAACCGACGGAAAGCCCTGCCGATTTGAGGAGGTCAGGGCATCGACGACGTCTTTTGACTGGCCGGAGAAGGAGATGCCGAAAAACAGCGAGCCGGCCGGCGGATTTGCCGTCACCGCGGTGAGGATGTGCGGGTCGCTGTAGTGGTTCGTGACATAGCCGAAGCGGATCAGCCGCTGATAGAGATCGACGACCGGACCGGTCGAACTGCCGAAACCGAAGATCTGGATGACCCGGGCTTCCTGGATCGCTTTCACGGTGGCCCGCAAGGCGGTCGGCTCGGCCAGGACCGCCGTGGTGCGCAACATCTGCGAGTGGACGTTGATCGTGTTGTTGATGACCGCCGAATAAGGATCCGTGTGGCCCTTGCTCATCCACTGCTCGGAGACCTTCTGTCCCCGCGCCACGCCGCGCAGCTCGGCGAGCGCGACCCGCATCTCCCTGTAGCCTGAGAAGCCGATTTGTTGCGCCAGCCGGAAGACGGTCGTCTCGCTGACGCCGGCCGCCTCGGCGACCTCCGCCAGCGGCATGTCGGCAACGCTGTCCCGGTTGTTGATCACCCATTCCGAAAGCGAGGCGAATGCGCCAGTGCCGCAGATCGCCAGTGCCGAAAGGCTTCGCATCGGATCGATGTCGCCAGCCATTGAACGTCCTCCCGCAACGATTGAAGGCTTTGTTTCGAGTTTCAGCAATATTGAAAGTTTCTTTTATTTCCAGGCTTCAATTTCCAGGCGTCAGTTGATTGCCGGATCGACCCGCACCGGCGGCTGGACCGCGATCCGTCAAGGGCACCTCGCGGGATGCAGGATGGAAGGGCGGGGCCGCCGCGCGTCGGCGACATCGCGTCAGCCGCCGGGATCGGTGTCGGGATCCTCGTCGGACCGGATCGACAGGCTCCGGCCCGGGCGATGTCTTCGCACCCGCCGAGCGTTGGCCTCCGGCCGGCGCCGTCACATTTTCCTAGCCGGGCGCCGACGATATTCGCTACGAATCGCCTCATGAAATCCAGCGCTACCAGCGGCCCCCGTCACAGACCTGTCCGGCGATACCACGGGGGAACAGGGCGGCGACAGGATCGCCGCAACATGCCGGAAGGCCCCTATGAAACCGGTCAGGAGGAGCGGTTCCAGGCGGCGCCGAGCGAAATGCACGCCGTCCTCGATGCGGCAGAGCAGCTTGAGAGCGCGGCCGAGCGGGCGCTGCCGCTCAAGCATGGCTACCGCGAGATGCGGATGGTGATCTATCTCATGCGCTGCCACCTGGCCGGCCGCCTGGTCACCAGTGCCGCTCTCGCGGCGGCCTCGGGCATGGCGTTTGCGACCGCGATGCGGGGAATCAACGACATGTGGAAGCGCGGGTTGATCGTCAAGCGCGCGCGTACCGCTACCGGCCGATCCTTCTCGCTTCATCCGTCGGCTGACCTGCTCGCAAGGTGGCAGGACTATGCCGTGCGGATGCGCGAGGTGCTGACGACGAACGACCTGATCGACACCGACGAGGATGAGGAGCCTGCCTCCGCCGTCGCGCTGTCCGGACCGCCGCCGCCGAGGGTCGTTCCTCCCCCGGCCGTGCTGGAGACCAAGCTGGCGCTCGGCAAGAGCATCCGCTTCCTGGTTCATGCCGATCCGACATTCACGGCGATGAACGCCCTGCGCAAGCAGTTCGAGATGATCTTCGGAGTCGAGATCCGCAGCCGCGCCCTGTCGATCGACCGGTTGCGGGCGGAAGTGATCGACAACGGCCGGCTCAAGCGGTCGAAATACGACATCGTGGCCTGCGACCTGCCGTGGTTCGGCGAAATGGCGCAGCGGGGCCTGCTGCTGCCACTTGACGACCTGATTGGCGATGGCGGGGGCGATCTCGCGGACTTCCATCCCGAGGCGCTGGCCAGCAGCCGATACATGGGCGTGCAATACGGCGTCCCGATCATGACCACGGCGGAGATACTGGTCTATCGCAAGGACCTCTTCGCCGATGCCGGATTGAAGCCGCCGGCTACGGCATCGGAGATGCTCGCCGCCGCCCGCGCCCTGCACCGGCCGGAAGCCGGCTTGAGCGGGATCGCCTGGAACGGCGGCCGCGGCACGCCGATCGGGCACACCTTCATCATGATCCTCGGCGCCTTCGGTCAAGCTGTGGTCGATCTGCGCCGACGCCAGCGCGGCTATGACGCCGAGCACGTGCGCGGCGAGCAGATGCGGCCGATGTTCCTCACCGGCGCCGCCCGCGAGACGGCCGAGTACCTCATGGAGCTCAAGGACTATTCGCCACCCAACATCCTCGAAATGGCCTGGTACGACCGCGCGATCACCTATGCCCAGGGCAAGGCCGCCTGCGCCTATTCCCACTCGCTGCTTGCCTCGTTGTTCGAACTGAACGAGACCTCGCCGGCCTTCCGGCGGACCGGATATCTGCCGCATCCGGTCGGTCCGCGCGGCCGGCCCATCGCGCCGCTCGGCGGCTACGCGCTTGCGATACCGGCCAACCTCGATCCGGGCCGGGTCGACGACGTGTGGGTGGCGCTCCAGTCGCTGACCTCGCCGAGTGCGGCGAAGCTCTACGCCACCAACGGCAGCCTGGCCTTTCCCCGCTTCAGCGTCGGCGCCGACCCGGAGGTCCGGGCCATGTCGCCGATGATCGCTGCCGTGGAGGAAATGGCACAGAACGGGTTGCTGCAGATGTGGCCGCGGCCGCCGATCCCCGAGATATCCGAAATCATCGCGATCACCGGGGAGGAGATTCACGACTTGCTCTCGGGCGACAGGTCTGTGGAGCCGGTTCTCGCGAATATCCAGAACCGGGTGGATGCCCTGATGCGGGCCAACGGCCACTACTGAGCCGGGCCGCCAGCCAGCCAATGCGCAAATTTATCATTATGAGATAAAAATTACCAATATGATAATATTGGCAGCTTTTGCGTGCTCTATTCGTAGGGTAGAGTGATCGAACACAGCAGATACCTCTGTAATTCAGCAAGATGATCAATCTGTTATTTATCGTCTTGCTGAATGGAGAACTATTGCGAGAGTAAATTCAAGTCCCGTGGCGCCACTACTTGTATTAAGTGCTTCGTGGTGACTGCGCCTGATGGACATACATATCCGGACGCTGCCGGAACGGCGGCGTCCATTCCCAGGGAGGAGACCCCATGGCAAAACTAACCGCCCACGCATTGGCGGCCGCGGCGTTCCTGGCCGTCACCTGGACGGCCGCAGCGTCAGCCCAGGAATGCAAGCCCGAGGATCGCAAGATCCTGACGGTTTGGGACCAGTTCGAATATTATGGCATGACCGCCGCCGGGCCGGCGGTCGAGGAAATCCACCAGGCGTTCCAGGACGAACATCCCTGTGTCGTCTTCTCGCGCTCGGTGTTCGGCGGCGGTTTCCCGATCCGCAACGCCGTCGAGCTGGCCCTGACGTCGGGCGAAGCGCCGGACGTCTTCTACTCCTGGCCGTCGGGCGCCGGCCTGACCACCTACGCCAATGCCGGCTATCTCGCCGACCTGACGCCTTATGCCGACAAGTATGATTGGTGGGCGCGGCTGCCCGACTGGGCGATCCAGCGCAACAGCTTCAAGGGCAAGCTCTACGCCTATCCGTGGGAGCAGGACCTCGAATACGTCTATTACAACAAGGCGCTGTTCAAGGAACTCGGCATCGACGTGCCGCAATCATTTGATGACGTGCTGGCGTGGTGCGACACGGCCAGCGCCGCCGGCAAGATTCCGATCGCCCTTGGCAACCAGGACCTCTGGCCGGCCGTCAACATGTGGACCGACGTCACCGCCCTTGTCGGCGGCCGTCAGGTCGGCCTGGATCTCCTCCAGGACCGGCAGGACTGGAATTCGGCCGAGCCCAGGAAGGCGCTCGACATGATCCTGCAGATGGTCGAGCACAACTGCTTCAGCCCGGGCTTCAACGGCACGTCCTACAACGACTCGCTGCTGCAGTTCTATTCCGGGCAGGCGACGGCGATCTGGACCGGCACATGGGTGATCCACGCCGTCGTGGAGAACATGCCGGAGGACAAGCTCGACATCTTCTATATGCCCGCCTTCGACGACGAGCACCCCCAGGCCACCCACATGTCGGAAGGCTCCGCCTGGTACATATGGGAAGGCTCGGAGGTGAAGGACCTCGCCGCCGAATACATCGAGTTCGTCTCCAATCCCAAGTGGCTGGAGACGTGGGTCGGCAAGGGCTACACCATCCCGATCCAGAAGACCCCGATCGACTTCAAGGCCTACGGCGTCTCCGATCTGATCGCCCAGGCCTTCGCCAAGGGGCAGGCGATGCAGGACAGGAACGTCGACGCGTTCCACACCACTGCGCCGCCGCGCGTCACCTTCGTCATGTATAATGACATCCAGGGCGTGCTGACCGGCGAGACGTCGCCTGAGGACTTCCTTTCCAAGCTCGACAAGCAGATGGAAGAGGCGAAGCAGGCCGGAGAGGTCTGGGCTCCCTAGACCAACCCGGCCCCTCCCGAGGTCGGCGCCGCCCGGTTGCGGCGCCGACCGCACCCCGGACATCAAAAACGAAAGCAGGGTGATGATCGACGCCCGCGGCCGTCTCGGCCCATACCTCTTCCTCGCGCCGGCCATCCTCTATCTTGGCATCTGGATCTATTATCCAATCGCCAAGAACTTCTACCTGAGCTTCCTTGGATCGGACTCCACGCGAACCGGCGACTACTACTTCGTCGGCCTGGAGAATTACCGCAAGCTCCTCAGCGACGATCTCTTCCACCGGGCTCTCCTGCATAATCTCGCCTGGGTCGGGCTCAGCATCGTCATCCCGGTGGTCATCGGGCTTGTCCTGGCGGTCCTCCTGGTCGGCCGACGCGGCCGCCTGTTCTATGCGGCGGTGTTCTTCCTTCCGGTGACGGTCGCGCCGATCATGGCGGCGATCGTCTGGGGCTGGATCTACAACCCGACATTCGGCGCGCTGAACCAGCTGCTCGACATCATCGGCCTCAGCGGGCTGAGCCAGCCCTGGCTGGGCGATACCGGCACGGCGCTGGTCGCGGTCAACATGATCGGAAGCTGGGGCTACTACGGTTTCTGCGCCCTCATCTTCCTCGCCGGCCTGCAGAGCATCGACCCCGAGATCTACGAGGCGGCCCGTATCGACGGCGCCAACAGCTTCCAGAGCTTCTGGTCGATCACCCTGCCGCTCCTCCGCCCGACCCTGATGTTCGTCATCGTCTACACGATCATCGGGTCGATGAAGTTCTTCGACATCATCTACGTCGCGACCAAGGGCGGCCCGGACAACAGCACCCAGATCGTCGCGGTCTACATGTTCGACCTGTTCATTCGCCAGGGCGAGGTCACCTACGCCGCGGCGATGAGCATGGTGCTCACCGCTATCATCCTGCTGATGAGCCTAGTCGTCATCCGCAACGTCATGCGACGCGCCTGAGGCCCAGCGATGCGAAACCAACTGAAACGCCTGGCATCCGCGATCGGCACCCACGGCTTCCTGATCATCTTCGTGCTGATCTCGCTGTTCCCCGTCTATCTGATGTTCGTCACCTCGCTGAAGTCGCAGGCCGAGCTGATCCAGAACGTCTTCGCCCTGCCGCATGACGCGAAGTGGGACAACTACCCGCTGATCGTCATCCAGCGCGGCTACTACCGGGCGGTCATCAACAGCCTGCTCTTCGCCGGTTCGGTGACGATCATCACGATCGCCCTGTCGCTGCTCGCTGCCTATGCCTTCGCGGTCTTCGACTTCGTCGGACGGCAGCTCCTGTTCGTTCTCGTCCTCGTCGGGCTGATGGTGTCAGAGGTCTCCATCCTCATCCCCGTCTACCAGCTCCTGAAGTCGGCGAACCTGCTCAACACCTTTGTCGGGCTCGTGCTGCCGCAGATCGCGCTCGGCCTCTCCTTCGGCATCTTCCTGATGACCACCTTCTTCCGCGAGGTCCCCAAGGATCTGGTCGATGCCGCGCGGCTCGACGGCTGCACCGACCTCCAGCTTCTCATGAAAGTCATGATCCCGGTCGGGCTGCCGGCGATCAGCGCCCTCGCCGTCATCGAGTTCCTGTGGACGTGGAACAGCTTCTTCCTGCCGCTGGTCATCGCGACCAAGCAGGAGCTCATGCCGCTCGCCGTCTCGATCATCGATTTCATGGGCCGCTTCACCTTCAACTACGAACTCGTCGCGACGACCTGCGTGATCATGTTCGTTCCCATCCTCATCCTCTACATCCTCACCCAGCGCAGCTTCCGCCGGGGCGTGACCATGGGAGCCGTAAAATGAAACAGGCCGCCGAAAGCGTCAGCATCCGCGGCGTCGAAAAGAGCTTCGGCCGCACCAAGGTGCTCAAGGGCGTCGACCTCGCCATCGAGCGGGAGGAATTCGTCATCCTTCTCGGCCCGTCGGGCTGCGGCAAGACCACCCTCCTCCGCATCGTCGCTGGACTGGAACGGGCCGAGGCCGGGGAGATCTGGATCAGCGACCGGCGCGTCGACCCGCTGGAACCGAAAGAGCGCAACGTCGCCATGGTATTCCAGAGCTACGCCCTCTATCCGCACATGAACGTCTTCAACAACCAGTCCTTCAGCCTGCGCCTGCGGCATACCCCGAAGGACGAGATCCGCGCGCGCGTCCATCAGGCCGCGAAGACGCTGGGACTGGAGCAGCTCCTCGAGCGCTATCCGCGCGAACTGTCCGGCGGTCAGCGGCAGCGTGTTTCGATGGGGCGCGCCATCGTCCGCTCGCCCAAGGTCTTCCTGTTCGACGAGCCCCTGTCGAACCTCGATGCCCAGCTTCGGGTCCACATGCGCGGCGAGATCAAGGAACTCCACCACCATCTCAACACGACCTCCATCTATGTCACCCACGACCAGGTCGAGGCGATGACCATGGGCGACCGGATCGTGGTGATGAATGGCGGCATCATCGAGCAGATCGGATCGCCGCTCGAGGTCTTCGACAAGCCGAAGAATCGCTTCGTCGCCGGCTTCGTCGGCTCGCCGGCGATGAACTTCATCGACGGCGAACTCGCCACCAATGGCTCCCGACTCGTGTTGCGCGTCCCCGGCCAGGCGCCGGTGCCGCTCGGCGAGGCCGGCACCCGCCGGACATCGGGACCGGCGACGATCGGCATCCGCCCGCACCACCTGCGCATCGTCGGCGACGGGCCGCTCCGGGGCACCGTCAAGGACGTGCAGCCGACCGGGGTGGAGACCATCCTGCTCTGTCGCTGGGCGGATTCCGAAATCCTGATCCAGACGACCGATCGCGTGCTGGTTTCGGCGGGCGAGGATATCAACGTCTCGGCCGATCCGGCCGACATCCATCTCTTCGATTCGGAAACCGGCGAACGCCTCGATGCATGACCTGGGAGGGCTGACATGAGCAAGGACTGGCGGGCGTCCTTCCGCTACCGCGTTGCAATCGACCTGGTCGATGCATCTGGCCGCGGCCGATCCGGCGAGCCGGTCGAGGTCACGCTGACATTCCCGATCTATCGCCCCGCCGGCGACGGCATCGTCATCGTCACCGAGGCCGGAGAACCGGTGCTGAGCCAGGTCACCGCCGCGACCGCTGGCGACGACGGACGGCTGACCTTCGCCACGGTCTGCTTCATCGCCGACCTCGCGCCGGGGGAGGGCCGAGCGCGCTACTACGCGCTCCTCGGCGACGCTCCGGGCCCGCTGCAAGGCGATGGAATCCGTCTGCTCGACCCGAAGCTCGGCGACGGGGTCCGGCGGCTCGACACCGGCATCTACGAACTGGAGATCTGCCGGGGCACCGGTGGCGGCGACGGCGGCAGCAAATGGGGCATCCGCCACTTCGAGCACAAGGATCAGGCGATCAACCTGATCCACGGCAACAAGAACGCCTTTGGCGGCGTCTACGGCCCCTTCTTCACGCCCGAGAACGGACTGGTCAATCCGCCGGCCCACATGGTGATCGATGTCCAGCCGGTGGTCGAGGGACCGGTCATGTGCCGCTACCGCATGCGCGGCACGGTGCCGGACGGCCTGCTGCCGGAGCTCCGCGGCAAGACCATCGAGATATGGTGGACCTTCTACTACGGCTCGCACTGGTTCGTGCGCAGCTACTATGTCGACGACTACGAGACGACGATCGACGGCCGGCCATGCAGCAACCGCATCACGGTCGGAGACGAGATCGAGAGCGGCAAGAACAACCTCCGCCTGTCCACCTACCGCCATCACGACGGCACCCGCTATCGCGCCGGCGACCTCTATGCCGAGATCCTTCTGGAGCGCCTCCGCGACCTGCAGGCACGCAATCCCGAGGCCGTCAACGCGGCGATGGACAAGCTCGGCATCGACCGCAGCGAGGACCCGGCAAGCTGGCACTGGGACAATTACTGGCGGATGTTCTGCGTGATCGAAGGGGCGTTGCCGGAAGGCGTCCTCGGCGAGGAGGTCGACCGCATCTGGCGGTCGGCAAACGACATCGTCTGGTCCGACCGCGACCACAACCTGATGAAGTTCACCGAGGATGCGGTGGATGTGAACCGCGAGCCGCAGCAGACCATCTTTCCGCTGAATGCGCAGAAGACCTGCGAGTATAGCCCGCTCAGCGGCTACGCCTTCGTCCGCTACGTCAACCGGGTCGTGCCGCGGATGCAGATCGTCCAGCGCTACGACAGCGGCTGGGTCAACTGGGGAACCAACGGCGAGAACGAGTACCCCGAGATGCCGACCGGTTCGACCATCTGGTCGGCCTACGGCGCCTTCGCCGACTGGCGGCGCGAGGCCGACTGCATGGAGCAGCCCCTGGCGGTCGTCGTTCACGCCCTGGAGCGGGAGTAATGCCGGAGGGACGTCATGCGACTTGCCTTCAATACCTGGGTCTATTCCAGCTTTCCGGTCTGGGTGCCCTCCTATCCCCTCGATGAGACGATCCGGCGCCTGGCGCGGATCGGCTATGACGGGATCGAGATCGGGGCCGCGGCGCCTCACGCCTATCCCGACTATCTCGACGACGCGGCCCGGGCCGGGATCAGGCGGCACCTCGACGACAATGGCATCGCCGTGTCGAGCATGTTGCCGGCGCCGGGCGGCGGCCCCGGTTTCAACGTCGCTTCGCCGCTGGCGGCGGAACGCGACGCCGCCATCGACCAGTACAGGAAAGTCGCCAGGCTGTGCGCCGACCTCGGCGGGAAGACGCTCCTCTACGTGGCCGGATGGCAGGTCTTCGGCACGCCGGCCGAGCAGGCATGGGACTGGACCCGCGATGCGCTGACCGACGTCGCGGCCTATGCCGATGACCTCGGCGTGACGGTCGTCGTCGAGCCGACATCGGCCGACAGCAACCTCGTCGAGACCTGCGATGGCGCGCTCCGCCTGATGCGGGAGTCGGGCCGCCGGAACGTCAAGGTGATGTTCGACACCTACCACTGCCTCTACCGCAACGAGGTGCCGACCGACTACGTCTGCCGCATGGGCAGGGACCTCGGCCACGTCCATCTTGCCGACGTCGCTCGCTCGGCGCCGGGCGACGGCAAGGTCGACTACCCGGCCCTGATCGACGCGCTTCGCGAGGTCGGCTTTGACGGCTACCTGACCATGGAGATCGGCTTCGATACGCGCGCCGTCGAGCCCGACAACATCGCCCGGCGGGCCTACGAATATGTCAAGCCGCTCGTCTCGTAGCGGCAGGGGAGGAGCGGGTTGATGAAGGCCGTCTTTCTTCCGGGCAACAGGCAGGTCGAGATCCGCGAGGTCGATGTTCCTTCGGTCGGGGTCGGCGAGGTGCTGATCGAGGTCAAGGCATCCTGCATCTGCCGCAGCGACCTCAGTCTCTACTACGGCAACGCCGTGGTCGGCGGCGGCAAGGCCGGCGGCAACATCACCGGCCACGAGCCGGCCGGCCGGATCGTCAGGACCGGCGAGGGCGTCCGCCAGTTCACGATTGGCGACCGTGTCGCGGTCTACCTCGCCGTCGGCTGCGGCGTCTGCGGCTATTGCCGGATGGGCAATTTCCATCTCTGCCGGGACTGGTCCTGCCTCGGCTTCACCGCCGATGGCGGCAATGCCGAGTATCTGGTGGTGCCGGAGCGGAACTGCCTGGCCATCCCGGATTCGATGTCCTATGTCGCGGCGGCGATTTCCACCGACGCCTTCGGCACCCTGTTCAGTGCCTGCCGCAAGCTCGGCGTGTCCGGCGCGTCGACGATCGGCATCTGGGGCCTTGGGCCGATGGGATCGAGCGGCGTCCTGGCGGCAAAGGCGCTCGGCGGCCGCGTCGTGGCGCTCGACCCGATCGCCGAGCGCCGTGCTTTCGTCGAGGATCTCGGCGCCGATCTCACCATCGACCCGACGGCGGCTGCCGCCCGCGAGCGTCTCGACGCCTTCACCGGTGGGGTCGGCCTGTCGGCTGCGATCGATTGCTCGGGCAACGGTGCCGCGCAGAACATGGCGCTCGATGCGGTGAAGCCGTTGGGCCGGGTTGCCTTCGTCGGCGAGGCGGCCGAGACCACGATCCGCCCCAGCGACCAGCTCATCCGCAAGCAGGTCAGCCTCATCGGTTCGTGGTATTTCGGCATCCACGAATACGCGGACATCGTCGACACGATCGTGTCCCGCGACATCGATCTCGAGCGGCTCGCGACGCATACCTTCCGCCTCGATGAGGCGGAGACCGCGTTCCGTCTCTTCGACCAACGAAAGACCGAGAAGGCGGTCTTTGTCATGGGGTAGCGATCGCGGAGCGGTTTCGAGGCCGGACCCGGCAAGTCCGGCCTCGACGGGCGATTGCCGGCGCGCCTTCGCCCGGTCGGCACCGGCCGGACGGGTGATTTCGTTCTGCCGCCGGCCTCTCGTCCCGGGTCGATCGGGCCACAGGGCCTGGTCATGACATGTCCTGGCCGCGGGCCTTCTGCGCGACCGGAATTATCTCCATCATGGTCAACCGGTCGCAGCGCCTGATCCACCCCGCGGTCAATCCCTGGGGTCTGTTGCGGGCTACGTCGAATTTCGCTTTTGTATCAGTCTGATAGCTGATCTGAATTTCGCCGGCGGCGGGCTCCTGGGCCACCGCCGCCGGGGCGCGCGGAGGCGGCTTCGGCCGGACGCCGGATCGTCTCGAAGAGGTGGGAGGCGTGATCTTATTTCCGTCACGGCGGTCGGGTCTGTATCCTGCCCTTCAAGACAAGCCCGACTGAACAGGACAGACAACGGGACGGACGACGTGAACAGACGCGACTTCATGATCGGCGGCGCGGCCGCATTCGCGGGCTCCGCGCTGCTGCCCCGGCGGGGCCTGGCGGACGTGCCCGTCCTCTATGACTGGCGCGCCATGCCGCCGACGACGTCGAAGGACATCTACATTGCATGGATGGTGACCAATCGCGGCGAGGACCCTGATCTGCTCGGCCGGCGCTACGACCGCTTCGAGCATATGGTCGGACATCGCGACCTGTTCACGGATCGCGACAAGCGGGCCTTCCTGATGACTCCCCGCGAGGAATTCTGCCTGGAGAAGAACCTGGCGCGGGCCTATGACCGCGATTTCCTCGACATCGGCTACGGCGTCACCATTTCCGGCCCCAATCTGGTCGGTCGCATGACCAGTTCAATCGACGTCCAGCGCGGCGACAAGGTGCTCGAGGTCGGCACCGGCTCCGGATACCAGTCGGCCTATCTCTGCAATCTCACCGACAAGGTCTGGTCGATCGAGATCATCAAGCCGCTCGCCGAGAGGACGCGCGGCGTCTACGACAAGCTGATCTCCCGCGGCTATACCGAATACCAGGCGGTGACCACCAAGAATGCCGACGGCTATTACGGCTGGGAGGAGGCCGCGCCGTTCGACAAGATCATCGTCACCTGCGGTATCGACCACATTCCGCCGCCGCTGCTCCGCCAGCTCAAGGTCGGCGGGATCATGGTCATCCCGATCGGTCCGCCCGGCGCCCAGCATGTGCTGAAGGTCGAAAAGAAGAAGGGGCTTCTCGGTGGCGTCCGGGTCAAGCGGTCCGACATCTACAGGGGATCGGTGGTGCCCTTCGTGCCGTTCACCAAGCTCGAAGGCGACGAGATTGTCGGCACCCACAACCAGTAGGGCGATGGTCCCCCGCCGATGACGCCCGCCACCGCTGCGGCACGGGACGCGCCCTTTGCCGGACCGGCCAACCTGGCCCTTTACCTTGCCGTGGCCTTCGTCGCCGGCGCCGTGATCGCGCTGCAGATAGCGCTCATGCGCGTCTTCGCGGTCGGCAGCTGGGTGCATTTCGGCTCGCTGGTGGTGAGCCTCGCGATGCTCGGCTTCGGCCTCGCCAGCGTCATCATGTGCCTTGCGCGCCCATGGTTCGACCGTCACTGGCGCGGCGCGGGTGGCACGGCCCTCGTCCTTTTCGGCCCGCTGACCGTCGCCGCGACGCTGATCGCGCAGGCGCTGCCCTTCAATCCGGTCTTCCTGGTTTCCGACCCGTCGCAGAAGTGGCGCCTGCTGGCGAATTTCCTGCTTTACCTGATGCCGTTCCTCGCGGCCGCCTTCTTCCTCGGCATCGTCTTTCTCAAGAGCCGGGAGGCCTTCAGCCGCGCCTATTTCGCCGACCTGACCGGCTCGGGCATCGCCGGGCTCGGCATCCTCGGCGCGATGTACCTCCTCGCGCCGGAAGCGATCATCGCCTTCCCTCTCCTGCTCTGGGCCTTCGGCGGCCTTTCCTGGCACCTCGGCCTCGCCGAACGGCGCGGGCTGGCCGCCCTTCTGGCGATCGCGACCGTCACCATCGGCGGCTATCACCTCCTGCCCGGCGCCCTCGATATCCCGGCAATCGCCACCTCGCCCTACAAGGGTGTCGCCTATGCCAGGAATTTTCCGGACGCGGAGCGGGTCTACCGCAATGTCTCGCCCTTCGGCGACCTCCAGGTCTACGCCAGCTCCTACATGCACTTCGCGCCGGGTCAGTCGGACAACGCGGCCTTCAACCTTCCGGACTTGCCACCCAACACCTTCGTCGGCATGTATATCGACGGCGACGGCCCCGAAGGCGTGATGCGTGCGCTCGACGAGGCGGAGCGCGACTATTTCTTCTATCTGCCGAGCTACTACCCTTACGTCGTCAAGAACGAGCCGGAGACCTTCGTGGTCCAGTTCGGCGGCGGCATCTCGACCATGGTCGCCCTTGCCGCCGGGGCGCCCCGCGTCACCGCCGCGATCGGCAACCCCGCGGTGCTCGCCGCGTTCCGCACCGACCCCTTGCGCGATTTCACCAGCGATCTGGTCGACGACCCGAGGGTCGCGATCGTCGACTATGACGGGCGGCTCTTCCTCGCCGAAACCGACAAGCGCTACGACGTCATCGACCTCAGCCTCGCCGACTCGGTCGGGCTCTCCAACCCGGGCGGCTTCGCCATCGTCGAGAAATACACCTACACCCGCGAGGCGATGCTCGACTACATGAACGCGCTGGCCGACGGCGGCATCCTCTCGGTCACGCTGTGGAACAAGGAGGAGCCGCCGAAATCGATCCTCAAGCTCTACGCCACCATCAGCGAGGCGGCCGAGGAATTCGATCCGGCGACCGCCGCGAACGCCCTTTTTGTCGCTTCGAGCTACCTGTCCACCACCACGGTCCTCTACAAGCGCGGCGGCTTCACCGCGGAGGAGATCGACAGGCTCCGCGCCTATACGGAGGAGATGTCCTTCGACGAGATCTATTCGCCCGGCCTGGTCTACGAGGCGTCCATGGAAAGGGACGTCCTCGACGACTACCGGCAATCGATCTTCGGCGATGGCAGCGCGGCGCAACCCGCGCCCACGCCGGAAGACCCGACCACCGAGGGCACCGACGACGAAATCGACGACGGCGATGCGACCCCGCTGCCGTCGGTCGAGGTCGCCCGGCTCGCCTGGCGGGCGCTCGTCAGCCACGACTGGCCGGCCTTCGCCGACGCCTACCTCTTCGACACCCGGCCGCTGACCAATGACAGGCCCTATTTCGCCGCCTATGTGAAACCCCAGGACCTGACCCGGACCGTCGACCGGCTGGAGCTCTTCCAGGACGAGTGGGGCTATCTGCTGCTCTGGGCGACGCTGGCGATCGCCTGCGCCCTCGCGGCGACGCTGGTGATCATCCCCGTCGTCTTCGCCTGGCGCGCCGCCTTCAGCCGCACGCCCGGCAAGGCCGGCACGGTGCTCTACTTCGCCTGCCTCGGGCTTGGCTACATCGTGGTCGAGGTCGGCCTGATCAGCCGCTTCACGCTGTCGCTCGCCCATCCAACGGTCTCGGCCTCGGTGCTGATCGCCGGCATGCTGGTCTTCTCCGGCCTCGGCAGCCTGGTGTCGGCACGCTTCACCGATCGCGCCCGGACGGTGATGCCGGTGATCTTCGTCACCATCGCCGCGCTCCTTTTCGCTTACGGCTCCCTGCTCGATCCGCTGCTTGGGTGGATCGGCACGACTGCCTATGGCTGGCGTCTTGCGATATGCTTCGCGCTGATCGCGCCGCCGGCCTTCCTGATGGGATTCCCGATGGCGGTCGCCATGACCTGGCTGGCGCGGCTCGGGAAGGACGAGATGTTCATCTGGGCATGGGGCATCAACGGGTGCTTCTCCGTCGTCGGCGCCGCCCTGGTGCCGATCCTGGCGACGGCCTTCGGCCTGTCGGCGGTGCTCAATACCAGCGCCGTCGCCTACCTCCTGGCGATCGCCGGTCTGTTCGCGCTGCTGACCCCGCTCCGCGACCGCGCGACGCCGGAGCCGGCGTGACCAGCGGCGGACAGGCGGGTCGGCGGGCGCTCGGCGTCGCGCTCGCCCTGACCGGTGGAGTGGCGACCTTGATGAACGGCAACGGCCCCGCCACCTCCGCGCCCCTCGCCGAGGCGAAGGGCGCCTATGTCTCGTTCGAGAATGCGCCCTTCCCCTATCGCGGCATCATCCCGCGCAAGGACATCCCCTTCATCGACACGGTCGAGAACGGCCGCCACGGCCATACCTCGCCGCGCGCCGGCAAGGTCTACTGGGAGGACGAGACCTATTCCGACCGGCGCTCGCTGATCTACGTCCCGAAGGGCTTCGACATCGACCATCCGGCGGTCATCGTCGTCTTCTTCCACGGCAACCAGGCGACGCTCTCCCGTGACGTCGTCGACCGCCAGCGGGTCCCGCATCAGGTCGCGAAGTCGGGGCTCAATGCCGTTCTCCTCGCGCCGCAATTCGCGGTCGATGCGCTCGATTCGAGCTCCGGCAACTTCTGGACGCCGGGCATCTTCGCGCGCTACCTCGACGAGGCGGCGGGCAGGATCGCCTCCGTCTACGGGGACGAGTCGAAAGCCTCCGCCTTCGCGAAGCTCCCGGTCGTCATCGTCGCTTATAGCGGCGGCTACAATCCGGCCGCCTTCGCCGTCGGCGTCGGCGGGGCGGCGGACCGCATCCTCGGGCTCGTGCTCCTCGACGCGGTCTATGCCGAGGAGGACCAGTTCGCCGGCTGGATCGCGGCCAACAAGGAGTCCGCGTTTCTGTTCAGCGCCTTCACCGAATCCGCCGCCGCCAACAACGCGGTCTTGCGCCAGCTCCTGACCGAGCGCGGCACGCGCTTCTCGCGCCGCCTGCCGTCAAAACTCACGCCGGGCACGGTCGCCTTCTTCGCCACCGACCCGGACCTCGTCCACGACGACTTCGTCACCCATGCCTGGGTCGACGACCCCGTCGCATGGACCCTCAGCCGCGTGCCGGGGTACCGGCGATAGCCGTGCCTTTCATACGACCGGGATCGTGGCCGAAACGGCGACGCAGGTGATTGCCCGGCTTGCCTCACCGACCGGCCGCACGCTATTGCTCGGACCAGGGGCGTTCGAGCCGCCGCGCGCAGTGCGTGTGGCGTCGCTGATGCCGGCTCCGCTCCGAGGCGACAAGAAATCCGGAAGGAAAGCGATGACCCTTGTGACCCGAAGCCTTCTCGTCCGGCCGATCGCGGCCATATCAGCGGCGGTGTTGGCGATCCTGCTCGCGTCGGTCCCGGCCTTCGCTGCCGATGCACCCGACGAAGAGACGCTGAGCGACGCCTATGTCTATCTTCTCGGTCGCGGCCTGGCGATCCGGCAGGAGCATATCGACGCGGCGGCGGCGGATTTCGAATATAACGTCATCCACTACAACCCGCTCGGCACCGCCGATTTCGTCAATCCGAATCTCGACGTGGCCTATCTGGAGGCCTGGATCGCGGTCGACGACGATACGCCGGCCCTGCTCGAAGTACCGAAGATCGAGGGGCGCTATTACACGGTTCAGATCCTCGACGAATGGGGCGAGGTGATCGTCAACATCAACCAACGCACCTTCCCCTCGATGCCTTACGGCACCTTCGCCTTCGTCGCTCCCGGCAGCACCGCGCCGATCCCTGAAGGCGCCGTCAGGATCACCCTCCATGGCCGTAAGGCGAAGCTGCTGGGCCGGGTCGAGCTGAAGGGCGATCCGGAGGGCGCCGTCGCGCTGCAGAAGCAGTTCATGCTCCGGTCGATGGGGACCCCGAGGATCGCGCCGCCGCCGACCATCCCCGAGATCGACAACGAGAAGCTGGTCGATTCCACCATCTTCGATCATGCCGGGCCGATCCTGGCCAGCGCACTCGACATCAACCCCCTTGCCGCGCAGACGCAGCAGCAGGTTTACGCGATCGCCGATTACGTCGCCTCCGGCGATGAGGCCCGAGCGAGCATCGACGGAATGCTGAAGGATAAGGTCATCCCGGGCTTCCTGGACTATGCCCTGACGAAATCGGTACCTTATCTCAACCACTGGATGGTCGCCGACCGGAGCGGCAATTACGGCGCCGACTACCGGGCCCGGACGTCCGCCAACCTCCTCGGCATCTGGGCCAACGTGCCGAGCGAAGTGATCTACTTCGTCGGCCTGCGCGATTCCAACGACAAGGAGCTCGACGGTTCGGCAAGCTATGTCATGCACTTTCCCGCCGACGCGCTGCCGCAAGCCCAGGTCAATTCCTACTGGTCGGTCATCCTCGTCGGCGTTCCCGACTACAAGGTCGTGTCGAATTCGCTCAATCGCTACAACTTCAACACCTATTCGGACCTCGTGCCCGAGCCCGACGGGTCGATGAAGATCGCCATCGGGCCGAAGCCGGTGGAGGGCGTGCCGGAGAGCAACTGGCTTCCTTCCAGGGCGGGCAGCCCCTTCTCGCTGACCTTCCGCGCCTATGGGCCGAAGGCACCGATCATCCAGGAGAAATGGCAGCCGCCGGCGGTGACCCCGGTCGAGTGAGGCCGCGGGCGACGCCCGTCGCGCGCCGCCGATGCGCTATTCCGCCGCCTTCCGGTGGAGATGCTCGACTTCCCGCTCGCGTTCGGCCAGCCGTGTCTCGAGCCGCCCGATATTCTCGAACAGGCGCGACGTGGTGAGCTGCAGGAAGTAGAAGCCGAAGGAGGGGTTCTGGAAATAGAGCTCACGTATCTTGTCATAGGTGACGCGGAGAACCTCCCCATCCTCGATGCATTCGAGCGTCTGCGTCCGCTCCCGCCCCGGCGCCAGCAGCCCCATTTCGCCGACGACGACGCCGGGCTCGAGTTCGATGTCGAGCTCCCTCAGGCGCAGGCGGCCGGCGACGAGCAGGAACATCTCGTTGGCCGCGTCGCCTTTGCGGAACAGGATGTCGCCGGCGACGATCGCGCGCTCGGTCGCATAGGCCCGCAACCAGTCCATCGACAGGCTGCCTTCGCTGGCCGTCCTGACGTCCCGGATCAGTTTCAGCATCTCGCGAAGGCGATAGACGTTGAGCGGCAGCAGCACCGCATGCAGCGCCAGCAGTGGCAGGCTCCAGATCAGCAGGCCGTAAATGACGAAGGTGATGTTGCTGCAGATGCCGACGATGCGCAGCGGCACCATCGTCTTCATCGACATGGTTGCGATGCTGACGCCCGCCGCGAAGAAGCCGATTAACGACGCATAGTCCATTTCCTATGCCCCCCTCTGTCGCCTCGGGTGCTCGGCCGGGGGCGACAATCTGAAATTGTTCCAGAAACCAGTGGGCAAAGACAAGCGGGAAAGCCCTGCCCCGTCGCCGGCGGGGTGTCCGATCGGCGGCACCCCTATCCGCGTCCGGCCCGACAAAGGCGGATTGGCGCGATTCGTCCCTATGCCCGGCGGGGCGGCTCGACTATCGTGACGGCGGGATCACCAACGACCTGCAGGTTGAATCGGGAGACACGAGATGAAGACCGTCGCCTTCAATGCCGGGGACATCATCATCGCGGAGGGGGACCAGGGCAGTACCGCATTCCTCATCGTCAGGGGCCAGGTCGAGGTCGTCGTCGGCGATGGCAGCAGGGAGAAGGCGGTCGGTACCCTCGATGCCGGCGAGGTCTTCGGCGAGATGAGCCTGATCGATCCCGGGCCGCGCTCGGCCACCGTCAGGGCGGTGACGGATACCGAATGCGTCGCCACCACCTATGAGGAATTCATCGGCTCGATCCAGAGCGATCCGGAACGCGCCATCCTGTTCATGAAGACGCTGGTCCGCCGCCTTCGCGACATGAACGAGCGCATTGCCAGCATGGATCCGGAAAAGCGCGGCCTGCGCGGCATGTTCCGCGACTGGCAGAAATCCTTCCAGCCGCGCGACGACGAGGAGCTGCCGCCGATCTACTGGACCATGATGTGGTGAGGCGAGGCCAGCCGGCCGGAGCGATCCGGCCGCCCGCCATCGACCAGGCGCATGCCGGCGCATCGATCGGCACAAATAAAAACGCCGCCCCGAAGGGCGGCGTTTTTCTGTCAGGCTTCGTCAAGAGAAGATATCCCGAAGCTTTGCTTTCGCGTGTCTGCGCTTGGCAGGCCTGGCAGCGACCTACTTTCCCGCGTCTTGAGACGAAGTATCATCGGCGCGGAGGAGTTTAACGGCCGAGTTCGGAATGGGATCGGGTTCTGGGCTCCTCGCAAGAACCACCAGGCCGGCGAAACGCAGACTTGTGCATGAAGCCCGCCCCGCGCTGGGGCGTCTTCATGTCTGGCGAAGCTGTCTGGTCATCTTCCCTGTCCGGCGGACACGGATAATGAGAGTGATCAAGCCGATCGAGCTATTAGTACCGGTAAGCTCCATGCGTTGCCGCACTTCCACACCCGGCCTATCAACGTGGTCGTCTTCCACGGCTCTCAAGGGAGAACTCGTTTTGAGGTGGGTTTCCCGCTTAGATGCTTTCAGCGGTTATCCCGTCCGTACTTAGCTACCCTGCTATGCGGCTGGCGCCACAACAGGTCCACCATAGGTACGTCCATCCCGGTCCTCTCGTACTAAGGACAGATCCTCTCAATTCTCCTACACCCACGGCAGATAGGGACCGAACTGTCTCACGACGTT
>NZ_JAGRLA010000077.1 GCF_020442045.1 Bauldia sp. | reverse complement strand
TTCTTCGACAAGATGCTGGCGGACGCGGCGGCCGGCTCGAAGGAATTCGACGTGATGCTGACGGCGACCTACAACGTCGGCAAATACGCGCCCTTCATGGTGCCGATCGACGACCTGATCACCGACGACGTGATGAAGGTCTTCCCGCAAAGCGCGATCGATTCGCAGAGCTTCGACGGGCACGTCTACGGCATCCCGACCGATCTCGGCGTCCACTTCATCTACTACCGCACCGACCTCATCGACGAGCTGCTTTCCAACGACGCGTGGAAGGCGAAATACGCGGAGATTTCGAAGGAATACATGGGCCAGGCCATGGCGCCGAAGATGCCCGCCGACTGGACCTGGGACGACTTCATCGCGTCGGCCCTGTTCTTCACCCAGTCGATCAACCCGGACAGCCCGGTCCGCTACGGCACCGTGCTGCAGATGAAGAACCTCCTGTTCAACATCATGGTGTGGCAGGGCAGCGTCGCCGCCTATGGCGGCAACTGGATGGATGCCGACGGCAACATCACCGTCGACTCCGACGCCTACCGGACCGCGCTCGACATCTACAAGAAGATCGCCGAGCTCGAGGCGACGCCGGGCGACTCGAACAGCTATGAATATGCCGAGGCCAACGGCGCCTTCGGCACCGGCCAGGTCGCCTTCTTCATCCAGTGGTCGGCGGCCTATGCCGAGTTCATCAATGCCGACGACTATCCGGCGATCGCGGGCAAGTTCGACATCACCCACGCACCGGCCGGCCCGGAAGGCCCGAAGACCCACTTCCACGCGCTCGGCCTCGGCATCAACAAGGCGTCCGACAAGCAGGACGAGGCGAAGGCCTTCCTCGCCTTCCTCTCCTCGGAAGATGCGATGACCCTGTACACCAAGGAAGGCGGCCAGCCGCCGGTGGTCGACAGGATCATGCAGTCGGTGGCTGCCGACCGGCCCGACATGCTGATGATGGGCAACAACGCTGCCAATTACGGTATCGTGATGAACGGCAGCACGGCGGCCGAGGCGCTCGGCGTCTACGCCAACATGGCGGAGAATTTCACCGCCTACTGGAATGGTGCCCTCGACCAGGACACCGCGATCGCCAATGTCGTGGCCTATATGAAGGAAGCTTACGGCAAGTAGCTGCCAGATCCGATCCGGGTCCCGATTTCCGTCGAAGACAAAACAGAGGGGAACTATGATGAGGACATCCAGACTTATCGCCGCCGCCGGCGCGGCGGTCCTTTCCGCCGCATTGTCGACGGCCGCGCTTGCCGACATCACCATCCTCGCCTGGCCGGGCGGGCCGGCCGAGGCGGCGCTCCGCAAGGTCGTCGACAAGTACAACGAGACCTCCGACAGCAAGGCCGAGCTGCTCTATTTCAGCCGCGACAACTTCTTCGACAAGATGCTGGCGGACGCGGCGGCCGGCTCGAAGGAATTCGACGTGATGCTGACGGCGACCTACAACGTCGGCAAATACGCGCCCTTCATGGTGCCGATCAACGACCTGATCACCGACGACGTGATGAAGGTCTTCCCGCAAAGCGCCATCGACTCGCAGGCTTACGAGGGCAAGGTCTACGGGATCCCGACCGACCTCAGCCTGCATTTTCTCTACTACCGCACCGACCTCATCGACGAGCTGCTTTCCAATGACGACTGGAAGGCGAAATACGGCGAGATCTCGGAGAAGTATATGGGCACCAAGATGGAGCCCAAGAAGCCGGACGACTGGACCTGGGACGACTTCATGGCCTCGGCCCTGTTCTTCACCCAGTCGATCAACCCGGACAGCCCGGTCCGCTACGGCACCGTGCTGCAGATGAAGAACCTGCTGTTCAACATCATGATCTGGCAGGGAAGTGCCGCGAGCTACGGCGGCAACTGGATGGATGCCGACGGCAACATCACGGTCGACTCGGATGCCTATCGCAAGGCTCTCGACATCTTCAAGAAGATCACCGAGTGGGAAGCGACGCCGGGCGATTCGAACAGCTATGAATATGCCGAGGCCAACGGCGCCTTCGGCACCGGCCAGGTCGCCTTCTTCATCCAGTGGTCGGCGGCCTATGCCGAATTCGTCAACGCCGACGACTATCCGGCGATCGCCGGCAAGTTCGACATCACCCATGAGCCGGCCGGCTCCGAGGGACCGAAGACCCACTTCCACGCGCTCGGCCTCGGCATCAACAAGGCGTCCGACAAGCAGGACGAGGCGAAGGCCTTCCTCGCCTTCCTCGCTTCCCAGGACGCGATGAGCCTGTACGCCAAGGAGGGCGGCCAGCCGCCGGTGGTCGAAGACATCATCAAGGCGGTCGCCGGCGACCGGCCCGACATGCTCAAGATGGGCGAGCATACCGGCAAATACGGAATCGTCATGAACGGCAGCACGGCGGCGCCGGCGCTCGGCGTCTACTCCAACATGGCGGAGAATTTCACCGCCTACTGGAATGGTGCCCTCGACCAGGACACCGCGATCGCCAATGTCGTGGCCTATATGAAAGAAGCTTACGGCAAGTAAGCCGTCTTTCCTCCTGCGGCCGTCGACCGACTGATCTGGTCGGCGGCCGATTTCTTTTTTCCGGTGGTTCGTGGACAGGCCGATGGCGCATAGAGAAGCGGGGGTTCGTGAAACGGAGCGGGCCAATGCCCGTGTCTTCCTGATCGGGCTTTGCGTCTTCCTGGCGCTGATGCTGGGCTTCCCTACGCTCGCCAACCTCTGGTACAGCTTCTCGAACGTCTCGATCTACGACCTGGCCGGCACCGCCTTTGTCGGCTTCGCCAACTATGTCCAGGCGGTCGGCAACCCGAATATGTGGGCTGCCCTCGGCTTCTCGCTGAAATTCGCCGTCATCTGCACGGTGCTCGAGGTGGGGCTCGGGCTGGCGATGGTCTTCATCCTCCATCCGATCCTGACCAAGCGGCCGTGGCTGACCGGCATCCTGATGCTGCCGATGATGGTGTCGCCGGCGCTGATGGGGGTGATGTACCGGCTGATCCTGAACGAGTTCACCGGCATCGTGCCGGCCTATCTCTCGATGATGGGACTGCCGATCAACCTTCTCGGCCGCAACTGGATCTACGAGACGGTGATCGCCATCGAGGTCCTGCAATGGACCCCCTTCGCCTTCCTGATCATGTTGACCGCGCGCCAGTCGGTGGCGGGCGAACTCGAGGAGGCCGCGGCGGTCGATGGGGCGACGGGAGCCAAGTTCGGCCGGCTGATCGCGCTGCCGGTGATCCTGCCGTCGATCATCATCGTTGCCTTCATCCGCTTCATCGATTCGTTCCGGGTCTTCGACCACATCTTCGTGCTGACCGGCGGCGGTCCCGGCAACGAGACGACCTCGATCAGCATCTACATCTACAAGCTGTTCTTCACACAGAGCAAAATCGGCGAGGCGGTCGCCGTCTCGGTGATGCTGCTGATCGCCTCGCTGGCGCTGCTCTACGCGGCGCTACGCCTCGCGGTGCGGAGGGCGCCGGCATGATCGTCACCCGCCGCACGCCGCTCAGCCGGCTGCTCCATGCGCTGCGCTGGGCCGCCTTCATCCTGATCGCGTTCATCCTGAACCTGCCGATCCTCGCGACGATCATCACCTCCTTCAAGACCGCCGGCGACATCAATACCAGCCCGCCGGTCTGGCTGTTCGCGCCGACGCTGGGGAATTACGAGGAGGTGCTGTTCACCGGCAATACCGACCTCGTCAGCTACATCATCAACTCGATCCTGATCGCCGCCGGCGGGACGCTGCTGGCGATGGTGCTGACCTTCCCGGCGGCCTATGCCATGGTCCGCTACGAGGTCGGCAAGACCTGGCTGCTGCCGCTGATCACCAACGTGCGGGCGCTGCCGCTGATCATCTACGCGATCCCGATCTACCTGATGTTCCAGTTCGTCGGGCTGCTCGACACCATCCCCGGACTCGCGCTGATCGCCTGCATCATCAACATCCCGGTGGCGCTGGTGCTGTTCGTCGGCTTCATCCAGGAGATCCCGGAGGAGATGGATTCGGCGGCGAAGATCGACGGCGCCGGCAAGTGGGGCATCCTCTGGCACGTGATCCTGCCGCTTGCACGGCCGATCATCTTCGCCGTGCTGGTGCTGAGCTTCGTCTATAGCTGGAACGAGTTCCTGTTCGGCCTGATCCTGACCACCAAGAACGCGGTGCCGGTGACCGTCGGCGCGACCTTCTTCGTCACCTCCTACGGGGTGAAGTGGGGCGCGACCGCCGCGGCGATGACGCTCGGCATCGTGCCGCCGATGATCCTCGGGCTCTTCGCCTATCCCTATATCGGCAAGTCGATGCTGGCCGGGGCGCTGAAGGGCTGACCATGGACGCCGCCGCCTATGCGCAGGCCGCCATCCGCGTGCGCGGCCACATCCGGCGCACCCCGCTGGTCCCGGCGGCGCCGTCGGGCGATCGGGAGAATCTCTGGTTCAAGCCGGAATGCCTGCAGGTTTCCGGCTCCTTCAAGGCGCGGGGCGCCTTCAACTCGGTGCTGTCGATCCCCGAGGAGAAGCGCGCCAACGGCGTGGTGACAGCCTCCGGCGGCAATTTCGGCGCGGCGATCGCCTATGCGGCGCGGGAGCTCGGCATTCCCGCGCGGGTCGTGGTGATGACCGGCTCGACCGAGCTCGCCCGCGACCGCATCCGCTCCTTCGGGGCGGAGCTGCACGTCATCGGCGAGCACTGGGACCTGAGTTGGGAAGCCGGCAAACAAATTGCCGGCGAGTCGGGCGGGACCTTGCTCCATCCCTTCGCCGACGAGCCGGTGATCGCCGGGCAGGGGACGATCGGGCTCGAGATTCTCGAGGACATGCCGGACGTCGAGACGGTGGTGGTCTCGATCGGCGGCGGCGGGTTGATCAGCGGTATCGCCGAGGCGATCAAGCAGCGCAAGCCCGACGTGAGGCTGATCGGGGTCGAGACGGCCGGCTGCCCGACGCTCTACCGGGCCCGGGAAGAGGGGCATATCGTGATGATCGAGGATTTCGTCACCAACGTCCCGATCCTGGCGGCGCGAACGACCGAACCGATCAACTTCGAGACGGTGGAACGCTGCGTCGACGATCTCGTGCTGGTGCCCGAGGACGAACCGATCGAGGCGGCGCGCTGGATGTGGCGCTCGACCGGATTGGCCATCGAACTGGGGGCCGCCACCGCGGTCGCCGCGGTCCTCAACGGCCATGCCGGCATCGGCGGCGAAAAGGCGGTTGCCGTTCTCTGCGGCAGCGGCAATGACGGATTGCCTCCGCGCTGACGGGTGCCGATCAGGCGATGCCGGACCTGGCGAAGCCGACCGGATCGCCGGCAAGCTTCTCGGTCAGTTCCCGCGACATGGACAGCAGGATGCCGCGATAGCGGTCGTAATTCGTCCTGGCATCCTCGCGCGGGGCGATCAGGCAGAGCGTCGCCGCGCAGGTGATGCCGGACTGATAGATCGGCGCGGCGAAGCAATGGGTGAATGTGTCGGTGAGGGTGTCGAAGGAGAAGAATCCCTCCTCGCGGGCCCCGTGGGTCTCGGCGAGGAAGACGGATGGTTCCAGCACCGATCCATCGGGGAGCACGAAGTCGCCCGGCGGAATGAAATCGAGGATCTCTCCGTCGCTCATATGCGAGACGAGAAGCCGTCCCGACGCCGTCCACGGGATCGGGATCGGCTCGCCGACATCGGAACTGATGCGGAAGGGGCGGACCCCCTCGTGCATCATGGCGACGGTGTATTTGTTGCCGTCGAGCATGCAGAGCTGGGCGGTTTCGCTGGTCGTGGTGGCGAGTTCGCGGAGATAGGTCTTGCACTCGCGGGTGAGGTCGAAATGCGCCTGGTAGGCGAGGCCGAGAAAATAGAGCTTGCGACCGAGAAAGACGCGCCCCTCGCCGTCGGAATATTCGAGCACGCCGACATTGAGCAGCGCGTTGACCAGTTCGTAGACGGACGACTTCGGTGCGCCGATGCCGACCGCCACCTCGTGCGGCCGCGCCGGCTTCCCGTGCTCGCGGAGGAAGGCGAGTATCTCGAAAGCGCGGTCGAGGCCGCGTGTTCGCCGGCCCGCGGCCAGTTCCGTTACGACTCCGTCGGTAGCCATGCCGAATCCTCCTTTTTCCTTCGCGTCCCTTGTTGCCCACCGGCGGGAACGACGCTAGGGTAAGTTCGTCCGCTATATCGGCAGCATTTCCGATATATTGGAACTGTCGGGCAAGATGAAGGCAAGGGGGGCCGATTTCCGTGGATCATCGGCCAGAATGTCGGCGGGGGCCGGCAGCCATTCGCAGAACGCCCAACCAATCACCGGAGAGGGAAAGACATGCTGAAATCGTCTCTTAAAGCGGCGACCGGCGCCGCCTGCATTGGCCTGTTCGCCTGCATGGGCCTGGCCTCGCAGGCCCAGGCCGCGGCCAACTGCATCGACGGAAAACGCCAGCCCCCCTACACGCTGGGTTGGGCCAACATCTATTCGGTCCCGACCTGGATGAAGCAGACCGAGGGCACGATCGCCGACGAGGTGGAGAAGCTGAAGGCCGCCGGCCTGGTCGACGAACTCGTCATCACCGACGCCCAGGGCGACGCCAACGTCCAGATCCAGCAGATCCAGTCGATGATCGACGCCGATGTCGACGCGATCCTGCTGATCGCCGGCTCGTCGACCGCTCCGGCGCGCGTCCTCGAGGACGCCTGCTCGAAAGGCATCGCGGTCATCAACTTCGACAGCCTGGTCGACACCGACAAGGTCACCGCGAAGATCAATACCGATTCCAACAAGTGGGGCGATTCCGCCGCCCGCTGGCTGATCGACAAGCTCGGCGGCGAGGGCAAGATCCTCGTCCTCAACGGCCCGGCCGGCATCTCGGTCAGCGACGACCGCCGCGCCGGCGCCAACGCGGCCCTGGCGGAGAATCCAGGCATCGAGATTCTCGCCGAGACCAACACCGCCTATAACGTCGCGCCCGCCCAGGAAGCGGTGACCAGCCTGCTCTTCGCCCATCCCGAGATCGACGGCATCCTGTCGCTCGGCGGCGCGCTGTCCGCCGGCGCCATCCTGGCCATGGACAAGCAGGGCCGCGACATGGTGCCGATGACCGGCGAGAATGCCCGCCAGTTCCTCGAGCTGTGGAAGGAAAAGGGCCTCTCCTCCTGGGCGACCATGCAGCCGAACTGGCTCGGCGCCTTCGCCGCCTATATCGCGGTCAAGGCGCTCCAGGGCGAGGATATCCCGGCCTTCGTCGAGGTGCCGCTGCCGATCATCGACGACAGCAACGTCGACGAGTATCTGGCCCGTGCCGGCGACTTCCCGGCCGACGGCTACATCTTCTCGCCGTGGGACGAGGCGCTGTTCGCCGACATCATCGCCGGCTCCAAGTAGAGCTGTCGCGACCATGCCTGCTCCGATCATCGAAGCCCGAGGCGTATCCAAGTCGTTCTTCGGCAACCCGGTGCTCCGCGACGTCTCGATCGCGCTGGCGCCGGGCCGGATCCATGCCCTGCTCGGCGAAAACGGGGCAGGCAAGTCGACCCTGATCAACCTGCTGTCGGGGGCGCTCGTCCCCGACAGCGGAACCATCGAGATCGACGGCAAGCCACATGCCAGCCTGACACCGGCCGAGGCAAGGCGCGCGGGCGTTGCCGTCGTCCAGCAGGAACTCAGCCTGACCAGCCAGCTTTCGATCGCCGAGAATATCGGCCTCGGCGCCTATCCGCGCCGCCTGGGGCTGATCGACTACGGGACCCTGGCGGAACGGGCGCGGGCGGTCTGCGACATGGTCGGCCTCGACGAGGACCTGGCGCGTCCGGTCGGCGATCTGCCGCTTGGCCGCCGCCAGATGGTCGAGATCGCCAAGGCGCTGTTCCGTAATCCGCGGGTGCTGATCCTCGACGAACCGACGTCGTCGCTCTCGGCGCATGAGGTCGAGACGCTGACCGCGCTGCTCGACAAGCTGCGCGAGGCCGGTACGGCGATCCTCTATATTTCGCATCGCCTCAACGAGGTGATGCGGCTCTGCGAATATGTGACCGTGCTGAAGGACGGCGTGGTCACCGCCGACCAGTCGCTCGCCGGCACCGACGCGGACGGTCTCGTCCGGCTGATGGTCGGGCGCGACCCGGGCGACCTCTTCCCGCCCTGGACTCCGACGCCCGAGACGGAGACGATCGTTTCCGTCGCCGGTTTCTCCTCCGGCCCGCTCAGCGACATCGACCTTGAAATCCGCCGTGGCGAGGTGCTCGGTATCGGCGGCCTGGTCGGCCAGGGCCAGGAAGACCTGCTGCTCGGTCTCTATGGCGCGCTGCCGGCCTCGGCGCGCAGCGCGTCCTTCGGGGGCGTGTCCGGGGTTCCATCGTCGGTGCCGAAGGCGAACGCCCTCGGCCTCGCCTATGTTCCGGCCGACCGCAAGCGGGAAGGCCTCCATCTCATCCATACCATCGCCTGGAACATGATGCTGCCGCAGTTCGGACGGGCGCGCGGGCTGTCGCTCCGCAACCGGTCGCAGGAGCGGGCGCTGGCGCGCGACCTCGCCGACCATCTCGGGATCAAGGGCGACCTGACCCGCCAGGTGCAGGCGCTTTCCGGCGGCAACCAGCAGAAGGTGGCGCTGGCGAAATGGATGCCGAGCGACCCGTCCATCCTGCTTCTCAACGATCCGACGCGGGGCGTCGACGTCGAGACCAAGCGCGAGATCTACATCCTGCTCAGGCGCTTCGCGAGCGAGGGCAAGGCGGTGGTGCTGTCGAGTTCCGACACGCCGGAACTGGTGCATCTCTGCGACCGGGTGGCGGTGATGCGCGAGGGGCGGATCGCCGCGATGCTCGCCCGTGACGAAATCAGCGAAGAGGCGATCGTCGCCTCGGCGATGGGCGCGGAAGCGGCGCGGGCGGCGGCATGAGCGTCACGTCAGGACCAGCGTCCCGCCGGCTCTACTGGCCGGCGCAGATGCAGCGCAACCGCGGCGTCCGCGGGCTGTTCGTCGTCGTCGCGCTGTTCGTCGCGCTTTATGCCTATCTCTTTCCCGGCCTGCTGACGGTCGGCGGCGTGTCGAAATTCGCCCAGAGCTGGTTCCCGCTGGCGCTGGTCTCGATGTCCCAGGCGCTCCTGATGCTGACCGGCGGCATCAGCCTGTCGATCGGCGCCACGGTGAGCCTCGGGGCGGTGATCGCGGCGACGACGATGACCGGACCGCTCGGCGTCGTCGGCGGACTCGCGGTGGTGATGATCGCCGGCCTCGCCATCGGGGCGATCACCGGCGTGATCGTGGTGCGGCTCAGGCTGCCGGCCATCGTCGTGACGCTCGCCGCCTCCTTCATCATCGGCGGCGCGGCGCTGCTGATCCTGCCGCGGCCGGGCGGGGCGATCCCGACCTGGTTCTCCGACCTGCTCGCCGGCAACACGCCGGCGGCGCTGATCCTGCTGATCGTCACCGCGCTCCTGTGGAAGGTCTATCTGGCGACGCCGCTTGGCCTGAGCCTCTATGCCGCCGGCGAAAACCCGGTCGGCGCCTATCGCGGCGGCGTGCCGGTCGATATCGCGCGGATCGCCGCCTATGCGATCAGCGGATTGCTGGCGGTCGGCGCCGGCCTCTTCGTCGCGGCGCAGACCGGCTCCGGCGACCCGGTGATCGGCACCGCCTTCACCCTCAATTCGATCGCGGCGGCGGTGCTCGGCGGGGTCGGCTTCCTCGGCGGCCGCGGCACGATGCGCGGCGCCATCGCCGGCAGCCTGCTGCTCAGCGTGATGATCAACGTGATGTTCTTCCTCGGCTTTCCGCCGGTCGCCCAGTATGTCGCGCAAGGGCTGATCATCATCGGCGCGGTGGCGCTGCCCGAAATCACCGGCCGGAGGGGACCACGATGAGCATAGCCGAGAGCGAAACCACCCGCTTTCCGCCGCGGCGGATCGGCAGCCTGCTGAAGAACCGCGCCTTCCTGACCTTCCTGATCGTCGTGCTGGTCTGGATCGTCGCCGGCTTCGCCAAGCCCGGCTTCGGTTCCTTCGGCCATCTGCGCTACCTGCTCGAGCTGGCGGCGGTGATCGGCCTCGTCGCGATCGGCCAGACCTTCGTCGTCATCTCCGGCGGCATCGACCTCTCGGTCGGCGCGATCGTCACGGTCAGCGCGGTCGGCGTCCCGCTGGCCGCCGATCTCGGCGACCCGACCGGGACGGTGCCGGTGCTGATCATCCTCGCCGCGGCGACCGGGATCGGCTTCCTCAACGGCCTCGGCGTCGCGCTGCTGCGCGTCCATCCGATGATCATGACGCTGGCCATGGCGACCTTCCTGCAGGGCGTGCTGATCCTGGTCGCCGGCGGCAGCGCCGTCTCGACGCAGAACCCGCTGCTTCACTGGTTCGGCAATGCCCGGCCGCTCGGGGTCCCGGCCGCGGTCTATCTCTGGGTGGTGGTCTCGGCCCTGACCCTGCTGGTCCTCCACGCGACGCCGTTCGGGGCGCGGATCTTCGCGCTTGGCGCAAACCCGCTGGCGTCGGCCCTGTCCGGGGTCAACACCCGGCGGACGACGATGGCGGTCTATGCGATCGGGGGCCTGAGCGCGGGGCTTGCCGGCGTCCTGCTGCTCGGCATGAACGGACAGGGCTATGTCGGGATCGGCGATCCCTATCTGCTCGCCTCGATCGCCGCCGTGGTGCTCGGCGGGACCTCGATCCTCGGCGGTTCTGGCACCTATGCCGGAACCATTCCGGGCGCGATCCTGCTGGTGACGATCACCGCGCTGATCACCGTGGTCAATGCATCGCCCGGCTGGCGCAGCATCCTGTTCGGCTCGCTGATCCTGGCGCTGCTGCTGTTCTCGGGGCGCGAGGCGCGAAACCGCTAGGGACGCGGCTCGCGATCAGGCCGATCGCCGCCCGACCAGGCGGCCATTGCGATGGACCGTGGTCGCTCCGGCCACCCAGCTCATCCGGCCGTTGACGAAGACCTTCTCGATGCCGGCGGAGAAAAGCTGCGGATCCTCGTAGGTGGCGCGATCGACGATCGTCGACGGATCGAAGACGACGAGATCGGCGAAGAAGCCTTCGGCGATCCTGCCGCGGTCCTCGAGGTTGAAGACGCTCGCGGTCAGCCCGGTCATCTTGTGGATGGCGATCTCGATCGGGAAGAGGCCGAGCTCGCGGGCATAGTGGCCGATGACGCGCGGGAAGGTGCCCCACAGGCGCGGGTGGGGGTGCTTGTCGTGGGGGAGGCCGTCGGAGCCGATCATGGTCAGCGGGAAGGACAGGACCCTCTGGACGTCTTCCTCGTTCATCAGGAAGTAGATGGCGCCGGCCGGGTCGAGCCGGCGGGCCGCCTCGTGGAGGTCGACGCCCCATTCGGCCGCGATGTCGGAGAGGTCGCGACCGGCGACCTCCGGGTGCGGCTCCGACCAGGTGATCATGATCCGGAAGACGTCGGTGACGAGGTCGAGGCGGAGATTGGTCGAACCGGCGTCATAGGGATAGGCGTCGATGGCGATCGGCAGGCGGTCGGCCGCCGCCTTGATGACGGGCAGCGTTTCCCTGGTGCGCCCCCAGTTCTCGACGCCGGCGCATTTGTGGTGGGAGATGATGAGCTGGATGCGGGCCTGCTCGGCTGTCGACACGCTTTCCGCGATCGAATCGAGCACGTGGGCGGTCTCGTCCCGCATATGGGTGGCGTAGACGCCGCCGCGCTCGGCGAAACGGGTCGCGATGCGTGCCACCTCCCCGGCATCGGCGCCAGCGTTGGTGGGATAGAAGAGGCCGGTGGAGAATCCCGCCGCGCCATTGTCCATAGCCTCGTCGACGCGATCCAGCATGGCGCTGATCTCGGCCTCGCTGGCCCTGGCCTCGATATTCGACATGGTGGCGAGCCGCAGGGCGGAATGTCCGATCAGGGCGGCGACGTTGACGCCCGGCGTCGCCTCGTCGATCGCCCGGGCATAGTCGGCGAAGGTCGGAAACGCGTAGGCCTCGCGCCCGCCCAGCAGGTTCATCGGCGGCGGCGGATTGCCCTCGAAGGTGACCGGGGCGAGGCTGATGCCGCAATTGCCGGCAATGACGGTGGTGACGCCCTGGCTGATCTTGGGGAGCATCCCTGGGCTGTCGAGGACGATCCTGTCGTCGTGAGTGTGGCTGTCGATGAAGCCGGGGGCGAGCGCCTTGCCCTTGAGATCATGCTCCTCGCGCGCCGCGCCGACCGGGATCGTTCCCTGTATCGCAACCGCCGCGATGCGATCGCCCCTGACGGCGACTTCCCCGGGAAAGGGGCCGCTGTCGCTGCCGTCATAGATCAGGGCGTTGCGGAAGATGTGATCGTAACGGGACTCGGTATCGTCGGGTATCGGGTTCATTCGCGCAAATCCAAGTCTCTCATGATCTGGGTCGGATCGGTACTCGGCGCGGGGATCGCGACGCCGAGGCGGGCGAGGGTATAGCGGACGCGGCGCAGCGACTCGCGGGCACGCGCGCCAAGCGATGCAGCGACGCCGGTGGCGAGCGTATCGACGATCGCCATATGGGCATAGCGGGACGGCGACGGCCTCAGGATATCGCCGACTTCGGGCACGGTGACGGCGATGACGATATCGGCGGCGGCGGCAAGCGGCGTCGCCGGGCGGGTCAGCGCGATGGCGGCGGCGCCGAAGGAGCGCGCGATCTCGACCGCCTCGATGACAGGCTTGGTGCGGCCGCTGTTCGAAATCGCCAGAACCGTGTCGCCGGGGCCGAGGGTGGCGGCGGACATGCGCTGCTGGTGGCCATCGCAATAGGCGGCGACCGGGATGGAAAGCCGGAAGAGGCGGAGCCGCGCGTCTTCGGCGATCGCCGCGGAACCACTGCCCTGGCCGTAGATATCGATACGCCGGCTGGCGGCAAGCGCGGCGATCGCTGTGGTCAGTGCCGCCGTGTCGAGCTGATCGAGGCCTTCGCGGATGGCGTTGGCCGCGTTCATCATCACGGCATGGGCAAGCTGGCCGGCGTCGTCGCCGAAGACCCTGTCCGAATTGAGATAGGCGGCCGCGACGGTCAGCGTGGTCGCGAGCTGGATCTTGAACTCGCCGAAAGAGCGGGAACCGACCGAGCGGCAGAAGCGGGTGACGGTCGGCTGGCTGACACCCGCCCGCCGGGCAAGCTCGGCGATGGTCAGCCGGGTGGCCGCCTCGAAGTCCTGGCGGACGGCCTCCGCGACCCGCCGCTCGGCGGGACTGAGGGACGTCTCGACCCGTTGAATCCGCGAAACGATGTCGATGGTGGACGCAGGTGAATCCGTCGCCTGATGGAGCGGGCCCTGCTCGGTCGCGCCTTCCTCCACGCCTTGCCTCCCCCGGTTTCAACAGCCCATCGATGGCCGTGTCCGTGATGAAATAAAATTACACCGAATTCGGCCTCGGGCAAGCCGTTGCGCAAGCCCCGGGACAAACACCCGCTCGTTCGAGGCGATTTACCGCGTGGTCAGGCGATCCCCGGATTTCCTGACCTTCGAGACTCGCACGAATCGGCGCGGCGATGGAAATTTGCGGTTGATGTCTTTTCCGATCTGTAACATGCTTTCACGATATTCCGGACTGTCGGACTTGCACGATCCGGCAGTCCGGCCGACCAGTGTGACCGCCGCGAGGGACAGCCACACATGCAAGCGACCGCAACGGATTCGAAGACCGGCGGCAGATCCAAGCTGTCGGTCAGCGGCGCCACCAAGATCTACCAGACCAAGACCGGCACGGTTCATGCGCTCGAGGACGTCTCGGTCGACGTCCGGGAAGGCGAGTTCCTGTGCATCATCGGGCCCTCGGGCTGCGGCAAGACGACCTTGCTCTGGTCGATGGCCGGCCTGCATCCGCTGACCAGGGGCCGGATCGCCATCGACGGCGATCCGATCACCAAGCCGCATCCGCAGATCGCGATGATCTTCCAGGATGCGAACCTGCTGCCATGGCGGAATCTCGAGAAGAATATCGAGCTGCCGTTCGAGCTGAAGGGCACCAAGCCGGACCGCGAGCGCATCGACCGGTTGCTCGACCGGGTCGGGCTGGTCGGATTCGGCAACAAGCATCCGCGCGAATTGTCGGGCGGCATGCAGCAGCGGGCGTCGATCGTCAGGAGCCTCGCCGTCGATCCGTCCGTGCTGCTGATGGATGAGCCTTTCGGCGCCCTCGATGCCTTCACCCGCGACGAAATGAACCTTCTCATCCAGGAGATCTGGATGGAGACCGGCAAGACCATCGCCTTCGTCACCCATTCGATACCGGAAGCGATCTTCCTCGCCGACCGGATCGTGGTGATGTCGGCGCGGCCGGGACGCATCGCGTCGATCTACGAGGTCGATATCCCGCGCCCGCGTCCCGTCTCGATCCAGACCGAGCCGGATTTCATTGCCCGGGTCATGGAGATCAAGACGCGGATCGACAGCCAGCGAGGGCAGGAATTCGATCACTCGGCGGTCGCCTGAGCGGCCGGCAACAGGTAACGGAGGAACCGGTTGAACAAAGCGCTCGAGGAATCGATCCCGACATTCAACAAGAAGGATACCGGCGGCGACGATGTCAGCCTGTCCGGCGGGCTCGCGGCTCTCGGTTCCGCCGGGGGCGCCCGGACGCGGCTCGAGATCGCGGTCATCATCCTGGTCGCCGTCATCATCATCGGCGGGGCCGAGCTGATCCTGACGGTGATGGAGGTGCCGCAATATATCCTGCCGACGCCGAGCCAGATCGCGACGGCGCTGGTCACCGAGTGGCCCTTCATCTGGCCGCATCTGCTGGTGACGCTGTTCGAGCTGTTCGTCGGTTTCGCGATCGGCGCCTCGATCGGATTCATTCTGGCAGCGGTGATCACCCAGTTCCCTTTCGTCGAAAAGGTCGTGACTCCGTATATCCTGCTGCTCGTCACGACACCGATGCTGGCGCTGGTGCCGCTGCTCATCCTGCGCTTCGGCTTCGGCAGCGAGCCGCGAATCATCGCGGTGGCGCTGGCCAGCGGGCCGATGGTGATGATCAACTCTGCGACCGGCTTCCGGCGCACCGACCTCGCCAAGATCGCGCTGGCGCGCTCGTTCGGCGCCAACACGCTGCAGATCTTCACCAAGATCCGCATCCCGATGGCCATGCCGATGATCATCGTCGGCCTGATGGTCGGCTCGATCTTCGGGCTGCTGACGACGGTCGGCGCGGAGATGGTCGGCGGCGCCGAGGGCCTCGGCAACCGCCTGACCTACTATTCGTCGCTGATCCGCATGCCGCAGTTCTTTGCGATCATCCTCCTGCTCGCAGCCATCGGCATTTCGATCTACGTCTTCTTCTTCTGGTTCGGCAAGAAATGGGCGAGCTGGGAGGCGTGAAGTCGGACTGCAAACGACAATGTTTCGGAGAGGACAATCAGCATGAATGACATGAAGAAGACCGGAAGCATGATCATCGACCGCCGTCGTCTTCTGACCCTGACGGCCGCCGGTGTCTCGGTGGCCGCCTTTGGCGGCCTCACCACCAGCCGCGCCTTCGCCGCCGATGCGATCCGCTGGGTTTCGCCGCGCGGCACGCTCGAGGTGCTCGACGACTATCCCTACTGGGTCGCCAAGAAATTCGGCTATTTCGGCGACGTCGAAACCGAGATCGAGCCGGGTCCTTCGGACGCGACCGCGACGGTCAAGCTCGTCGACCAGGGCCAGGCCGACATGGGCTACCCGTCGCCGGGCGTCTTCTCGCTGGCGCTGGCGCAGGGCATCCCGCTGGTCTCGATCTTCGAGATGGGCGGCGCCGACGTCTTCGACTTCGCCTTCCGCAAGGGCGAGGCACCGGCCGACATCAAGGGCCTCGAAGGCAAGACCATCGTTCTCGGCAGCGCCGGCTGGCAGTCGATCGTCGACCCGATGCTGAAGGCCGCGGGCGTCGACATCACCAAGGTGAAATACGTCGATGCCGGCTGGCCGACCTGGGGCACGGCGGTCGCCGCCGGCCAGGGCGACGCGGCGCTTTCGTGGGAAGGCCTGCGTGCCCAGTGGAAGGGTCAGGGCCTCGACTTCGACTATATCCTCGGCCGCGACTTCTCGAAGCTGCCGGCCAACAGCTTCGTCATCCGCAAGGCCGACTTCGAGGATCCCGAAAAGCGCGCGGTGTACGAGAAGTACCTGCAGGGCTGGGCCGCCGGACTCGAGTTCGGCTACCTCAATCCGCGGGCGGCGACCCAGATCGTCATGGAGGAGTTCCCCGGCCTCGCGTCGCAGATGACGCCGGATGTCGCGGTCGAGTCGATGATGCAGCTCGCCAACGTCTTTCGCGGGCGCTGGGACGAGCGCGGCAAGTGGGGCTATCACATCATCCCGTCGTGGGACCTGTTCTTCACGACCGGCCGCGAGATCGGCCAGATCTCGGGCGACTTCACCACCGAGGAAGTGGTCAAGAACGACCTGGTCGACGTCGCCAACCAGTATGACGCCGGCAAGGTCAAGGCCGATGCGGAAGCCTTCGAGCTGAACGACGACTACAAGGCCGTCGACGTCGAGGAAATCCAGAGCCGGATCTGATGACGGATCGGGGCGGCCCGCACGGCCGCCCCGCCACTCTCGGAGTATCCAAGATGAAGCAGCTCGTCTTCGACCATGTCGGGATCACGGCGTATGAGCCGATGCCCGGCGAAAACTGGGTCGAGCAGAGCCTCTGCTGGGTGACCAGCCCGCGCGACCATCCGGAATCGATCGAGTTCCTTCGCTACCACCCGGACAGCAAGGTTCCCGACCGGGTCAAGAACAACCCGCATGTCGCCTTTCGGGTCGAGGAGATCGGGCCTCACATCGAGGGCCACGAAGTCCTGATTCCGCCGTTCGAGGTCGCCGGTTTCGCCGAGGTGGCCTTCATCTGGAAGCACAATGCCGTCTTCGAATACATGCGCTACCTCAATGACTCGTGGTTCGGGGATTAAGGGTCAGGTCGGGACATGTTTGGCAGTGCGTCCTTCGAGGCTCGGGCTCTGCCCTCGTACCTCAGGATGACGAGGAGTGGATTTCTGAGCAGCATGACGAGGCAACGGTGACATCCGCGAATCTCCGACATCGCCATCCTGAGGCGCTCCGCGCGGCGGAACCTCGAAGGACGCGGTATCGCGGCCATCCGCTTCAGTACCGGGGGCGGTCATGAGTTATCGCGCGATGTATGCCTATGCGTGGGACCTGGCGGAGCGGGACCTCGGCGCGGTCGCCGACGAGGTCCGCGGGCTCGGTCTCGACACGATCACGCTGGCGACTAGCTATCACGCCGGCAAGTTCCTGCGTCCGCGCGGCAAGACCGGGAAGGTCTATTTCCCCGAGGACGGCACCGCCTATTACAGACCCGACCCATCGCGCTACGCGGCGCTCAAGCCGGTCGAGAACAGCCTGCTGGCGACGCGCGATATCCTCGCCGAGCTCTGCGCGCTCGATTCCGTCGCCACCAATGCGTGGCTGGTGCTGACGCATAATTCGCGGCTCGGGATGCTCCATCCCGAGAGCTGCGTGCGGAACGCCTTCGGCGACCGGCTGATCTACAATCTCTGCCCGTCGGCGCCCGAGGTCCGCGCCTATGCGGTAGCGCTTTGCACCGATGTGACGGAAAACTATCCGGTCGTCGGCATCTCGCTGGAGACGCCGGGCTTCCTGCCGTCGGTCCATGGCTACCACCACGAATTCGCGCTGGTCCGCCAGAACCGCTGGCTCGACAACAATATGGGGCTCTGCTTCTGCGACCATTGCCTGAAAGGCGCCAGGGCGGCGGGGATCGATGCCGAGGGTCTGAGGACCCAGGTCGCGGCCGACGTCACCTCCTGTCTCGACGGCGATTTCGACATGCCGGACGACATGGCCGAGGCTTTCTGGCTCGCCGATACGCGGACCGACGGCGAGATGGCCGCCTTCCTCGCCTGGCGCTGCGACGTGGTGACGACGCTGGTTGCGGAGATCCGCGCGGCGGTGCGCGACGACGCCAGGGTCGCGATCATCCCGTCGGTGGCGCGGCCGAGCGGCGGCGCCTGGTACGAGGGGAGCGATCTCAAGGCGCTGACCCAAGCAGCCGGCATCCTCGAGGCCTGCTTCTACGAGGGGAGCGTCGACCGGGTGAAAGCCGACGCCTGGGACGTGCAGCGGCGGCTGCGCGGCGTCGGTTCCTTGCGCGGAATCCTGCGGCCGGGCTTCCCCGACCTCCAGACCGCCGGGGATGTAGCCGGCGCGGTCAATGCGCTCCGGGCCGCCGGCATCGAGGACATCGCCTTCTACAATTACGGACACCTCCGTCAGCGGAGCATCGACTGGATCGGCGCCGCGATGAGGCAGAGCGGGAGCTGAGACATTGGATTTTGCGGGCAAGGTCATTGCGATCACCGGTGCGGCCGGCGGCATCGGCCAGGCGCTCTGCCGTCACTTCGGCGGAGAGGGCGCGATCATCGCCGCGCTCGACAGGAGCGAGACGGTCAACGGCCTGATCCCGACGCTCGCCGAAGAGGGGATCAAGGCCGGAGGCTGGGTCGTCGACATCACCGACGCCGAAGGCGTGGCCGCCGCCTTCGCGGCTGTCGAGAAGTCGCTCGGGCCGGTCGACGTGCTGGTCAACAATGCCGGCTTCTCGCACAAGTCCAACCTCGAGCAGACGACGCCCGAGACCTGGAAGGCGGACGTCGACGGCAACCTCAACGGCGCCTATTACTGCGCCTATGCCGTGCTGCCCTCGATGAAGGCGCGGCGGAGCGGCGCGATCGTCAATATCGGTTCGGTCAACGGCCTCTCGACCTTCGGCGATCCGGCCTACAGCGCCGGCAAGGCCGGCATGATCAGCATGACCAAGGCGCTGGCGATGGAATATGGCCGCTTCGGCATCCGCGCCAACATCGTCTGTCCCGGCACGGTCAGGACGCCGATCTGGGAGCATCGCGTCGCGCGGAATCCGGAAATCCTGGAGGAGCTCGGCAAGTGGTATCCGCTCGGCCGGGTCGTCGATCCGGTCGACATCGCGCGGGCCGTCGGCTTCCTGGCGTCGGATTCGGCCGCGGCGATCACCGGCGCGGTGCTGCCGGTCGACTGCGGCCTGACCGCCGGCAACATCGTGATGACGCGCGAGTTGACGCTCGAGGAATTCTGAGAGGGGGAGGGACCCGTGGACAGGTTGCGGATCGGGGTCATCGGGCTCGGATGGTTCGGCGAGATCCACTGCGACGCGCTGATCGGCATACCCAATATCGAGCTCGCGGCGCTCTGCACGCGGACCGAAAGCCGGCTGGCGGAAATGGCGGCGAAGTTCGGCGTCGCCAAGACCTATGCCGACTACAGCGACATGCTGGCCGACCCGGAGATCGACGCGGTGTCGATCGTCACCATGTGGGACCAGCATACCGAGCCGACGATCGCCGCGCTCAAGGCCGGCAAGCACGTCTTCCTCGAAAAGCCGATGGCGAGCACGGTCGCGGATTGCGCGAAGATGATGGAGGCGGCGCGAGGCGCCAAGGGCATCCTGCAGATCGGCCATATCTGCCGGTTCAATCCCCGCTACCGCGCGGCCAAGGAGGCGATCGCCGCCGGCCGCATCGGCAAGATCGTGTCGATGTCGTCGCGGCGGAACATCCCGGCCGCCTGGACGCCGACCATCCTCGAAAAGATCGGGCCGATCGTCGGCGACGCGATCCACGACACCGACCTGATGCTGTGGTTCACCGAGGACAGGGTGGTCAGCGCCTATGCCCAGACGGTCGACGTGCGGGGGCTGAAATATCCCGATATCGGGCAGACCATGTACCGCTTCGCCGGCGGCGCGACGGCGACGCTGGAGACGGTCTGGTGCATGCCGGACAAGACGCCCTATGACATCGACGAGCGGATGAACATCGTCGGCACCGAGGGCTTCATCCAGATCCAGGACACCTTCCCCAATCTCGGGATCGCCGATGCCGACAGGTTCGGCAGCCCGGACACGACCTACTGGCCGATGTTCGAAGGCGTGCGCGGCGGGGCGCTCCGCGAGGAATTCTCCTATTTCGCCAAATGCGCCCTGAAGGGGGAGAAGCCGGCGATCGGAACGCCGGAGGACGCGATGGCGGCGCTCGAGGCGACGCTGGCGGCCGAGGAATCGGCGCGGACCGGCGCCGTAGTCAAGATCGGATAGCCGTCCCAAATCCCAGGAGGAAGAAGAATGGAAAAGCAACGGGTCCTGGTCGTCGGACTGGGCAGCATGGGACTGTCGCATGCGCTCGCCTATACCCGCATTCCCGGCTACGAGGTGGTCGGCGTCTGCACCCGGCATATCGACAAGGTCGAGCTGCCGGAAGCCCTCGCCGGCGCGAAGAAATTCTCGAAGTTCGAGGAGGCGCTGGCCGAGCTGAAGCCGGACGTGGTGTCGATCAACACGCTGCCCGATACCCATGCCGACTACGCCATCAAGGCGATGGAGGCCGGCGCCCATGTCTTCGTCGAGAAGCCGCTCGCCGATTCGGTCGAGAATGCCGAGAAGGTGGTCGCGACGGCGCGGCGCACCGGCAAGAAGCTGGTGGTCGGCTATATCCTTCGCCAGCACCCGTCGTGGAACAAGTTCATCGAGATCGCCCGCCAGCTCGGCACGCCGCTGGTCTTCCGCATGAACCTCAACCAGCAATCGAACGGCGAGACCTGGGACTGGCACAAGCGGCTGATGGATTCATGGCCGCCGATCGTCGATTGCGGCGTCCATTATGTCGACGTCATGTGCCAGATGACCAAGGCGAAGCCGGTCCGCGTCCAGGCGATGGGCGCGCATCTCACCGACGAGGTGCCGGTCTACAATTACGGTGTCCTGCAGGTCGCCTTCGACGACGGCTCGGTCGGCTGGTACGAGGCCGGCTGGGGACCGATGATGAGCGAGACGGCCTTCTTCGTGAAGGACGTGATCGGCCCCAAGGGCTCGGTCTCGATCGTCATGGCGGAGAATGCCGGCAACGTGAAGTCGGACGACATCAACGCCCATACCAAGACCAACCAGATTCTCTGGCACCACACCGACATGTCGAAGCCCGACGAGCGGATCGACATGACCGACGAGCCGGACCATGACGCGCTCTGCCAGCGCGAGCAGGAATACCTGCTCAAGGCGATCGCCGAGGACATCGACCTCGGCGACCACATGGACGACGCGGTGAAGAGCCTCAGGATCGTCGTCGCCGCCGATGAATCCGTGAAGACCGGCCAGGTCGTCCAGCTCTGATGCCCCGGCGCCGGGCGGACGGCGAAGCCTGTCGGTCAGTTCACGATACGGACGCACATCGGCGTGCCGATCGGGATGCTGCCGGCCTGCGTCAGCTTTCCGGTGTCGGCGTCGCGGCGGAAGATGGTGACGTTGTCGCCGTTCTGGTTGGCCGAGAAGAGCAGCCTGCCCGAGGGCGAGATGCCGAGGTTGCGCGGGGTCGGCCCGCCGCAGGGGGTGAATTCGACGAGCGAGAGCTTGCCGGTCCCCTGGTCGACGGCGACGACCGCTATGCTGTCATGGCCGCGGTTGGAGCCGTAGAGGAAGTGGCCGTCCGGCGATATCTGGATGTCGGCGCAATGATTGTGATCGCGCGCCTCGGCCGGAACCGCGGCGAGCGTGTCGATCAGCGTCAGCGCGCCGGTCGCCGGGTCGATGGCGAGCGACGCGAAGGTCGAGTCGAGCTCGTTCATGACGAACATGAAGCGGCCATTCGGATGGAAGGCGACGTGGCGCGGGCCGGCGCCGGGGGCCGTGGCGAATTCGGCGAGCTTGTCCAGCGATCCGTCCTTGCCGAGGCGATAGGAGACCAGCTTGTCGATGCCGAGATCGGCGACGACGACGATGTCGGTGCCGG
>NZ_JAGRLA010000008.1 GCF_020442045.1 Bauldia sp. | reverse complement strand
CTTCATGATGTACCTGCCGCGGCTCTGCGAGCACTGCCTCAACCCGGCCTGCGTCGCTGCCTGTCCGTCCGGGGCGATCTACAAGCGCGAGGAGGACGGCATCGTCCTCATCGACCAGGACAAGTGCCGCGGCTGGCGGATGTGCGTCTCCGGCTGCCCCTACAAGAAGATCTACTACAACTGGTCGAGCGGAAAGTCCGAGAAGTGCATCTTCTGCTTCCCGCGGATCGAGGCCGGCCAGCCGACGGTCTGCTCCGAAACCTGCGTCGGTCGCATCCGCTATCTCGGCGTGGTGCTTTATGACGCCGACCGGATCGAGGAGGCGGCGAGCGCGGCCGACGAGCAGGACCTCTACGAGGCGCAGCTCAGCCTCTTCATGGACCCGAACGACCCGGCGGTGATCGCCCAGGCGCGCGCCGACGGCGTCACCGAGAACTGGCTCGAGGCAGCGCGCCGCTCGCCGATCTGGAAGATGGCGATGGAGTGGAAGGTCGCCTTCCCCCTGCACCCGGAATACCGGACGCTGCCGATGGTCTGGTATGTGCCGCCGCTGTCGCCGATCCAGTCCGCGGCCGAGGCCGGCAAGATCGGCATCGACGGCGAGATGCCGGACGTCCGCTCGCTTCGCATTCCGCTGAAATACCTCGCCAACCTGCTGACGGCGGGCGACGAGGAGCCGGTCGCGCTCGCCCTGGAGCGGATGCTGGCCATGCGCGGCTACATGCGGGCGAAGACCGTCGACGGGATGATCGACGAGGCGATCGCCGCCCGTGTCGGGCTGACCCCCGGTCAGATCGACGAGATGTACCAGATCCTGGCGATCGCCAATTACGAGGACCGCTTTGTCATCCCGACCGCCCATCGCGAGCTCGGCGAGGACGCCTACGACATTCGCGGCTCCTGCGGCTTCTCGTTCGGGAACGGCTGCTCCGGGGGGACGTCGGAACCGAACCTGTTCGGGACTCCGAAGCGCGCGAAGACACCGATGGAGGTGAGGTGATGGCGAAGACATTCAAGGCGCTCTCCGCCCTGCTGTCCTATCCCGATGAGGCGTTGAAGGCGGCGGCGGAAGACCTTCGCGCGGCGGTCAGGCAAGAAGGCCTCGTTTCGGGCGCATCCTGCGCGGCACTCGATCCGCTTCTCGCCGACCTCGAAGGCGAAGACCTCATTTCACTGCAGGAGCGCTACGTCGATCTTTTCGACCGGACGCGCTCCCTGTCGCTTCACCTTTTCGAGCATGTCCATGGCGAGAGCCGCGACCGCGGCCAGGCGATGATCGATCTCGCGACGCTCTACGAGACTCACGGTCTCGTCGTCGATGCGACGGAGCTGCCCGATTATCTGCCGCTCTTTCTCGAATTCCTTTCGACCCGCCCGCTCGGCGAGGCCTGCGAACTTCTCGGCCAGACGGCCCATATCCTCGCGGCGATCAGCGACAGGCTCGCGAAGCGCCAGTCGCCCTATGCCGCGGTATTCGACGCCCTGGTGGTGCTTTCGGCGATCAAGCCCGACAGGGAACAGGTCGCGGCGCTGCTTGACCAGCCGGACGCCGCCCCGGACGACTTCGCCGCACTCGATGCAGCCTGGGAGGACGAGCCAGTCACCTTCGGGCCCGGCGCCGACAGCGGCTGCAAGGACAACCTGATTGCCAGGCTGAGGGCCGCCCGCCGGCCGACGCCGACAGCAATGCCGGAGTGAGGCTACGATGAGCACCGTCCTGAACTACATCGTTTACGGCTGGTATCCCTATGTTTGCCTGACGGTATTCATCGTCGGCAGCGTCATCCGATTCGATCGCGAGCAATATTCGTGGCGGTCGGGCTCAAGCCAGCTGCTTCGCCGCCGCCAGCTGATGTGGGGCTCGAACCTGTTCCACATCGGCATCCTGGTGATCTTCGCCGGCCATTTCGTCGGGCTGCTGACGCCGATCGCCGTGTTCGACTGGCTCGGCGTGTCGCATTCCTTCAAGCAGATGCTGGCGATCGTGGTCGGCGGGGTTGCCGGCATCGCCTGTTTCGTCGGCCTGACCCTGCTCGTCCACCGGCGGCTGTTCGACCCGCGGATCCTGCGGACCTCGTCCTTCGGCGATATCGCCATCCTGCTCCTGCTCTACGTCCAACTGACGCTCGGGCTGGCGACCATCTTCGTCTCGCTCAACCACCTCGACGGCCACGAGATGGTGCGGTTCATGAACTGGGCCCAGGGGATCCTCATCCTCAGGCCGGAGAGCTGGCAGCTGATCGCCGGCGCCAACCCGATCTTCAAGCTCCATATCTTCCTCGGCATGACCATCTTCCTGGTCTTCCCCTTCACGCGGCTCGTGCATATCTGGAGCGCGCCGGTCTGGTATCTTGGCCGGCGCGGCTACCAGGTCGTTCGCGCCCGGCCGCATGCGCCCCGCACGACACCGGCGGCCTGGCCGCGGGACCGGACGTCATGAACGTCCTGCCACGGCAGAAGCAGGCGTCGCGGGGACCGACGATCGTCTCGGTCAACGGCTCGGTCATTCCGAACAGCGACATCGTCCGCGAGATCCAGTACCACCCGGCTGCGACGCCCACCGAGTCGTGGCGCCTGGCCGCCGAGGCAATGGTGCTGCGCGTCTTGTTGCTGGATGAAGCGCGACGCGAGGGGATCGTCGCCTCGCCACTCGCCGACGACCGGGGGCGGCGCGAGACGGAAGACGAAGCGCTGATCCGCGTCCTGCTTGAACAGGCGGTTCATATCCCCTCCCCGACCGAGGCCGAGCTCCGGCGCTACTATGACGCCAATGTCGCGAAATTCCGCGCTGCCGAACTGGTCGAGGCCCGGCACATCCTCGTCGCCGCCCGCGCGGACGACGCCGCGGGCTACGCGGCGGCTCAGGAGCGCGCCGAGGCGCTCGCCGAAACACTTGCGACCGAGCCCGATCGATTTGCCGAACTCGCCCGCGACTATTCCGATTGCGCTTCCTCGGGGGAAGGCGGCTTCCTCGGTCAGCTCACGCCGCGCGAGACGACCCCTGAATTCGCGGCAGCGATCGCCGGGATGAATGATGGCGAGACCACCAGGCACCCGGTGAAGACCCGCTACGGGTTCCATCTCATCCGGCTCGAACGGCGAATTGCAGCGCGGACATTGCCGTTCGAGGCGGTGGCGGGGCGGATCGCCGAATACCTGACCGAAAGGGCGGAGCGGACGGCGACGGCGCAATACATGGCGCGCCTTGTCGAGCGCGCCGACATCACCGGCATCACCATGGCCGGTGCCGATTCCCGGCGCGTCCATTGAGGCGGGACCATGCTGCTTGGCGATCTCATCGCACGGTTCGATGACGAGGCCGTGGCCAGCGAAACGCTGCTGCGGCTCGGCGACCTTCGCCTCGTCGCCGCGATGCGGGCGGGAGCGGAGGAGACAGGCCTGACGCTTGGCGCATATGCGCGAGTGATTATTCGCCACTACGCGGACACGGCGCCGGACGATGAATGGACCCAGCTCATGGGCCTCCTCTCGCGCGCGGAAGACCCGGGTGCCGCATGCCTCATGCGGGCTTTCGCCTATACCCTGGCGGAGGAACCGAAAGAGGCCCGATGATGCAACGGGACAGAAGGGGCCTCGCACGCATCCCGCTGCTGAGCTACGGATTTCGCCCATTCTTCCTTGGTGGAGCGATCTGGGCGGCCGTGGCAATGGCCCTGTGGATTGGCGAGCTCTCCGGCGCCTGGAGCTTCGCCGAGGCATATGGTCCCGTCGCCTGGCATGCGCATTCGCTGCTCTTCGGCTATGTCACGGCAATCGTCGCGGGATTCCTTCTCACCGCGATACCCAACTGGACCGGACGCCTGCCGGTGCGCGGTGGTCCTCTCCTCGCCCTCTTCATTCTCTGGATCGCGGGCCGCCTGGCACTGCTCTGTGTCGACCGCATCGGCATCATCGCGGCGATCCTTGTCGATTCATCCTTCCTCCTCGTCTTCGCCCTGGTCATCCTTCGCGAGATCGCCGCCGGCCGGAACTGGAAAAACCTCAAGACCGTCGCCCTGCTGTTGCTGATGGCCGCGTCCAATATCGGCTTTCATCTCGAGGTCCTTCTCGACGGCTCGGCCGACATCTCCATCCGCGCCGGGACGGCCGCAATCATCGGGATGATCATGCTGATCGGCGGCCGCATCACCCCGAGCTTCACCCGGAACTGGCTGGTCCGCTCCGGCGCCGCCGCACTGCCGGCGCCGTTCGGCCGGTATGACGTCGTCACGCTGGCGGTCTCGGGCCTCGGCCTGGCATTCTGGATCCTGGCTCCGACCGGAATCGTGACCGGGTCGATCCTGCTCGCCGCCGCGGGCCTCCAGCTCATACGACTGTGGCGATGGGCCGGCCGCTCCACATGGCAGGAGCCGCTCGTTCTCATTCTCCACGTCGGCTACCTGTTCGTGCCGCTCGGCTTTGCCCTGGTCGGCGCTTCGATCCTGCGGCCCGCGGCAATCCCGGCCGCGGACGCGCTCCACGCCTGGACGGTCGGCGCGGTCGCGGTGATGACGATCGCCGTGATGACGCGCGCCACCCTCGGCCATACCGGCCGGGATCTGGTCGCCAGTCCGCTCACGCGGATGATCTATTTCACGCTTGTCACCGCCGTGGTCTGCCGGCTCGCGGTGCCGTTTGCCCCGGGCGCCACCATGCCCCTCCTCACCCTCGCCGCCATTGGCTGGATAGCCGGCTTCCTGGGATTTGCGACCGTCTTCGGACCCATGCTCCTGCGGTCTCGCCTGGCTTCCTGATCCGCCGGAGCGCCAAGCCTGTCGAGGATCGGCCCTTCGGCCGTCTCGACGAGAGGCTGCCGGGAGCAAGCCGGTTCCCGGCACCTATCCGGCGGCTCGGAAGGACGTCCCCGCGGCTTCAGCTTTCCGGATCGTCGATCAGCATGTTCGGACGCGCGAGAGCGATCAGGTCGGCCGGCCTCTCGATCCGGACCTCCTGGCCCTGGACGGCGATGCCGTATTTCGCCAGGGTTCCGAATGCCCGCGACAGGTTCTCGGGCGTCATCCCGAGAAGCGAGGCGAGGGTGCGCTTTTCGATGACCAGCCGGAACACCATCGAGTCGCCATTCTGCTGGCTGCAGCAGAGCAGATAGTTGGCGAGGCGTTCGACGGACGTGCGCAGCTTCTGGTTCTTCAGCGCCTTGACCATGCCGCGATAACGGCCGGCGAGTTCCGCGACCACCGCCCGCGCGAATGCCGTGTCATTGAGGAAGACCGACTTCACGTCGCGTGACGGGATCATCAGGATGCGCGAGGCGTCGAGCGTCCGGGCCGACATCAGGTAGGGCTGATCACGGACGACGGCGGCAAGGATGAAGGTTTCGATCGGGCGGACGATCTCGATCACCGTCTCGCGACCGTTTCCCGCCGTGGTCAGCTCGACCATCCCGGCGACGACCACATGCAGGAAGTCGGGCACGTCGCCTTCCGTGATGAGTTCCACGGATTCGGGAAAGCGCTGGAAATAGGCGGCATGCATCAGCGAAGCGAAACTCTCCTCGTCAATGTCGGCGAAGAGCGGCAGAGCGCGAATGAGAGTGAGTTCGTCTTGGCGCATCGCTGAACCGAGAGCAGGATCGATAAATGTTAGGCCACAAATCTGTTCTGGTAAATCATTGATATGATTTATTAAAATCGGCAACTGGCGAAACAGGTCATTCCAATTATTCTCGACATGCCCGGTATCGTGTTTGATCACGATCAAACACGTGCCGTCTACCCTCGTCATTCCCGCCCCGGATCCGGGTCTTTCCGGGGTCCGAACTCGGCTTTCCCGCCGGGTCGCCGATCCTCGGAGGCCTGCCCGGCGACCTCGGCGATCAGGCCCGACAGGGAGCAGGCCACGGCGTTGCTTGGCCGGCCGGACGCCGCGCCGGACGGTTTCGCCGGGCTCGACGCCGCCTGGGAGCACAGGAGCCGCGGCGGATCGTTCTACGGGGTTCCGGCGATGCGGGCGCCAAGGCGCTCAAGCGCATCCGAGGCGAGCTTCCTCGTTAGGTCACCCGCCGGAAGGCCGTGACAGATCCTCGCGGCCTGACCGGCCCAAAGGGACATGAAGTCTCCGGAACCGGCTTTCTCCGTGACAGCGCGGAGAGGTGCCAGGCTGCCGCCCGCCAGTGGGAACGCCGGCGCGCTCCCGGTCATCGGGCCAAGCTCCCGCATCGCGCGGTTGAGGATTCCGCGCGACGGCCGGCCCGTGAAGATGTTGGTGAGAGCCGTCTCGCCGGCATGGTCGCCAGCCAGGGCTTCCCTGTGGGGCTTCGCCAACCTGGCTTCCGGTGTGAAGAGAAAGGCCGTGCCGACCTGCACCGCCGAGGCGCCAAGGGCGAAGGCAGCAACGATCCCGCGTCCATCGGCAATTCCGCCTGCCGCGACGACCGGCACCTTCACCGCGTCCGCTATCTGCGGCACCAGGCAAAAGGTTCCCACCTGCGTGGATATATCGTCAGTGAGGAACATTCCCCTGTGGCCCCCGGCCTCCACGCCTTGCGCAATGATCGCATCGCAGCCCCGATCCTCCAGCCAGCGAGCCTCGGCTACGGTCGTAGCCGACGAGAGGATCCTTGCTCCCGTTGCCTTCACGCGGGCCAGCAGGGGTTGTTCCGGGAGACCGAAATGGAAGCTGACGACTTCGGGACGGAACTCCTCGACGAGGAGACAGGCCTCTTCATCGAAGGGCGTCCTGCTGGACGCGGGAACAGGCATCTCAGGATCGAGCCCGAACTCCTCGTAGTAAGGGCCAAGACGTGTCCGCCACCGCTTCTCCCGTTCGGCATCGAATACGGGCGGCCGGTGGCAGAAGAAATTGACGTTGACCGGACCTGAGGTCTGCTGCCTGACAAGGGAAAGTTCTTCTCGAATCTTTGCCGGAGTAAAGGTTGCGCAGGGCAGCGACCCAAGCCCGCCGGCATTCGCGACAGCGACCACCATGTCGGAAAATACGGGCCCGGCCATCGGCGCCTGGACGATGGGTAAGTCGACTCCGACCAGATCGAGAAACCGTCGATCAGTCCATATGCTGTTCATCCCTGTTCTCCACCGGTCGGTCTCAAGCCGACGAATATAGCTTCGCGATGAAGCGGCGTGCCCGCTCTCAGGCGAGGCAATCGCCGCCGCGATGCCCCCGCCACTCCCTGGCGTCGCGACGAATGAGCGCCCAGGCCCCCCAGAGCGGGACGCGGTCCATGTCCCACCCGGTCGGTCGCTGACACCGGACCCAAGAGATTGATACCGGCTAGTTGCGGCACGGCCGAATGTTTCGCCTGCCGCGCAGATTAGCCTCCCTCGCCGGGCTCTGGCGAGAAATACCGCTCAAGCTTTCCAGCGACGCCGTCGAATTCCTTGGCATCCGAGGGTGGATCACGGCGATTGGTTATGTTCGGCCAGGTTGCCGCAAACTCGGCGTTGAGCCTCAACCAATTCTCCAGGCCCGGCGCGGTATCGGGCAGGATGGCTTCCGCCGGGCATTCTGGTTCGCAGACCCCGCAGTCGATGCACTCATCCGGATGGATGACGAGCATATTCTGCCCTTCGTAGAAACAGTCGACGGGACAGACCTCGACGCAGTCCATATATTTGCATTTGATGCAATTGTCGGTGACGACGAATGTCATGGCGTGCCCGGTGGCCAGGTCTGGTGAGGCCGAAAGAAGAGACCGAGCTTGAAGCTCTCGGCGATACGCGTCGCCTTGTCGACGAAGGCCGCGGCGAGGTCGGCTGTGAACAATTCGCCGCAGGTCTCGTCGAAAAGGGCGAGCCAGCGGTCGAACAGAGCCGGCTCCATGCCTATAATGCGGCGATGAACGGCCAGAGGATTTCCCTTGTAGCGGCCGCTGGTCAGCGCGAGCGATGACCAGAAGTCCCGCATCGTTGCCAGGTGCGGGCCCCAGTCACCGGGGATCGCGCGGGCAAAGATCGGGCCCAGTTCCGGATCGCGGCGGATCTTCGCATAGAAGACGTCGACCAGATCGCGGATTCCGTCCTCGGTCACAGTGGCGCGGCGCGGGCGCCGCGTCGCGTCGTCGATCTGGCGGGTCATTGCGCGATCCTTCATAACCAGTATTCCAAATACATGTAATCATCGGCTTGAGAAAAAGCAATATATGATATACATCTTTCAGCGATAACCGGAGGGAGGCACCTGCATGCGGCTGACGGTCTACACCGACTATGCGCTGCGGCTGCTGATGTATCTCGCAGTCATGAACGACGGCGATGGTCGGTTGGCAACCATCGGCGAGATTGCCGAGCATCACGGGATATCCAGGAACCATCTGATGAAGGTCGCCTACCAGCTCGGCACCGCCGGTTATGTCGAGACGCTTCGCGGCCGCGGCGGTGGACTGCGGCTCGCCATGGCAGCGAGCGAGATCGGCGTCGGTGAGGTCGTCCGCAGGACCGAGCCGGACATGGCCCTGGTTCCGTGTTTCGATCCCGTCGACGCGCCATGCGCGATCCGCTCCTGCTGCGTCCTGAGGAAGGCGCTGCAAAAGGCGGAAGATGCCTTCATGGCGGCGCTCGACGGCTATTCAATCGGTGACCTGGCCAAGCCGCGAACGCCATTGCGCAACCTGCTCGGGATTGCCTAAGGCACCCGGCGTCTCCTGTTTCCGCCCGCACCGTCGGACAAATCGGCTATCGCTGATCTTGCTGGGCCCGCCGTCCAGCGAAGAAACCGAGCATCTGCAATACCAGCCTCCTCGCGACGGCCGTATCGAGCGCCACCACCAGAATCAGCAATCCACCCTTGACGACGTTCTGATAGGTCGGACCGGCACCAAGGATGTTCAGTGCGTTGCCAATCACGCTCACTATGAGAACACCCAGGATCACCCCGACGATGGTTCCCTTGCCGCCCGACAGGCTCACACCGCCGATCGCCACGGCCGCTATGGTTTCCAGTTCAAGGCCCGATGCCTGCGCCATGGTGGCACCCTGGTAGTGGGCGAGGCTCAGGATCGCGCAGATTCCATAGAGCAGGCCCGCTATCCCGTAGACGCTGCACCGGATCCAGGACACGCGGACGCCGGAAATCACGGCCGACCGGTCATTGCCGCCGACCGCGTAAAGCTCCCGTCCGAAGGTCGTATGCCCAAGCACGACATGAGTCGCAGCGACAACCAGAAACAAGATGACGACCGGCAGGGGCAGAAACAGGACATCCGTTGTCGCGATCGCGCCGATGCTTTCGGAAATGCCGTCGACATAACCCTTGCCGGTCAGCTTGTAGGCCAGTCCCTCGGAAATCTGCCAGACGCCGAGCGTCGCCAACAATGCCGGGATGCGGAGCCCGGCAACCAGAACGCCATTCAACAGGCCGAAGGCGGCTGCAACCAACAGCATGACCGGAAAGACCACCACGACCGGCAACTGATAGCCGAGAAGGTTCAGCTCGGGATTTGCAGTCACCAGGCCAGCGCCGAGCATGAGCGAGACCGAGACGATGCCGCTTACCGCCAGGTCCAGCCCCGCCGACATGATCACGAGCGCCTGCCCGCAGGCGGCGATCCCGCGAATCGCCGATTGAACCAGCACGTTTGTCAGGTTTGACAGGGAGGTGCTTGCTCCGTCGGTCAGAATGCCGAACAGCACCACCAGCGTCAGCAGGATCATCAGCCGGACGGTGTTTTCGTTTGCAAGGATTCGTTTCATTGCCGTCAAACCAGGTTGCGCCTGCGACTCTGGTGCGAGTCAATTGCAATGGCCGCCAGGATGATCGCGCCTTTGGTAACGCCCTGAATGTCGGGGGTGGCGCCGATCGAGTTCAGCCCGTTTCCTATGACCGCCAGAATGAAAGTCCCGAGGAAGACGCCGGCAATGGTCCCCCGCCCTCCGTAGATGCTGACACCGCCGACCGTGACCGCCGCGATCGAATCGATGGTGATCCCGAGGAAGGTTCGGTTGGAAACCGCCATCAGGCGCGCCTCGACCGAGATCGCGGCGATGGCCAGCAGCAATCCGGCCACCACAAAGACACCGACCTGGATGCGTCGGACGTTGATTCCGGAGAGGTGGGCACTACCCGGGTTGCCCCCGACCGCGTAGATGGCGCGACCGAACCTGGTGTGCTGCAACACAACATAGGCCGCCACGAACAAGCCGAGCATCAGCCAGACGGGGATGGGCAGGCCAAGGATCTCGCCGCGACCGAAAGGCTTCAGGGCCTCGGGCAGGTCGGTGATCGTGTACCCCTGGCCGAGGAACTGCGCGAGGCCCTGGGTGATCTGCCAGGTGCCGAGAGTGACGACGAGTGCCGGGACGGCGAAATACGACGACACGAAGCCATTGACAAATCCCACCGAGATTCCCGCGAGAATCATCAGGCCTATCCCGACGCTGATCGGAACGGGTTCTCCACCGACAATGTTGAGGTCGTAACGGCTCGTCATCGTTGCGGCGCCGAGCACGGAGATGAAAAGCCCGGCGCCGTAGAACGAAATGTCGATGGCACCGGTAAGCATCACGAATGTCTGCGCGATCGCGACGATCCCCACCGTCGCGGTCTGCTGCAGGATGTTGTTGATCCCTATCGCGGATACCGTCCGCCCGTTGGTCAGGAGCGCGAACAACAGGATGACGGCGATCAGGATCAGGAATCGAATGAAATCGGATGAGACCGCGATGCGCTCGAGCCGAACCGCGCGGCGCCTTTCAATGGACATTCGCCGCGCCCTCCCGCACGAGGGTCATCTCGATCAGTTCATGCTCGGTCACCGCCGCGGGATCGATCTTGTCGATGATGCGCCCCTGCACCATCAGGTAGATCTCATCGCAGGCGACCAGAATTTCACGCATGTCCGAGGAAAGCACCAGCATGCCGGCGCCGTTCTCCGCCGCTTGTTTGCGCATCAGCTCATAGATTTCCTGCCTCGCCCCGACGTCGATGCCGCGGGTCGGCTCATCAAGAATGATCAGGCGGGACTCGGCGGCCAGCCACTTGGCGATGACAACCTTCTGCTGATTGCCGCCGCTCAATTCGTCGACCAGCTTGCCGGGGTCGCGGGGCCGCAGCTTCACCTCATCGATCGCCCGGGTGACGACCTGGCTCATGCGGCCGGCCAGAAGAAACGCAAGCGCATTCACCCGACGCAAGGCGGGCAGAAGAATGTTGAAGCTGACCGGCTGGCCGGGCACGAAGCCTTCAGCCTTCCGATCCTCGGTCACAAAGCCGATTCCCAAGGATCGGGACTTGTTGGGAGCCATCCGGGATGGCCGGAGGTCCCGGCCGTCGAAGCGTAACCCGCCGGTAACCAGCGCATTTGGCGGCAGGGCGCCGAATATGGCACGCGCAAGCTCGGATTTGCCGGCTCCCACGACGCCGGCCACGCCGACAATCTTTCCCTTCGGTACGGTAATGCTGACGTCTTCGAAGAACGGCTCGTAGGTGAGCGCCTTGACCTCGAGCAGCGGCTCTCCATCCGACGCGGGCTTCCGATGCTCGTCGCGGAGGGTGGCCTCGATGCTGCGTCCGGTCATTTCCTCGACGATGGTGGCCATCGTCAGATCCGAGGTGGAATGCGTTCCCGCGACATAGCCGTCGCGAAGGATCGTCACTCGGTCGGCGAGATCGAACACCTCCTCCAGCTTGTGACTGATATACACGATCGCGACCCCCTTCGATTTCAGGAGCCGCACCAGTTCGTAGAGGTTCTGGATCTCGACGCGCGACAGCGCCGCGGAAGGTTCGTCCATGATATAGATCAGCGGATCGTAGGACAGCGCCCGGGCGATCTCGACTTCCTGCTGATCAGCGACCTTGAGGTCTCCGACGAGCTTGTCGGGATCGACGCTGCTCCCGACCTGGGCCAGCGCGGCCAGCGTCATCTGGCGCGCCTGCTTCCATTGAACGCGTCCAAACGCGGTCGGCAAGCGGCCCATGAAGATGTTTTCGGTGACGCTCAGATAGGGGACCAGCCCAAATTCCTGGTAGACCATCGAAACGCGATTGCGCTGGGCGTCCGCAGGGCCGGAGAAGCCGACTTCCACCCCGTCGACAAGGTAGCGGCCGGACGTCTTGGCATGGATGCCCATGAGTATCTTCATGAGCGTGCTCTTGCCGGCGCCGTTTTCGCCGAGCAGCGCATGGACCTCGCCGGGATAAACGTCGAACGAGATTCCCTTCAGGACCTCGACCGACCCGAACGACTTGGTGATGTTCACCATCTGCAAAGCGGGTCGCCGATCCGCCATCCCGTGCTCCCCGCATCTTCTCACGCCAAACCGATGGGACAGCCTCGCATGGAGCAGGGGACCACTGTCCGCGGCCCTCCTGCTCCCGCAGAGGCTCAGTATCCGAGCAAGGTCTTGCGGGCGGCGAGTGTCGGAACCGGATACCCGACAGACGTTGTGTCCAGAACCGGCCAGACGTCCCACTTGCCAAGCGGCATATCCGCGAAAGCGACCGACGCGCCGAACAGCTGGCCTTCCGGCGTGTAGAGCTGCTCGCCGGTCAACAGCGGCATGGGAAGATAGACGTCCTTCGGGAGGTCAGCCCCGTCGCCAAGCGGCTGCTTCAGCACGGTATGCCAAAGGAACATCTTCATGACCAGGTCGATCTGCGGCCAGGGGCCATTGGAGAGCGTGTAGTCGAAGACACCATCACGCATGCCGCCGAGCATCGACTTGTCGATGTCCTGGAGAAAGACGACGACATGGCCATCCTCGCCCTTGTCGGCCAGGCGGCCGACCGAACGGAGTCCTTCCTCGAACGAACTCGCATCGCCCCAGTGTGGATACATCGCCTGGATGCCCGGATACTGGGCAAAGGCGTCCTGGATCGCGCGGATCACGGTATCGGGGTTGCCATCCGTGTCGGCGGTTTCGATGACTTTGACTATCTTGCTGTCGCCGATGCCCTTGTGGACGCCGGAATGCCGGGTCTGACTCGTCGGATAGGAACGTCCCCCCCAGATTTCCAGAACCAGATAGGGATTCTCCTCGGTTGCACCGGCGGCCTCCGCCAGCTCGACGAGTTTCGTCCCCACCTGCCCGTTGGTTTCGACAAGGTCGGCATCATATCCCGCGAACCCCGTATATTCTTCGGTATTCGGTGTCGTTACCCACGAGTAGACGTCGATTCCCGCGGCCACCGCCTTGTCGACGGCAACCGCGATGGTCTGCGGATTGAGGGGCTGCAGGATGATCGCGTCATATTGTCCGGTGGCGATCGCATCCTCGATTGCCCGGACCTGGTTCGCAGCGCCCAGATCTCCGGATATCGTGGTGACCTCAACGCCGGCCTTGCCAAGCTGGGCATGCAGGAGGCCATTGGCTACCACCTGATAGTCGTCGCCGAGCCAGGAAGGGGTGTAGAGGACGCGATAGGGCGATCCATCCTCCTTGAGCCCGAGCCCCGCTTCGTATCCCTCGAAGTGAACCGCGGTCGGATCGACGAGGTTCTTCATCGACTCCCAGTCGCCCTCGCTCACGCCCGCGGGCGCCTGCGCATTCGCGAATTGCGGGGCCCCCAAGGCGACCGCGATGGCGAACAAGGACAAAAATCTTCTGATCACAATCATATCCAGAGGTTCCTCCCGGAGTGAGATTTTCTGTACCGACCGGTCCATATAACTTGTATTGTACCGACCGGTCAATACGATTGGCTCACCCGTGGCAATCGACCACCCACATTCACGAATCGAACGACAAACACAACGAGAGGACGTCCGAAATGAAGGCATTCATGACGCAGAAGGCAAGCGATGGACGACGCGAGAAGCGACTGATTTCCGGTCTGTCCGAGCCTCAGTCCCCGGCAGCGAATCAGGTCAAGGTTCAGACGATGTTCACCGGCCTGACAAACGGAACCGAACGTAACGACCTGATTGCCGGCAACTACTCGACCCCAGACGAGAAGCTGCCGGCGGGGATGGGCTATCAGAATGTCGGGCGCGTCATCGAGGTTGGCAGCGCGGTAGACGGCGTGACGCCGGGAGATATCGTCTATAGCGGCACCTGGCTCCTCTCCGATCACGCGGAGCGCGTGACCGTCCCGGCCACCGATTTCCAGCGATTCGACGCCTTCATGAAGCTGCCCGCCGGGATCGACCCGAAGCACGCCGCGCTCTTCGGCTTTTCCTCGGTCGGCGTAAGAATCTGCAAAGCAGCCGATATTCGCCTCGGCGAACGGGTCCTCGTCGTCGGGCTTGGAGGTCTCGGCCAGATTGTCACGCAGGTAGCCAGCGCCATGGGAGGAAGCGTGACCGCGTGCGACATCAATGTCGGCCGACTTGACCTCGCCGAATCGATCGGTGCCGCCGACCGGGTGCTGAACACGGCTGGCCGGGGATGGCCCGACCAGATCGAGGATGGCAGCTTCGACGTGGTGATCGACGTCGCCGGCGTCCCCGGAATGGAAGACGCCCTCCTCAACGCGGCTGCCGTCGCCGGCAGGGTTCTCTTCATCGCGGGCCGGTCGAGGGTGGACTATGACTTCAACGCTGGCCAGTTCAAGGAAATCACGATCCGGCAGATCGCCCATTTCGACAATGACGACCTCGAAAAGCTGACCCGGCTCGTGCAATCAGGCAAGGTCAGGATCGGCCCGTTGATCCAGGAGGTCGTACCGGCCAAGGACTGCGCAAGGATATATGACGCCTTGCGCGAACGTCCCGACACGCTGATGGGGATCGTCTTCTCATGGGCCGACGGCGACGTATGACCCGGACTGGCCCGGCCAGGTGGAGCCCGTGACGCGATGCCGCGCTTCCGGGGGAGAGGCCAGCAATGCCTGGCGGTCGACGGCTCTTCAAAACGCATGGCTGGTCTCGTCCGACCTGGCCAGCCAGGCGTCTCAACCTGTGCCGGGATGGCGAAAGGCGGCGCCACGTTCAAGGTGAGCGGATGCCGGGCTTCGGCGGGCGGCGCCCCTTGACCTGAAGACGGGCGCCGCCGTCACGCAAGGGCCGCCGGCTTCCGGCCGGTATAGGACCAGTCGAGCAGCTGCACGGTATGAAGGACCGGCAGCTGCGCTCCCCCGGCAATGTGATCGATGCAGCCGATATTGCCGGCGGCTATGACATCCGCCCCAAGTTCCTCGAGGTTCGCTACCTTGCGGTCGCGGAGCTGGATCGAGATATCCGGCTGCAGGATCGAGTAGGTCCCGGCCGAACCGCAGCAAAGATGCTCATCCTTCGGGCGGGCGAGCTTGAAGCCGGCCTTGAGCAGCAGCTTGCGCGGCGGATTCAGCACTTTCTGGCCGTGCTGGAGCGAACAGGCGGCATGATAGGCGACCTTGAGCCCCGGCTTGATCACCGGCTCGGGCAGCTCGATCTCGGTCAGGAACTCGCTGATATCCCGGGCGATGCCGGCGACGGCCGCCGCCTTCTCGCGGTAGGCGGGATCGTCGGCGAGCAGGTGCCCGTAATCCTTGATCGTCGTGCCGCAGCCGGACGTGGTGATCACGATCGCGTCCAGCCCGCATTCGACATGCGGGTACCAGGCGTCGACGTTCCGCCGCGCCTGCTCCTTCGCCGCAGCTTCCTTGCCGAGGTGGAGGACGAGCGCGCCGCAGCAGTTGTCGTCGTCGGGGAGCGTCACTGCGACGCCGGCGGCATTCAGCACCCGGATAGCGGAGCGATTGATCTCCGGATCGAGCACCCGCTGCACGCAGCCTGACGGTATCAGGACGCGCTTCTTCGCCTCATCCGGGGCAAAGACACCGGCTTCGATCTCATCCGACCGTGACAGCCTCTTCTTCGGTGTCGCGGCAAGCAGAGCCGCATAGGGCTTGAAACCCGGGATCGAGCTGACGACCGGCGCAAGCCCGCGAAACGGGCGGGCGACCGCGAGCGCCAGGCGGAACCGGTCCGGATCCGGCAGGATCGCGGCCAGCATCGCGCGCAGCATCCGGTCGAGGATCGGCCGCCGGTAGGTCTTCTCGATGTGACTGCGGGCGAAGTCGACGAGATGCATGTAGTCGACATCCGACGGGCAGGACGTCAGGCAGGAATTGCACGACAGGCAGCGGTCGATATGCAGAACCGTCTCGGCATCCGGCGCCCCGTCCTCCTTCATCATCTCCTTGATGAGGTTGATCCGCCCCCGCGGACTGTCCAGCTCGTCGCCAAGCAGGTCGAAGGTCGGGCAGCCACTGTTGCAGCAACCGCAGTTGATGCAGGTCTTGATGATCGCCTCGGCCTCGCCGGCGCCGGTGGGGCTCGGGATCGACGCTTCGGTCATGGACATCTTCTTTTCCTCATGCTGCGGCGGCACCCGGCCGGTTCGCGGCGACGAATACCGCGTTCGGGTCCAGCGCCTGCTTCAGGCGAGCGAGCATCGCCGCACCCGGTTGATTGTGGTCCGGAAGGATCGCGGCGCGGGGCGGCCCCGCCTCAAGGCTGGCTGACGCCCCCGGCATCGGCGCGACAAGCGCCGCCAGCCGTCGCGCGAAATCGACCCCGTGCCTCAGCCGGAGAAGCCCGCCGCGCCGGTCGGTCAGCACGTCGGCTCCTTCCCTGGCAAGTTGCTCGGCGAGCGCTCCGCCGGCGGTTTCGGGTATCGTCACCCGCCACAGCGCCTGACCGGCTCCAGGCGCAAGGACCGTCGCCCGCGCGACAATGCCCCAGGGATCGCCGCCATCATGGACAGCAACCGCGAGGTCGAGGCTGTCGAGGTGGCGCTTCGCGGCCGCGACGGCCGAGGCGCTTCCCTCAAACCGCAGGAGGGCGACCGGACCGGCGCCTGCGACCCCGCCCAGGCCCACACCGTCAAGGTGAGCGGCGCCGGTCAGCGGCAGGCCCTTCAGCATCAGTCGCGCAGCCACCGCCGGGAGCATGCTCGCCCGCATGCCCGGCAGCACCACATTGATCCCCGCCGCCGGCACCGGCATCGTCCGGAACGTCACCTCGGTGATGAATGCGAGGGAGCCGAACGACCCCGCGATCGCCCTGGTGAGGTCCAGGCCGGCCGCATTCTTGATCACCCGGCCGCCCGTCGAGACGCGCTCGCCGAGGCCGGTCACCATCCGCAATCCGAGCAGCGCGTCGCGCGCGCTGCCGGCAAAGGGACGGCGCGGACCGGAGAGATTCATCGCCGCGACGGCTCCAATCGTCGACCGGCCGGCAATCGCGGACGTCGGCTCGAAGCCGAGCCGCTGTCCGTGCGAAGCGAGGACCTCCTCGATCGCGCTGAGCGGCGTGCCGGCCGCGGCGGTCATCGTCATGTCTTGCGGGCGATAGCGCCGCACGCCGCAGAGAGACCGCGCGCTGAGCGCCGGATTGCGATGATTCACCATCCGCGTCCCGCCACCCGCGATCGCCAGTCCGATACGGGGATGCGCGCGGACGATGCCCGCCGCCTCGGCCTCTGTCGCTGGCGCGAATAGTCTCATTCCGCGGCCTCGGCAATCGGCGGCAGCACCTTACCCGGGTTGAAGTCGCCCGCGCCCTGGAACGCGTCGACGACGCGTCGCTGCAGCGCAAGCTCCTCCGCGGTGAACTGCGCCGTCATCAGGGCGCGTTTCTCCATCCCGATCCCGTATTCGGAGGAGATCGTGCCGCCCATGCGGGCACAGGCGACGCGGATGGCGTCGCCGCAGGCATTGCCGCGACGCCGCCCGCTGTCGCCACCCTCATGGAAGATGAAGGCGTGGATTGTGCCGTCGGTGGCATGCGCGAAGGTCGCGCAATCGAGGCCGTGCGACAGCGCGAGCACACGCGCGCCGGCAAGGCCGGCCGCGAGATCGCCAAGCGGCACGGCGCAGTCAAGGGCGAGGAACGGCCCCTTCCGCATCGCCGCGCCGTAATAGGCCTCCCGCCCCCGCCACAGGGATGCTTCTGCTTCGCTCGCGGTGGCGATCGTGGAGACCGCCGCGATATTGGAGATGCGCTCGATTGCCTCGCGGAGCTCCTCCGGGATTCCCCCGATCTGGACCAGAAGGACTGCGCCGTCGGGATAGCCGGACGGCGAGAAAGCCTCGCACAGCGCCACCGCCTCCCTGTCCATGATGTCCATCTGGAGCGGAACGATGCCCAGGCGCAGGATGCCCAGCGCCGTATCCACCGCCGCCCCGGCCGACTCGCAGGCAACGAGGAGCGAACGGGTCGCCGGCGGCCTCGGGGTGAGCCGCAACGTCGCCTCGGTGACGATGCCGAGCTGACCCTCGGCGCCGCAGAGAAGCGCCGCGATATCGGCTCCGGCAGCGTCATGCGCGGCAGAACCGAGGGTTGCGACCTCGCCATCGGGCAGAATGACGGTCACCGAGGCCAGGTGGTTGACCGTCACGCCATGGCGCAGTGCGCCGGCACCGCCCGCATTCGTCGCGATGTTGCCGCCGATGGTGCATGTCCGGCGTGAACTGGGATCGGGCGCGTAGAACCAGCCGGAATCGCGCGCCCGTTCCGAGACGGCAAGGTTTCGGACTCCGGCCTCGACCCGGATCGTCCCGGCGACGGCGTCAAGGTCCAGGATCCGCCGCATCCGCGTGGTCGAGACCACGACGCTGCCCTCCGGCGGCATCGCTCCGCCGGTCCGGCAGGTACCGGCGCCGCGAGGCACGACCGGAACGCCGCGGCGGTGGCATTCGCGGACGATGTCCGCAACCTGCCCGGCGCATTCGGGCAGGACGACGGCCAGCGGTCGCCCCCCGGCCACGTCAAGCCCGTCGCGCTCATAGGCACGTTTGGCGACGTCCGAAAGCGCGAGAGCTTCGGGTGGGAGCTGACGAGCGAGCGCCGCCGCGAGCCCTGCCCGGTTCCGCGCCCTAGATCGCCCGAGCAACCGCATTGCCGTCCCGGACGGCGTCGTAGGGCTCGCCGGGCCAGGTGCAGTCGCCGATCGCGTGGTATTCGATGCCGAGCTCCTCGATCAGGCCGCTGCCGGTCACCTCGTTGATCAGGTCGATCTCCATCGCGCGCTCGATCGCGAAGACCACCTGGTCGACGTCCTCGAGGCGCTCGATCTTGCCGCCCGACTGGACGTCCACGAAGTCGGAGCCGATCAGCTCGATATTGGAATTCTTCCGGACCTGGATCTGGTGGCTGGCCGCGATGCGCGCGAGCAGCATCTTCTGCGCCATATATTCGAGATCGCCGGCAAGGCCGTCCGTCGCCTCGATGACCGTGACATCGCCCCCCTTCTCCGCGACGAATTCCGCCGTGGTCAATCCGAGATTCTGGCCGCCGACGACGATCACGTTGACGCCGACGTCAACGCGGCCGCGGATGATGTCGTCGTAGTTGGTGACCATCTCCTCGTCGATGCCCGCCACATATCGCGGCATGAAGGGCTTGGTGCCGGTGGCGACGATCAGGACGTCCGGCTTCTCGGACCTGACATCCGCCGCGGTGACAGACTTGCCCATCACCACATTGACGCCGGCGCGCTCGACCATCCGGGCGCGATCCTCCATCGCCCGTCCCCAGTTGAGGCGGTTGCGCGGCGCGCGCAGCACATTGATCCAGCCGCCGAGCTTCCCGGTCTTCTCGAAAAGCGTGACCTGATGGCCGCGCTGCGCGGCGAGGCGGGCCGCTTCCATTCCCGCCATCCCGCCGCCGACGACCATGACCTTCCGCGCCCGATCCGTCGCGACGACGGTCGAGAAGCGCTCGCGCCCCGCGTCGATATTCACGGTGCAGACCGACGGCTTGTTCTGGAAGAGCTCGGCGCAGCACTTGTTGCACGCGATGCATCCGACGACCTCGTCCTTCCGGCCATCGAGTGTCTTGACCAGGATCCGCGGGTCGGCATGGAACGCCCGGCCCATATGGACAAAATCGCAGTCGCCGCCGGACAACGCGCGTTCCGCGATATCGATGTCGTTGATCCGGCCGGCCGCGAAGACCGGAATCGAAACCGCGGACTTGACCTGCCGCGCGAGCGGCAAGAGGCAACCCTGTTGCATGTCCATCGGCTGGATCAGGAACTCAAGCGACTCGTACAGGCCGGTCGAGACGTCGACATAATCGAGCCCCAGTCCTTCCAGCTGCCTGACCAGCCCGATCATGCTGTCGATCTTGTAACCGCCCTCGACGTCCTCCTCGGCGGAGATCCGGATGCCGACGGGAACGTCCGGGCCCGCCTCGTCACGGATCGCCTGATACACCTCGGTCGCAAACCGCCACCGGTTCTCGTCGCTGCCGCCATAGCTGTCGGTGCGCTGGTTGTTCACATGGCTGAGAAAGCTGGTGATCAGGTAGCCGTGGGCGGCATGAATGGTGATCGCGTCGTAGCCGGCCTCCATGGCGCGCCGGGCGCCATCGCGGAAGCTCTGCACGACCGCCGCGATCTCCTCGACGCTGAGCTCGTGAAGCTGATGACCGCCGACGACCGCGGAAGGGCAGTTGGACGGACCGACCGGCTGAAGCCCCGTGCGATGCGTGTTCGCGTTCCGTCCGCCATGGTTCAGTTCGGCGGCGGTGCGGCAGCCATGGGCGTGGACCGCATCGTTCAGCCGCCTGTGGGCGGCGACGTTCTCGTCGCTCCACAGGCCGAGCTGGAAGAGGTTTCCGCGGCCCCGCGCATCGATATAGGTCGCCTCGAAATTCATCAGGCCGACGCCATGCCTGGCGCGTTCGGCATAATAATCGATATAGGCCTGGGTCGGGTTCCCGAGCCGGTCGCACCAGTTCTTTTCCATCGGAGAAAGAGTGATACGGTTCTTGATTTCCAGCTTCCCAATCTTGCCGGGAGCCGTGACACTCTCGTACGCCATCTTCCCAGTCTCCTCCTTGGCCCGGCGACGCGCCTTTGTCGTTTGTCGCATTCGAATTAGTACCGACCGATCGGTACATTACCGCTCGGCGCACGTCAACAAGACCATCCTCCAGCGCCGAGCTATGAGGCCAGGTCGCGCTGGGCGAAGCCCAGCACCGCGCCAAGGAAGACCAGGACGACGGCAATCTGCAGCGGAACGCCCAGTCCCCCGACGGCATCCGCCACAGCCCCGACCAGAACAGGGCCGGCGATCTGGCCGAGCGCGAAGGCGACGGTGAAGGCGCGGATGGCGCCGGCCCGCTCGAAATGCGCCGGCATGCGTCCGACGAAGGCCGTCGTGGCGGTCGTGATCATGAAGAAGCTCCCGCCGACCATCGCGGCAGAAGCCAGCCCTCCCGGCAGAGCGGTGAAGACCAATGGCAGGCCTGCCCCGACGGCGGTCACCAATCCAAGGAGCCCGAAGGCCCGGCCACCTGTTGCGCAAGCCATGACGCGCCGCCAGAACGGTGGAACGATGACGGCCGCGGCGCCCAGCGTGATCCAGAAGGTCATCGCGACGGGCCATCCTCCTTCCAGGCTCGACAGCCAGCCGAAGACGAAAGTGAGATAGCCGATGACGCCCGCCCCGACCAGCAGATAGGCGACGAGCAGCGGCGCGAAGAGGCGCAGCGGCGCGGCCACCTGCGAGACGGCCTCCCGGGCACCGTCCGCTTCGCGTGGCGCGGCCGGTACCGAAACCAGCGCGCCGGCAGCCGCCATGGCGGCGAGCACCGCCCAGGCCCAGTGCCAGCCGCCGGTGCCCAGCGCCGCGAGGAGCGGTGGAATCACGGCGGCTGAGATGACCATGCCGAGTCCGACGCCACCGTAGAAGGTGGCGAGCACGAGTCCGGCTCTGCCGCCGGATGCTCGCCGCCGCGCCATATCCACGAGAAGCGCGCCGCCGGCGACGAACATGACGCCAGCGGATACACCCGCCATGACGCGAAGCACGGAGAGCATCGAAATGCTGTCCGTGAGGGCGGTCAGGGCGAGCACCGGCACCAGGCCGACGAAGCCGATCTGGTAGGCCCTGCGTTCCCCCAGCCGGCGGATCACCAGCGGCGCCGCGATCGCGCCAGCAAGATACCCCCCGGCATTTGCCGTGTTCATCCAGCCGGCGATTGCATAGCTCCAGCCGAGATCCGCCTGCATCGCCGGGACGATCAGCGAATAGGCAAACCGCCCCAGCCCTTGTCCGGCAGCGGGACCGAGAGACAGGTAGAGCGCCGCGCGGTAGACGGAAGCGCCGCCATGGAGACCGGAATGGTTCACGCGTCAGCGCGCTCCCTGCGCCATGCGCGCCGCCTCCGGCAGACGCCGCAATGTCAGCATCGACCATACGCCGAGGAACGGCCCCGGCGCGAGAACAACGAAAGCCCATTGCCAGCCGGCCATCCCTGCCAGCAGCGGGACCGCCCAGATGGTGATTGTCGTCAACGCGAACCCGATGCCCATCTGGAAGGCGAGCGCCGACCCGACGATCTCGGGCGGCGAGAGCTCGGTCACCGCCGCGGAGAATTGCGCGCTGTCGGCGATGACGGTGAAGCCCCATACCATCGCGACCAGCGCGAACAGCCAGACCGGCCCGTCGAAGGTGAAGCCGATGGCGAGCGCCGAGAGCCCCGACAGCGACATCATCAGGGCGGTCGTATAGGTCCGGCCGATGCGATCGGAGAGAAGCCCGCCGACGATGCAGCCCGGGACGCCGGCGGCGATGATCACGAAGGTCAGGACCGATGCATTGCCGAGATCAAGCCCCGCTCCCGCCGCCGCCCGGCCGTAGGCGAGGAACCACGCCCACATGGCATAGAGCTCCCACATGTGGCCGAAATAGCCGAGATTCGCCAGCATCACCGGACGGTTGAGCAGGATCGTCCCGACCTGGCCGAGATGCACCTTGGCGCGCTTCATGAAGGGATGGGGCCCCTGGTGCAGGGCAAATGCCGAGATCAGCGCCGAGGCCAGGCCCATGGCGCCCGCGGCGATCAGCACCAGCCGCCAGTCGAGCCCGCCGCCAAGCCCCCGGATCAGGTGCGGGGTCGCCGAGCCGAGTGTCAACGCACCGATCAGTGTGCCCAGCGCGACGCCGCGGCCTTTCTGGAACCACGTTGCCATGAGCTGCATCGACGGCGGGTAGACTCCCGCGAGCGCGATGCCGGTGACAAGGCGCAGCGCGACGGCCGCCGCCAGCCCGGGCGCGACGAGCATGCCCCAGGTGGCAACGCCCGCGACCGTCGCCGACATCGCCATCAGGCGCTGCGGCGCGACCCTGTCGGGCAGTCCGAAGAAGCTCGCCCCCAGCGCCCCGACAACGAATCCGATCTGGACCGCATTCGTCAGCCAGGCGCCCTCGCCGGCCCCCAGGTTCCAGCGGGCGACGAGGTCCGGCATGACCGCCGTCGCGGAAAACCAGGCCGTCAGGGAGAGCACGACCGCAAGGCTGGAGAGCGCCAGGAAGACCCACCGGCTGGTGACGGTCATCGCGCTCATTCGAGACGGAAGGCCGGGAGAATCCGGCCGCCGATGTCGGTCGGCTCCATGACAAGGGTGTCGCCAACCTTCGGAGGGCGACCCGCCGCGAGGACATGACTCAGCATGGTCGGCCCTTCCTCGAGCTCGACCAGCCCCACGACATAGGGAGTGACGGGCAGCCAGCCCGGATGCCCCGGCTTGTGGACCTCCGAGAAGCTCTTCAATCGTCCCCTGCCGCTCGCCTGCTCCCAGGCGAGATCCTCGGACCAGCAATGCGGGCAGATCGCGCGCGGATAAAAAACCACCCGACCGCAGCTCCGGCAGCGCTGGATCATCAGATGCCCCTCCTCGCCGCCCTTCCAAAAAGGCTCGGTCAGCGCGATGATCGTCGGTCCCGGCGTCCTCAGCCCGCTCAGGTCGGTCATGCCTCTGCTCCCAGGACAAGGGCCACCGCCTCGCTCATCGTCGCCCCGTTGCCGGTGACCAGCGCGGTCGTGGCGTTCCTGATCTGACGGCCGGCCGCGTCGGCCCGGAGCTGGCGAACCGCCTCCACCACGTGGGTCATGCCGCCGGCAAGGTCGGGTTGGCCGAAACCGAGCTGCCCGCCATGGGTGTTGAGAGGATACTGCCCGTCGGGTCCGAGACCGGCGTCGCGGAGGAAGGCGCCGAATTCGCCGGGCGGCGCGAGCCCGGCATCCTCGATCGTCGTCGCCACCATGATCGTATAGCAGTCATAGAGTGACAGCAGGCTCATGTCCCGGGCAGCAAGCCCGGCCTGGGCGAAGGCGCGCTCCATCGACGGCTTCAGCGGCCCCGAGGTCAGCGACGGCGCCTGACTGACGGCCCGGTGCGTCACCTTCTCCCCGGCTCCGAGCAACCTCACCGGCTTGTTCCTGCCTTTCCCCGCACCTTTCGCAGAACGCACGATCACCGCTTCTCCACCCGCAACCGGCATGACGATCTCCAGGAGATGCAGGGGCGAAGCAACCATCGGCGAAGCAAGGATATCGGCAACGCTCGCAGGCTTGCCGTAGAAGATGGCGTTCGGATTGCGCTGGGCGTTGGCCCGCTCGGCGGCCGCGATCAGCGCGAAGTCCTCGGCTGTGCTGCCGTAGGACGCCATATGCGCCTGCATCAGCAGCGCGTAGGAGATGTTCGCCCCCGAAGCGCCGAAGGGCACGTCGAACTCGCGGATCGGATTACGGTTCGGGCTGCGCGGGGCTTCCGGATTGCGGTGGTTGCCGAGCACGCAGAGCACGGTCTCGCACATGCCCGACGCGATCGCCGCCGCCGCGCGCCAGATCATGCCGGGTCCCGACGCCCCGCCGAGGTCCACGACATTGGCCATCGTCGGCTTCAGGCCGAGATATTCGGCAACGGTCGCCGGCACGTGCTGTGGCGTTTCACCAACCTGCGGCCCGACGAGAAGCCCGTCGATCTCACCCGGCTCCACGCCGGCATCGAGCGCCGCCAGACGTGAAACCCGCGCGAGGATCTCGAGCGTCGTCACGCCTTCCGTCCGCCGCTCCGGCTTCAGTTCCCCAATACCGACGATGGAGGCGCCGGCCCATGCGTCCATCACAGGGCCTGCTCCCGTCTGAGACCGCGATACTCCTCCAGGCAATCCGGGTTCTGCAGCGACCCGAGATTCTTCACCTGCCCGCCGGCACACGCCGTACGCGCGGCGCTCTCGACCCTCTTGCCATTGATCGTCGTCGGGATCCCGGCGACGAGATGCACGCGCGCCGGCACGTGCCGTGGCGATATCTCGGATCGTATCCGGGCACGAATGGCCTTCACCAGATCGTCGCCGACGGCGATGCCGCCCGCCGGCTTGATGCAGAGGACGACTTCCTCGTCGGCCTGATGCATCGCGCCGAAGACGACGCAGTCCTCGATCTCGGGGAAGGTGCCGCAGACGGCATAGATCTCGGATGTTCCGATCCGCACACCGCCGGGTTTCAGCGTGCTGTCGGACCGGCCATGGACATAACCGCCCCCGGTGGCTAGGAACTCGGCAATGTCGCCATGGGTCCACACCTCCGTTCGATCGGAGAAATAGGTGTCGCGATACCGCTGGTCCCCCCCTTCTCCCCAGAAGGTCAGCGGCATCGAGGGAAACGGCTCGGTACAGACGAGCTCGCCCCGACGCCCGATCACCGGCGCGCCGCGGTCGTCGAGAACCGCCATCGCGTGGCCGAGCGCCGGAACCGCAAGTTGCCCGCGGCGGATCGGATGAATCGGCGAGCCGAGCAGGAAGCAGCCGAGGATTTCCGTCCCGCCGGAGATGGATGCGAACATCATGTCGCGCTTGATGTGCTCGTAGACCCAGTCAAACTGGGCCGGCATGACCGGCGCACCCGCCGACATCAGGGCGCGAAGCGCCGAAAGGTCGTGGTGCTCGGTCGGGTGGTAGCCCTGTGCTTCCAGCGTCGCGAGATACTTCGGGCTTATCCCGAGATGCGTGACGCCCAGGCGCTCGGTGGCGGCCCATAGGCAGGAACAGTCGAGCCCGCCGTCGGTCTTGAGGATTGGCGCGCCGTCGTAGAGCACCGGCGCCGCGCCGCAGCCCAGCACCGACACCATCCAGTGGTACATCATCCAGGCGGTATTGGTGTACCACAGCAGCCGATCGCCGGCGCGCACGTCGCCATGGAGGATGTGCTCCTTCATGTGCTGCATCACGACGCCTCCGGCGCGATGCACGATCGCCTTTGGCGCCCCCGTCGTCCCGGAGGTATAGAGTATGTAGAGAGGATGATCGAAGGGAAGTCTCAGATAGGCTTCCGCCGAGGGTCTTCCAAAATCCGGCTGCCTCTCGATCCGTACCGACGCCGGCGAGCGGAAGTCCACCTCGGGCCCGCTGAGCACGACCGTCCTGACGGAAGGCATTCGAACGAGCACTTCGGCAAGTCGGTCCGAGACGTCATGGGACTTGCCGGCATACCGGTAGCGCCCCGCGGCGAACAGGACCTTCGGCGAGACCTGGCCGAGCCGGTCGACGATGGCCGCCGTTCCGAAATCGGGGGAACATGAGGTCCACACACAGCCGATGCTCGCGGTCGCGAGAAGCGCGACGAGGGCATCCGCCGTATTCGGCAGGATGCCGCCGACACGATCACCCGGCTCGACACCCGCGTCGCGGAGGCCCGCGGCCACCCGCGCCACCTCGGCGCGGAGGGCGCCGCGGGTCATGCCGTCCCGGCTACCCGTCTCGTCGACCGCATGGATCGCGATCGCATCGGCATCGCCGCGCAGCATCACCTCGGCGAAATTGAGCGAGGCGTCGGGAAAGAACCGCGCACCGGTCATCCACGCCGCCTCGTCCGGGACGAAAGCCACCGCGCCCTTCTCCGCCGGCAAGTCACAAAAGTCCCAGAGCGCGGACCAGAAGCCGCCGAGATCCGAGACCGACCACGCATGAGCGCTCCGATAGTCCTGCGGACCAAAGCCGTTGGCCGCCAGGAAGCGCCCCATGGCTGTCTCCATGGCGCTTTCGACCTTCGGCTTCCAAAGTATATCCGGATTCATATTTTGTTTTATTCCAAATTATTACCGAATGACTTGAATCTCTGGTGCTTATTGTCTAAAGATCATCAATCTATATTCGAGAAGCGGAGCCTGATTGCTGCAATGAAGGACGTATATATCGCCGCTGCACTTCGCACGCCGGTGGGCCGCCTGAACGGCAGGCTGAGGAAGCACGCCGCCAGCGAACTTGGCGCGACCGTCCTGAAATGCCTGGTCGAGGAGGCCGGCCTCGCTCCCGACGCAGTCGACGAGGTGATCATGGGCCAGGTCCTCACCGGTGGCGCAGGTCAGAACCCGGCCCGACAGGCAGCGGTCAAGGCCGGTCTGCCGGTCACGGTCCCCGCCATGGGACTCAACAAGGTCTGCGGCGCCGGAATGAAGTCCATGCATCTCGCCGCCCAGGCGATCAAATGCGGCGACGCCGACCTGGTTCTGGCGGGCGGCCAGGACTCGATGACCCAGGCGCCGTTTGCGATCCACGGAATGCGCGAGGGACACCGGATGGGCTCCGTGAAGACGACGGATACGATGGTCAGCGACGGCCTCTGGGATGCGTTTCACGATGTTCACATGGGAGTCACCGTGGAGGGGCTCGCCCGACGCTACCAGATTACCCGCGAGGCGCAGGACGCTTTCGCGCTCGCCTCGCAGCGCAAAGCGGCGGAGGCGCTCGCCGCGGACAGGTTCCGCGAGCAAATCCGCACCGTCTCGTCCACGGACGGAAAGTCGGCCGACACGACCGCGGATGAACAGCCCAACGCCGCGACAAGCATGGAGACGCTCGCCCGGCTGAGGCCGGTATTCGACCCCGAGGGAACCATCACCGCGGGCAACGCGTCGAGCATCAACGACGGGGCGGCGGCGGTTATCATCGGCAGCGGCGAGGCCCTTGATCGTCATGGATTGTCCCCCCTCGTTCGCATCGCCTCCTACGCATCGGCGGCGGTTGAGCCCATGGACATGGGTCTCGGTCCCGTCGACGCCTCCCGCAAGGCGCTCGCCAAGGCCGGATGGACGGTCGACGACCTCGACGTCATGGAGATCAACGAGGCGTTTGCGGCCCAGGCCATAGCGGTGAATACCGAGATGGGCTGGGACCCCGATCGCATCAACCTCTCCGGCGGCGCGATAGCACTCGGGCACCCGCTTGCCGGCTCCGGAGCGCGGATCGTGGTTGCGCTCGTCCACGAAATGTCGAGGACGAATGCGAGGCGCGGACTCGCTTCCCTGTGCATAGGCGGCGGCCAGGGCGTCGCGATCTGCCTGGAGCGCTAGGACCATTTCAGACACTCGTCTTTCCGGACCGGTCATCGTCAGGCCTGTCCCGCCGACCGCCTCTCAGAGGGCGAGCAATGGCATGGTGTAGGTCGTAGCCGTTCCCGAAACACAGACCTGCCCCACGCCGTTGGTGACGGTCGTGATCAGCTTGCAGATCGGTTTGTCGGCACGGACCTCCGCCACCTCGACGCGGCCGGTGATCTGCTCGTCGATGCCCACCGCCTTGAGGAACTTCCACTCGACGCCGAGGAAGACCGTGCCAGGGCCGGGCAGGTCCTCGGCGACGCATGCGTTGAGTATTCCGGTCGTCACGCCGCCTTGCACGATAAGCTTTCCGAAGGGCGTCTTCTCGGCCAGTTCCTTGTCGTAATGGACCGGGTTCCGGTCGCCCGTCATCTCGGTGAAAGCGATGATGTCCTGCATGCCGGTCGTCCGGCTGCGTTCGGCTGACTGCCCGACCTCGGGACGCCCCTTCACGGTCCCGGCCCAACCGTCGTTCGCTTGGTTCATATTGATACTCCTTCTCCAGTGTTTTTGCCGCCGCGGCCAAACTCGTCGTCTCGCGAGATGCTAGGTTGCGGGTGGTTCCTGAATTGCAGCGCCATAGGGGGTAAGTTCGATCTCGATCCCTTCCGCCCAAAGACCGGGCAGGTCTTCGGACCCATTCCGCCATACCGACTCGCCACCGGGCGGCGCTTTCGGGAGCGTCGGGAATGGTTCGCTGCAGACCAGGGATCCGCGCCTGCCGATCACCGGGGCGCGCCTCTGGTCGACGACGTGCAACGCCATGCCGAGCGTGCGTGCCGTTAGTTCTCCGCGACGAACCGGATGCAAGGGCGATCCGAGGAAATAGTGGCCGCAGACCGCGGGACTGCCGAGCAGCGGGGCAAGCATCAGGTCGGACTTCACGTGTTCGTAGACCCATTGGAATTGCTCCGGCCGAAAGCCCCTGGCGCTGACCAGCATCACGCGGAGCGCCCTCAGGCCGCACTCCGATTTCGGATCACAACCGAACGCTTCGGAGCGCCCCAGGAATCCGGGTTCCATGCCAAGATGGGTTATCGGCATCGTGTCGATAACCCGCCAGGCCGCTTTCGGATTCTTCGCCCCGCGCCTGCGGCCGTCGAAGGCGATCGACGCGCCGGTCGCCAGCGCCGAGCTGTGCCAGAGCCGCATCATCGGCGACCACTCGCCCATGACGCAAAGCAGGCTCTCGGCCTTGAGGTCGCAATGAAGCAGGTGCTCCTTGAGGTGCGTCAGCAGCATGCCGCCCGCCGAATGAACCACCGGCTGGGCATTCGTCGTCCCGACGAAGAGGATCGCCGCAGGATGGTTGAAGGGGAAACGCCTGTAGCGCGGCCGGGCGCAGCCTCGACCGAAATCCTCCCACGTGGCATCGCCGGATCGACCCAGGCTCACGACGGTCGCAATCCCCGGCAGCGCCTCGAGCAATCGCGAACGGCGGGCGTCGCCAACGCCGCGCTCGTCAATGAAAAGCAATGTCGGCCGCATCTCTCCGAGACGCTCGGCGAGCGTCTCGGGTGGCACATTCTGGTCCAGGTCGAGCCATGTGGCGCCGATCGCAAATGTTGCGATCAGGGTGGCCAACCGCTCAAGGCCAGGCGGCATCCACGCAGCAACGGTCATCCCCGGCCTTATCCCCGCCTGCTTCATCCCGGACGCGATCCGCCCGACCTCGCCGCGCAGGGTCTCCATCGTCATTTCGGCGGTCTTCCCGCCCGAACGGATCTCATAGGCCGCGATGCGGCTCGCCCGGCCCCGAAGCAGGTTCTCCGCGAGATTGAGCCGCGCCTCGGGAAAGAACACCGCGCCATCCATCGCCGAGGTCGTCGGGCGGTAGAGGGCTACCTTGCCGGGGCTGCCGATGATCCGCGCGTAGTGCCAGAGCGCTCCCCAGAACCCGCCCGGATCATTCGCCGACCACGCATGGAAAGTCGCGTAGTCATTCACCGCCCCACCCACCGAGGCAATGAACTTCGCCAGCGAACTGTTGACGATGCGGCTTGCCCGCGGGGCCCACAGGGTTCCGGAGCGGCCAAGTGCGACATGCGAGTCAAGCATCGGTGCCGTCACCCGACATCCCTCCCGGCCGGACTCTTCGAACCGAACTGGATATCTTCCTGAAAATCGGCATATTGCGACGCAGCGGTGCGTCACGCTTTTTTCGCCACCGCAGGAAGGACTCGACGGACCGATGGCAGGCGCCGAAACTCACGCAATGCCGCCCAAGATTTCGAAGACCAAGCGCGAAATCATGGATCGGGCCGCCGACCTCTTCGCCCGGAAGGGCTACGGCAGCGTCGGCATCAGCGAAGTCGGAGAGGTCGCCGGTCTCGGCAAGGGCGCCCTTTACTACCACATCGGCTCGAAGGAGGAGCTGCTGTACTCGATCATGACCGAGTACATGATGCAGCTCAACGCGTCGGCGAACCACATTCTGGAACGCGTCGCGGACACGCGCGAACGCATCGTCGCGCTGTCGGAATCCTTCACCGAGACGATGTTCCACAGCCGCGCCGCCATGACGGTTTGCTATCGCGAAGTGCATTCGCTTGGGATCGAGACGCGGGACAGCGTCCTCCAACTCCATTCCGACTATCAGCGCGTCTGGGAGAGGACCCTTGCCGAGGGCGCCGAGCGCGGGGAATGCCGTGTCGTTTCGCGGCTCGAGACCAAGGCGCTCCTCGGCATGTATTTCTACTCTTTCCTTTGGGTGAAGACGAACGGCCCCGCGACCAGCAAGGACATTGCGCGCGACTTCGCGAACATCGTCCTTGCCGCCGTCAGCACCGGCAAGGAATAGCGAGCCGGGCCACCGGGCCGCGGGGAGGATGCGCGGCCCGGTGGTGCCGCCATATGTGACGGCGGCCACCATCACTCGGCAGCAACGGCCTGGACGCCGTCGAGGTCGAGCCCGAGCTCGGCGCACAATTCGCGCTTAAGCGGGATCGGCGCATAGAACCAGAAGAGCCGCTTGATCCGCTCCGCCGCCCGCGGATCCGCATCGGGCCCGGACACCCGGAAGGTTTCGCCCATCGCCGGCGACTTCTCGAGAATGACGGCCAGCTCCCGATCGTCACCGGCATCCGGCATCACGCCCGCCAGCCTGGCGAAACGGACTGCCATCTCATGCTGCTGGCGGTATTCCCGGTGGTGTCCCTGGATGACCGAATCCCGGACACCCAGGCGCATCTCCTCGATCGTCGGGCCGGGGACCTCTCCCCCCCAGCTATAGGCGACCCAGCGCGCCTGTTGCTCGAGGACGACCGGGTAGGGGCCGAGCTGCGACCAGAGTCCGATGAATGCAAGGCCCGGCAGGTCGGAATGAAAGGTGAATTCCATCAGCTCCAGGCTGCTCTTCGTCAGGTTGATCGTGCGCGCGATCTCTTCCGAGAGGAACGGAAGGTGGAGGTCGAAGCCGGTCCCGACGATGATTGCGTCGGCCTGGACGGTGCTGCCATCGGCAAAGGTCACCTGGTCGCCGGAGATATTCTCCACCCAGGGACGGACGTCGATCCGGTCCTCGGCCACGAGGTTGAGGAAATGCTGGCTGCCGGTGACGCCTGCCTTCGCCATGTCGACATGCGGCGGAGGGGCGCCGTAGCGCGCCGGATTTCCGCCGAATACCTCAAGGAATTCCTGCGCGCCCGCGAGCGCCTCCTCCTTGGAGAGGTGGTCGAGCGCGGTCGCCCCTTCGACCGTGAAGACATAATATTCGAGCGGCACCCCCGCGAGCATCTTGGGCATCACGTAGCGCTGGCGGCGCTGAGAGAGATAGACCCGCCCGACCCCCATCAGCGACTGATCCGACGCGACCTCCATCGACGAGATCGAGCCGCCGAGCACGACTATGTTCATGTCGCGGTATTTCAGGGGCTCCTTGTAGCGGTGCGAGTGGGTGACGCCGCCAGCGCCGGTGAACGTCTCCAGCCCTTCGATTTCCGGAATCTCCGGCTTCACAAAGCGACCGGTAGCCACCACGGCACGGTCGAAGACTTTCGATTGCGTGGCGCCGTCCTCGACCCAGGTCACCTCATAGCCGTCGACAGCCCTGGCCAGTCGGGTAACGTCGCAGTTGCAGCGAATGTCGGAAGCGAGGCCATTCCGCTCCACCATGTCCTTCACCATCGCGAGGACCTGGTGGTTGAACGGAAAGATCTTGACGCCGTCGGGATATTGCACGTCCGAGAGCTTCGTCGCGAAGCTCGCGGTGTTGGTCCGCATGGTCGGCCAGACGCCGGAATGCGGGTTCGCCGTATTCCATTGGCCACCAATGTCGGAATGGCTTTCGAACACGGTGGGCGTGAAACCCTGGCTCCTGAGATAGCGGGCGGCGGAAAGACCTCCGATACCGCCGCCGACGATCGCCACCGATCCCTTCGTCATGTCGAGAACCCTTCGGAAACGCCCTTTTCGGACCTCGGGATATCCATGATCCGGTTGAGCTCGGAGACCATGAGGTCCGCAAATTCCGGATCGATTATGTTGTGTGGGCTTTCCTTGATCTCGATGCGCCCGTCGGCGGCCGCCATCAGCCCATCACGAAACGCGCGGACCGCCCGCGGGTCGTGGAAGGCGCCATTCTCGGTATCGAGCATCGACGTGCCGCCGAGGGGAATGCAGACCACCACCGGTCCCCGTGGCTTGCCCAGCCGCTCGGCCAGGCTCCGCCCGATGGCGCGGCATTCGTCGGGCGTCGTGCGGACCAGCGTCACCAGCTCGTTATGCGCAAGGATGGCGTGGTCGTTGAAACGTTCGGGAACGGTATGTCGTGGTCCGAAGGCGATCGTGTCGATGGCGCCGGGCGCGATCACCTGGGGCAGCCCGGCAGCCGCCACGGCCGACCCCCGGTCGGGACCGGCGCCAAACGCCCCGCCCACCACGTCGTTGCTGACTTCCGCAAGCGTCGCGTCGACGACCGCATCGATGACACCGTGTCGCGCGAAGGCTTCGACCGACCTGCCCCCGACTCCGTTGGCATGAAAGACCAGGGGTTCCACCCCCGCTTCGCCAAGCAGCCTCGCGACGCGCTGGACGCAGGGCGTCGTGACGCCATACATGGTCAGCGCCACGAGCGGCCTCGTCTTCGGTGCGTCGGACAAGGGAGATGCCGACTTCAGGACCACCGCCGTCGCGGCGACCCGCTCGATCATCCGCCGCAGGATCGGATTATGTCCGTCGACGTCGACGACCGGGTAGAACATCACCACGTCGCTTCCGCCGACGATCGGCCGGGTGTCGCCGGCGACCGACGTCGCCATCACGATCTTCGGGATGCCGAGCGGCAACGACGGCACCAGGGCAGAAAAGACCGAGGCCGCGTTCGAGCCCCCCATGCACACGAGCGCCCCCACCTCCCGCCGCTCATGCAGTTCCGAAAGGATCGCCGCCGTACCGCGCGACATGGCCGCCACCGCATCGGCGCGGCCCAGCGATGGCAGGTCGCCGTGCGACATTCCGGCGCGTTCGGCCACCACAGACGCCGGATAGGTCGCTGCCGGATCACCCGCAAAGACGGACGTGTCGATGACGACGGGATCCTCGTCCCGATCCCGCAGGAGGCGGATCAACAGGCCGAGTGGTTCGGCCTTGGTGTCGAATGACCCGGCGATGACTACGCGACTCATCGCTCTACCTTTCGAGACTGATCTCTTTGAAGCCGCGGACGGTGTCCTCGATCGCTGTCTCGACCGGCAGGCGCTCCATCGTGGAGGCCCCGATGAAGCCTTCGATCCGAGCGCCGACGATCACCGCCCGGGCGTCGTCGGGAGATTCCAGCGGCCCGCCATGGGTCACGACCATCACATCCCCGCGCACGGCCCGTGATGCCTCGGCGATTGCCCTGGTGAGTTCGACCGAGTCGGCGACCGTCCGCGAGAAGCTGTCCGATGCACCGATCGATCCGCCGGTGGTCAGTCCCATATGGGCGACGACCACGTCGACGCCCGCCCGGGTCATCCGCGCGCCCTCGTCGGGCGTGAAGCAATATGCCAGCGTGAACTGGTCCTGCCGGCGCGCCTCGGCGATCATCTCGACTTCCTTGTCGTAGCCGAAGCCGGTCGCCTCGAGGCTTTCGCGCCAGCGGCCATCGATGATCCCGTGCGAGGGGAAATTGATGACGCCGGAAAAGCCCATCGGCGGGAGGCCGGCAAGGAAACGGGGCATGACCCGCGTCGGATCGGTCCCGTTCACGCCGGCGATGACCGGCGTCTCCCTGACGACCGGCAGCACGTCCCGCTCGCCCATCTCGACGACGATCGCATTGGCGTCGCCGATGGCGAGAAGCCCGGCATTCGATCCGTGGCCGGCCATCCGGTAGCGTCCGGAATTGTAGATTAGAATCAGGTCGGCCCCGCCGCGTTCCGCGAACTTGGCGGAGATGCCGGTTCCCGCGCCCGACCCGATGATCGGGCGCCCTTCGTCCAGGGTCTTCCTGAGCCGCGCAAGCACCTGTTGGCGCGTATACATCCACTAATGCCCTTGTCTTTTCGGGGAGCAGGATCGATGGCGGCTCAATCCACCATGATCATGCCGCCATTCACATGGATCGTTTGTCCGGTGATGTAGGTCGAGGCGTCCGACGCCAGGAACAGCGCCGTCCCGACCAGGTCCTCGGCGACGGTCATGCGGCCGAGCGGGATATACTTCTCGTATTCCATCAGGAAATCGCGATGGTGCGCGTGCATCGGCGTGTCGACGCCGCCGGGCGCGATGGCATTCAGCCGGACCTGATGCTCGGCCAGGTTCTGCGCGGCGCCGCGGGTATAGGACTGAAGCGCCGACTTGGCGGCGCAATAATCGACGCCGCCGCCCGACTGGTTGAACATCGAGGCGCGTGAGGACCACGACGAGCCGATATTGATCACCGACCCCGAGCCTTGCTTCTCCATCACCGGCAGGACGGCGCGCATGATGCGGACGGGTGCCTTGAGGTTGATCCTGATCATCCGATCGAATTCGTCGTCGGTGATCGTGCGCGGATCGGTGTAGGACATGATCCCCGCATTGTTGATCAGGCAATCGACCCGGCCACCGAGCTTCATGCAGGCCTCGACGATCTTCTCCGGCGCATCCTCGGCAGAGACGTCCGTCGCGACCGCCGCAACATCCGGCGTGATTTCCCTGACGATCGCCTCGGATTCCTTCAGCAGGTCGGCGCTGAGATCCACCATGACCACCTTCGCGCCGGCCGACGCGAAGCCGATCGCAAGGACACGGCCGATCCCCTGCCCGGCGCCGGTGATCGCGACCACCTTGTCGGTAACGTCGAAGAGATTCTTCCGGATGTCCGGTACAGCTAGTCTCGACATGCAACTCTCCAATCGGGTTCCTGGGAATTGGCTTCAGCGCCGGCGCGGACCGAGCGTGTAGGACATGAGAAGGGCGACGACGAGCAGCACGCCCTGCACGAAGCTCTGCGCGTAATAGGGAAAATTGAACATGGTCAGCCCGTTGATCAGCACGGCGACGAAGACGGCGCCGATCAGCGTGCCGAATGCATTGGGCTTGTTGGCGCCGAGTACCGCGTAGCCGACCAGCGCCGCCGAGACCGCCTGCAGGAGGTAGGGGTCACCGACATTGACGTCGCCGCGGTTCGACCGGGCGGCAAGCATCAGACCGGCGATCGCCGCGAGCCCGCCGGAGATCAGGTAGGCGGATACCCTGTAGCGGGCGACACGAATGCCTGCCGCCGCAGCAGCGATCGGGTTGCCGCCGACCGCGTAGAAGGCGCGTCCCCAGCGGGTGTAGTTCAGGAGGCCCACCACGAAGAGGAAGACCAACCCCGCCACGATGACCGATGACGGGATCGAGACGACCTTGCCGGAGCCCAGCCATTTGAAGATCGGGGCGAACTTTCCGCTGGTCGTCGTGCCGTTCCACGCCATGCCCTCGGCAACCGACTGGCCGCTCACGCCCATCAGCGTCAGCCCGTTGACGAGGAAGAGCGTCGAGAGCGTTGCGACGAGATCGGGCACCCGCGCCAGAACGATGAGAAGCGAGTTGAACACTCCGACCGCGAGCCCGGCCAGGATGCCGATCAGGATGGCGGGAACGCCGCCGACATCGCCGATCACCATCGCGGCGGCGGCCGCCATGATCGACAGGCTCATCGCCGATCCGACCGACAGGTCGAACCCGCCCACCGTCATCGAAACAGTGCATCCGAGGCCGACCACGGCGACGATGGATGCGGCCTGCAGGATGATCATCGCATTCGCGAAGGTGCGGAAGAATGGCTGCGTCGCGCTGAAATAGGCGATCATCACGACCAGCACGGTGAGGAGGCCGTACCGGTAGACGAATGCCTTGCCTCGTTCGAACCCGTCAGGCCGCGAATATTCGTTCGTCCCTGCCCCGGTCTGCCGCGCAGATGTATCGGCCATCAGGAGGCCTCCCCAATTGGCTGCAAGCCGCCTTCGAAAGCGGCGCCGCTCATGATTTCCGCAAGCGAGTCGGCGGTCAGGTTTGACGCCTTGTCCTCGTGGGCGATGCGCTCGTCGACCATGATGATGACGCGATCGGCGACCTCGATGACCTCCTCCGGATCGGAACTGCAGACCAGAACCGGCGTATGTTCGGAGAAGCGCCTGAGCTCCTGGCTGATCAGCCCCCGCGCGCCGATGTCGATGCCGCGGAACGGTTCGTCCAGGACGACGAGCCTCCATTCCTGCTGGAGCCACCGCCCCACCAGGAGCTTCTGCTGGTTGCCGCCGGAGAGCTCCTCGATGGTCGCCTCGGCGCCGGGACAGACCACCCGGAAAGCCTTGATCACATCACGCGCAAACGCGATCTCCCGGCTCCGCTCCATGAAGCCGGCGCGGCTGAAAAGGTTTATCAGGCCGATGGAGCAATGCTGCCAGAGCGTGTCTCCGGGGAAGATCGACTGCATCGCTCTCTGCTCCGGCACCATGACGACGCCCTTGAGCATCGCGTCCGCCACGTCCTTGGGCCTGAGCGCCTTGCCCTCGATCTCCATCGCCCCGGAGACCAGCGGCCGGTACCCGCAAATCTGCTCCAGAATCTCGGTCTTTCCCGCACCTATCAAGCCGGTGAGTCCGAGCACTTCCCCCTTTTTCATGGAAAAGCTGACCTCGGGGGAATGCGGCCTGCATCGCATCCCCGATATCTTGACGGCGGTCCCTCGCCCTTCGCGGCTGCCGCGCACCGTCGACAGGACGAGCTCGCCCAGGATCGAAGACGCGATCGCCTTCGTATCCAGCGGCGACTGGTGCTCCGACACGATCATGCCATTGCGCAACACCACCGCCCGGTCGCACAGGAGCTTCACCTCGCTCATGCGATGCGAGATATAGAGGATCGCGATCCCTTTCCGCCTCATCTCCTGAACCGCGTCGAAGAGCTTCTGCGCCTCGCGCTCGGAAAGCGTCGATGTCGGCTCGTCAAGGATCAGAAGCTTTGGATTCTTGACGAGCTCACGCGCGATAGCCAGTTCCTGCCGGCGGCTCGGGGCGAGATGCTCGACCGGGAGAGTCAGCGGCAGGTCGAGCTCGAGCTTCTCCTGGATCACCCTGGCGCGGCGCAGAATCTCCCCCCGGTTCAGGAATATCCGGGCACCGGGCCTGGCAATCTCATCGAGCAGCAGGTTTTCGGCGACCGTCATGCCGAAGACGACATTGTCGTCGATATTCTGATGGACGGTAGCGATGCCGGCATCGCGCGCGTCGGACGCATACTGGAAGGCGCATTCCCTGCCTTCGACGAAGATCTTGCCAGTGGTCGGCCGGTGCATGGCCGACAGGATCTTGATCAACGTCGACTTACCGGCGCCATTCGCTCCGAGCAGACCAAGCGTCTCGCCCGGACGAATGTCGAAGGTGACGCCGTTTAGCGCCCTGGTCGCACCAAATACCTTGGCAAGACCGCGACACTCGACAAGCGTATCCCGACCGGCCGCCGACGGGTTGTCGCCGTCGGCAGCGGAGGTTGCGGCGGGCGCCAGCATCAGTCCAGCTTGGCCATCCAGGGCGCTTCAGCGAGATTCGGCGTAGCCAGAGCGGGAAAGGCTTCGCCGAGCTGCTCGACGTTCTTGATCCCCTTCGTGCGCAGATCCTCCTGGGTGATCACCAGCGGCGGAATCTGCAGATCATTGCCGTCGTAGGCATCGGTGATCTCGCCGGCCGCTACCCGAAGCGACACGGCACCGAAGTTCGCCATATCCGTCGTCGCGGTGGCGACCCACGGACTGCCGTCCTCGGTCATGACCGCGATGTCCGCCGTCGAGATGTCCATCCCGTAGGTCTTCACCTTGTCCTGCAAGCCGAGCTCGGTGATCGCGAGCGCGGCACCCTTCGTGAATTCGTCATAAGGCGCGATGATCGCGATGGTGTCGGGATTTGCCGACAGCGCGGCCTTGGCCTGGTCGGCAGTCTGCGCGGCGGTGTTGGCGTTCACCACGCCGATCTGGGCGACCTGGTTGACACCGGGATTTTCCGCCTTGAACGTCTCCCAGACCTCGTTGCGGAGATCGAGCGGTCGGTATCCCGCGACGTAGACATAGATGACATCGCCCTTAACCTCGCCACCCATGTCCGCTTTGAACTGGTCCATGATGCCCTGCATCATCAGATGCTCGGACTGGTTCACAAGCGTCACGCAGTCGGAAGCCTCGACCGAGGCATTCGCAGCGACGACAGGTATGCCGGCGGAACAGGCCGCCTCGAGACCCGCCTGAAGGCTGTCGCCGAAGCCCCATCCGATGAGAATCGCGTCGGGGCTTGTCGCAGCCGCCTGCTGCAGCTGCAGCGCCTGCTTGGCGTTGTCGCCATCGGCATCATAGACGGTCAGCTTCACGCCGAGACGGTCAGCCTCGGCCTCGACACCGGAGATCCATGCCTGATAGACGTCGCCGACGTTGAGCTGGCGGACCACCGCGATCGCAACGTCCTTGTTGGCGAATTTTTCCGGAACGTCAGTCGGTGCGCCCGGCTTGACGGACAGGGTCTTGGTTTCGGCGAAGGCGGGACCCGCGAGACAAACTCCGAGTGCTCCCGCGATCAGTAACCCGCGGGAAATTCCCTGGATAGACATTGCGATTCCTCCCATTGCTGTTCGTCCAACATTTTCGTTCGGCGTAACTTTCTCGTACCGACCGATCGGTACACGGAGAGGCGGGACGTGTCAATCATCTTGGGTGCCGGCCGTGTGATCGACGACCAGTGGCGAGATATCGCCTGTCTCATTTGGGCCAGGGAACGCCATCCGCCGAACGGCTGTCTCCGGCCGCTCGCCACTCGCCTGCCGGCAGGCCAATCCGACACGATCTCCGTGGGCGCTCCGGCGGAAAGCCGTCACCAGCGAGCGTCCCCCACGGAACGCGGCCACCGCGATGGTCAGGGAACGGAAGCGGCTGAGGCAGCGGACACCAGCGAGGGGTCACTGGGGCGCGCGACATTCAAGGCAATGCGACCGACTGCGCGTCCATCCCAGCGGCTTTTATGCCTGGTTTGGGCTTGGGCTTGGGATTGCCTTGAGCAGGCAGGCTGGGGAAGACGCCCGCCAGACCCGCTATTTCACAACAAGAATCTTACGCTGATAATCCAATAATATTCGTTTGTCTGCGCCGACTTATCCGGCAGACTCGGGGGATCCCTGCTGCGAGGAATTTCCCAATGACCGTGAATGACGAGCCGGCAAGCATCACCGAAAAGCTCGGTGCGGCAATTCTGGAAACGGTTGCGGACGCGATCCTTGTCGCCGATCGCCAGGGAATTATCCGCTTGTGGAACCCGGGCGCCGCACGCATCTTCGGATTTAGCCCGGAAGAGGCGATCGGACAGCCGCTTGACCTGATCATCCCCGAGAGACTTCGGGCGCGCCACGCGGACGGCTATGACCGGGTCATGGAGACGGGAGAAAGCCGCTACGGCTCCGGTGATCTCCTCGCCGTGCCGGCACTCACTCGGGACGGGAGCCAGATATCGGTGGAGTTCACGATTGTGCCGTTGTCGGAATCCGGATCGAGGCCGACCGGCATGGCGGCCATCCTCCGGGATGTGACGTCGCGGTTCAACGAGATCCGGACCCTGAGGCGGCGTGTCGCCGATCTCGAGAAGGCGCCAATGGCGGCTGTCGGGGAAGAAGGAGCAGGTCGATGAAGATCGCTCCGCAACTGCACGCAGCGCAGTGGTTCAATACCGCCGAACCCCTGACGCTCGAGGCTCTGCGGGGTCGGGTCGTCGTGCTCCACGCCTTCCAGATGCTCTGCCCCGGATGCGTCAGGTCGGGGATTCCCCAGGCGCAGCGGATCGCCGAGCTGTTCTCGCCGAACGACGTCGCGGTCATCGGCATCCACACTGTCTTCGAGCACCATGATGCCATGAAGCCGGTATCCCTTGCCGCCTTCATCGCCGAATACCGCATCGCCTTTCCGGTGGCGGTCGACCAGCCGTCACCGGATGGAGCAATCCCCTTGACGATGGCCGCCTATGGTATGAAAGGCACGCCGACGCTCGTCCTGATCGATCGGGCGGGACGGATCCGGAGACAGGCTTTCGGAGCGGAGGACGATCTTCGCGTTGGCGCCGATATCGGGGGTCTGCTCGCCGAGACCTAGAAACGCAAGCCGGGGACGTCGGCCCGGGGCGCGGTCGCGGCATGAACCTCGCGTTCGGTAACGATGAGGTCCATCGAGATGTCATGCGGCCGGGGATGGATGGTGGGGATATGGGCAGCCGAGAATCCGACGCCGATCGCCCGCGGTCGCGCCGACAGGTGGGCAAGCGTTCGGTCGTAGAAACCGCCGCCATATCCCAGTCGATAGCCGGAATCATCGAACCCGACGACCGGGGCGACGACGACATCGGGAACGACGGCCTCGCCATGGACGGGCTCCGGAATGCCGTGCGACCCGCGAGCCATGCGGTCGCCAGGCTGCCAGTGGCGGAACGTGAGTGGTTCGTTCCTGGCGGTCACCACCGGCAGCGCGCATCGGCCGCCGCGGGCATGCACGAGAGCCAGCCAGGCGCGCAGGTCCGGCTCACCCCGCCATGGCCAGTAGCCGCTGACGACGAGTCCGGACGGATCGCCGACGGTCTCGTCCAGCCGATGGCGGATCCGCGCCGAAGCATGCTGCCGTTCGTCCGGGTGGAGAGCAAGCCGCCTGGCGATCAGGCGCCGCCGCTCGGCCCTGCGCCAGTCCTTGACGTCACGGTCATGCATTTCCGGCACGCCGAGATAAGCCGGGTCCAGCTCGTGCATGAAGCAGGGCGGGGACGCGTAGTGTCCGAAGACTTCGTCGTTGTCATAGGGCGCGGTCATCACGAAGCACCATTGTATCCGTCATGGACTGGCCGGGAACCGTCCCGGCGGCGCATTTCGACCGGCCCGGTTGTCCGGCCGGATGGTGAAGCGGGGTAGCGGGAACATGACCGGGAAGATCGACGCAGACAGAATCAGGCTGAAGCGCGCCTACGAGCCGGCCACCGACGACGACGGTCGTCGCGTTCTCGTCGACCGTTTGTGGCCGCGCGGGGTCAGCAAGGCCGAGGCGGCGATCGACGAATGGGCCAAGGACCTTGCTCCGAGCACGGAGCTGCGAAAGTGGTTCGGCCATGATCCCCGGCGCTGGCAGGCGTTCCGCAGCCGTTATCGGGCGGAGCTCGCCACCTTTGGCGATGATCTCGACCGGCTGCGCGACGTCGCACGGGCCGGCACCCTCACCCTCGTCTATGCCGCACGTGACCAGGCACACAACGACGCCGTCGTCCTGCGGGAGGTGTTGCTCGATCGCGAAACCTGAGAGATGGCGGCCGATGGTGGCCCTCAATTGATCCTCGGCAATACCTCCCACTGGTGGAATGGCGGCGGCGAGGAAAGCTGCCACTCGAGCGTCGTGGCGCCCGGGCCCCACGGGTTGTTGCCGGCTTCGCGCTTCTTGGCGAAGGCGGCCCACATGCCGATCGACGACACCTTGTTCCAGCCGGCGAAGGCGTCCGGGTAGTCGGCATAGCGGCGCGGCATGCCCGACTGACCGAGGAAATGCTGCGGGAAGACCACCAGGTTGACGCCGATGAAGGTGACCCAGAAGCGCAGCTTGCCGATCTTGTCGTTGTCCATGTAGCCGCTCATCTTCGGGAACCAGTAGTACCAGCCGCCGAAGATCGCGAAGACGGCGCCGAGCGACAGAACGCAGTGGAAGCGGGCCACCACGGAGTAGATGTCGTGGAGCGCGCAGGGTCGGAGGACGGGCCGCCATGCGGGGCCAGCCACGCCGCAGGAGGCGGGAGCGGCTGTCGCGACGCCCGCGGCGGCGTTGTCCCGCAACCGCCGGCCCGGCGCGCCTCTGGCCGCCGAAAGGGTTTCCGGATGGCTTTGGTTCCGACATTGGAACACTCGCTGGCAGAGCTGATGCCGTCACCGTCTCACCAAAGATGAAGCCATACAAACGAATATAATTGGACTTTCAAATCAAAAAACTTGCGATCAAATCTCGGGCAAACCGGGAGGCGCCGCCTGGGGAACAGCAGGAAGAACGGCCGTGGGTGGTGTGCTGCAAAACCAGCGATGCAGCGCAGAAGAGGGATTTGCTGCAGTTTTTATGCTATCAATCGCCGTGTGGACGTTGAGCTCGCCCGAACCTTTCTCGAAATCGTATCGACCGGCAGCTTTGTCAGGGCGGCAGAACGGCTGAACGTTGCCCAGACGACGGTGAGTGCACGCGTCCGTACGCTCGAGGAGAAGCTCGGACGACCCCTGTTCGTCCGCAACAAGGCCGGCGCATCCCTGACGCCGGCCGGCGAACAGTTCCTCCGCCATGCCCCGACCTTCGTCCAACTGTGGCAGCGGGTAAGGAATGTGGTGGCGGTGCCCGAAGGGCACCAATCGGTATTGACCGTCGGCGCCGAGACGAGCCTCTGGCAGCCGCTCCTCCTCGACTGGGTGGTGGGGATGCGAAAGGCGCTGCCCGAACTCGCCCTGCGCGCCCATGTCGACGTACCATGGGACCTGATCGATCAGGTCGCGGATGGGTTGGTCGATGCCGCTGTCATGTACGCGCCGTCGCATCGGCCGGGATTGCGTATCGAGCTGTTGCTCGACGAGAAGCTCGTTCTGGTGACAAGTGATCCAGACGCCGGGACCGTCGACGATCCCGGCTTCCTGACGGTGGACTGGGGACCGGAATTCGCGCGGGAGTTCAGCTCGGCTTTTCCTGATGCGGGGACGTCGGGTCTTTCCTTTGATTTCGGCCCGCTGGCCCTTGGCTATCTGCTGACAGCGGGCGGGACCGGCTATTTCAGGTCGCAGGCAGTCAAGCGCTATATCGAATCCGGGGAACTCCACCTGGTGCCCGAAGCGCCGAAATTCTCCTATCCCATCTATGCCGTCACATCGACCGACGCGGAAGAGGCGCTCGTTGCGCCGGCTCTCGCAACCCTGCGTCAGGTCATTTCGGCATGACGCGGGGCGCGGTCCCCGCCGCGGATCGCGCCAGGGCAAGCCGCGTCCGGCATCGGCGGACGGCGTGGTGTGACGAAGAGATGCACCGGCTCATGCGGGCTTGCATCTCGGGACAAGCTGATTAATGTGCATTGCAAATACCAATTAAACACGAACGAAAGATGCGCCTGACATCCTTCACCGACTATGGCCTCCGGATGATGATGAGGATGGCGAGTTCGCCGGGAACCGCGTTCTCGACGGCCGAGATCGCCGAAGAGTTCAGGCTGTCGCGTCATCACCTGGCGAAGATCATGCAGCGGCTCGCAAGGGGCGGGTTGATCGAGACCCGCCGCGGCGGCGGAGGCGGAGCTGTCCTCGCAAAGTCTCCGAGCGAGATCACCATTGGTACCATCGTCCGCCTGCTCGAAGAGGGACAGGCGATCGTCGAGTGCTTCGCGCCCGGTGGTGGCGACTGCACGATCACCGGATGCTGTCGCCTGAAGGCACGGTTGCGCTCGGCCGAGGCGGCCTTCCTCAGGGACCTCGACGGCTCGACGCTGGCCGACATCGCGCTGCCAGCGGCCGCTGCCGCGTGATCCGGACATAGTGGACCGCGGCATGATCCGATCCCTGACCATCGCAGAACGCCAGACGGGGCTGTTCATTGCCATCATCCTGAGCGTCATCGGACTGACGATGGCCGCGGCGGCCCGCCAGGGTCCGATGGCGGTTCACGGCACGATGGCGCTCATCCTCGGCCTCTTCCTCGCCATTGCGCTGGCCGGGGCCCTCGACAAGCCGTCGCCGCGGGCGGACCGCGAGCAAAACTATTATGACGAGCCGACGCGCTTCGGCATCGTGATGACCCTGATCTGGGCGGTCATCGCGATGGGCGTCGGCGTCTGGGTGGCGGCGCTGCTCTACTGGCCGGAGGCAACTCCGCCGTGGCCGGCCACCAGCTTTGGCCGCCTGCGTCCCTTCCACACCACCGGTGTGATCTTCGGCTTCGGCGGCAACGCGCTGATCGCGACCTCCTTCCACGTGCTGCAGCGGACGTCGCGCGCCAGGCTCGCGGATTCGGTCAGTCCCTGGGTGGTCCTGATCGGCTTCAACCTCTTTTGCGTCTGGGCTGTCACCGGCTACCTGATGGGCAGCACCCAGTCGAAGGAATATGCCGAGGCGGAATGGTATGCCGATCTCTGGCTGGTGGTGATCTGGGTCGTCTATTTCGCCCTCTATATGCGGACCCTGGCGCGCCGCAAGGAGCCGCATATCTACGTCGCCAACTGGTATTACCTGGCGTTTATCCTGGTGGTGGCGATGCTGCACATCGTCAACAACCTGGCGCTGCCGGTGAGCTTCGCCGGAACGAAGAGCTTCACCATCTGGGCCGGCGTTCAGGACGCGATGGTACAGTGGTGGTACGGCCATAACGCCGTCGCCTTCTTCCTCACCGCGGGCTTCCTCGGGATGCTCTACTACTTCCTGCCCGTGCGGTCGGGACGCCCGATCTGGTCCTACCGGCTGTCGATCGTCAGCTTCTGGGGGATCGTCTTCTTCTACATCTGGGTGGGATCGCACCACCTGCACTATACCGCGCTGCCATACTGGGTGCAGACACTGGGAATGACGTTCTCGGTGATGCTGCTGGTGCCGAGCTGGGCCTCCGCCGGAAACGCGATCGCGACGCTGAACGGCGCCTGGCACAAGGTGCGGGACGACGCGACCCTGCGCTTCATGTTCGTCGCGGCCGTGTTCTACGGCCTGTCGACCTTCGAGGGATCCTTCCTCGCCATCCGTCCGGTCAACTCGTTGTCCCACTACACCGACTGGACTGTCGGCCACGTTCACTCCGGCACTCTCGGCTGGGTCGCGATGATCGTCTTCGGAGCGATCTACACGCTTGTTCCGCAGCTTTCCGGCCGCGAAGACATGGCTTGGCCCCGGGCTGTCGAATGGCACTTCTGGCTCGCCGTCGCGGGAACCTTCATCTACGTCGTGGCGATGTGGAACGCCGGCATCACCCAGGGCCTGATGTGGCGTACCTACGACGCGAATGGCGCGCTGAGCTACAGCTTCCTGCAATCCGTTCAGGCCATGGCGCCCTACTATCTGCTGCGGGCCATCGGCGGCGTGCTGTTCCTGTCGGGGGCCATCCTGTGTGCCCTGAACACCCGCGCGACGCTGAAAGGGGTCCGCTTCGGCGTTGGTACAGCAGACCGGCCGCTCGTGTCACAGCCTGCGGAGTAGACGGATGCTGAGGCTCCACTACAATCTCGAGAAGCTCTCGATGGGACTGGTCGTCGGGATCATCGTCGCCGCTTCGATCGGCGGAGCCGTCGAGATCGCGCCGCTCTTCACCATCGACCAGACGGTCGAGATTCCGGACGACATGCGGCCGCTCACGCCGCTCGAGCTCGCCGGCCGCGAAGTGTTCATCCGGGAAGGCTGCTACGCGTGCCACAGCCAGATGGTGCGGCACCTGGCGGATGAGATCGACCGCTATGGCCCCTATTCGCTGGCCTCCGAATCGGCGTGGGACCACCCCATGCTGTGGGGGTCGAAGCGCACCGGGCCGGATCTCGCACGGCTTGGGGGAAAATACTCGGACGCCTGGCATGTCGCGCATCTGATCGACCCGAGGGCCGTGGTCCCGACGTCGATCATGCCTGCCTATCCATGGCTGGAGAGGTCGCTCGACGCGAGCGATATCGGGGCGCAGATGGGAACGCTGGCCCGGCTTGGCGTGCCCTATGACGATGCCCGCCTGGCCAACGCCGCCGCCGATGCGCTGGCGCAATCGAGTCCCGACAGCGACGGCGCGGCCGGGGTCGCGGAACGCTACGGCGATAACGTCGCTATCCGTGCCTTCGACGGCGATCCGTCGCGTTTGACCGAAATGGATGCCCTGGTCGCCTATCTGCAGTCGCTCGGGACGCAGACGCGTTTGCCCTATGCGATCATGTCGGAGGAGCAGCCATGAACCTCACTCACGAGATGGCTGTCTACGCGGCCAAGACGGCCGGCCTGATCTGGATGCTGGCGTTCTTTCTGATCGTCGTCTTGCTGGCCTATCGGCCGAGCCGAAAGTCCGCTCACGAACGCGCGGCCCGCTCTGTCCTGATCGATCGCGAGCCCCGAGGAAAAGATCGATGACAGGGTCGCGCCCCCACGAGCGTGATGTCGATCCGGTAACCGGATACGAGACGACCGGGCATGACTGGAACGGCATCCGCGAGCTCAACACCCCTTTTCCGCGCATCGTCCTGTGGGCCCTGGCGCTGGCATTCCTGTATTCGGTCATCGCGTGGATCCTGCTTCCCGCCTGGCCCATCGGGCGGGATTTCACGCGCGGGCTCCTTGGCCTCGACCAGGGGGAGATGGCCCTCGCCGGATACGAGAAACTCGAGGAGGCACGAAGTGACTGGATGGCGGCCTTCGCCGACAATCCTGTCGCGGATCTCGCGGCCGATCCCGGATTGCTGGCGCGCGCACGGCCGACCGCCGTGCGGCTGTTTGCCGACAACTGCGCAGCCTGCCATGGAACCGATGGTACGGGCGGACCGGGATTCCCGAACCTGACCGATCGCGACTGGCTCTGGGGGGGAGCGCCCGAGACCATCGCCGAAACCATCCGCGTCGGCATCAACAGCACCGACCCGGACACGCGCTTCGCCCAGATGCCCGCCTTCGGCCGCGATGGCATGCTCTCCCGTGAGGATATCGTGGCGGTGGCGAAGCATGTCGTCGCGCTCGGCCACGGGCAAGCCGATCCCGACAGCCGGGGCGCCGCCGTCTTCGCCGAGAATTGCGTCGCCTGCCACGGCGAAGGTGGAAAGGGCATTCCCGACAATGGCGCGCCAACCCTGATCTCCGGTCACTGGATCTACGGCGGCGACATACAGACCGTCATGACCACGTTGTGGAATGGCCGTCAGGGAGAGATGCCCACGTGGCAGGACCGCCTGTCGACTGCGGAGATCAATATCCTGGCTCTCTATGTTGCCAGCCTTTCGGAGAATGACGGGGAGCGGGACCGATGATTGACGCACGGCTGCAACGGCGCCTGGCCATCGCTGGCGCCGTGGTCTTCGCCGGTCTGTTTCTTGCGGCCAATGCTCATCTCGTGAAGGTGGCTTTCATGTCCCAACCCGATTGCGTCACGCCGCCTCCGGGCAAGGCGCCGGCGCGTCTGTCCTGTTGAGGGAGGCCGGATCGTGCTGGAGCCGCTACCCACCCTGGTTGCGCCGAGACGTCCACCGGCCGCCTTTGCCCGTGGCCTGCCCGCCGGCATCGTTCGCCAGTGGCTGGCGGCCGGATGGGCCGATTTTCGAGCCGCGTTGGGAGCCAATCTTGCCTATGGCTTCTTCCTTCTCGTCCTGTCCCTTGCCGTCCTGGCCGGGCTGGGCGCGGCGGGGCTGATGTATCTGGTGCTGCCGGCCGTTGCCGGGTTTCTCATCGTCGGCCCGTTTCTGGCGATCGGGCTCTACGCGCAAAGCCGGGCCCGCGAGGAGGGGCGGCGCCTCGGTCTCGGCGCCATGCTGCTTGTCCGGCCGGCGGCGGGAGCGCAGCTGGCTTATGCCGGGCTGATGCTCTCCCTTCTCGTCCTGTTCTGGTTGCGCACGGCGGATCTGCTCTATGCGCTGTTCTTCGGGCTCACGCCTTTTCCGGGTGCGGAACATGCGTTGATCAACGTCCTCACCACCCCGCGCGGCTGGGCGTTGATCCTGGTCGGCAGCGCGTTGGGCGCCCTGTTCGCCGCCTTTGCCTTCGCCATCAGCCTGTTCTCGATCCCGATGCTGATGTCCGAACGGCGTGACGCGCTGACGGCGATGGGTTTGAGCTTCGCCATGACCGCCCAGAATCTTCGAGCCGTCGTCGCATGGGGCGCGGTCGTCGCAGCAGGGCTCGCCCTCTCGGTCGCCACCGGCCTGCTCGGCCTGGTCGTCGTCTTCCCGGTACTCGGCCATGGGACCTGGCACGTCTTCAGAAGCATCCATGGGACGGGCCCGGCAAGATGAATGCGCTGTTCCTGATTCCGCTGGCCATCGGGATGGGAGCCATCGGGCTTGTGGCATTCATCTGGGCCCTGCAACACAATCAATTTGACGACCTGGAACGCGCGAGATGGAGGGTTCTCGATCGGAGCGGCGAACCCGAAGATCAAGTCGGACCGGGAACCGGTGACCGCGAGCGAGCGCGCAAGCGTGCCATGGTCTAACGGTTTCGCCGGGCATTCCGGAGCAAGCCGGCTGCGTCGAACAGCGGCGTCGTCCCCCTGCCTTCGAGGATCGCATTGACGGTGAGCCGCTCGGGATTTCCACCGGATCGCGCCGGTCGCTTCGTCGGCTTGTGGCGAGCAGGCGCGGGCGCCTCGTTTTGGGACATGCGATTGTGCCGCCCCCTGTCCGGGCGTGCCTGACGTCCGGCGATCCAGTTGAGGCCGCGGGGACGGGACGCAAACTGTGTGTGGAACCACGCGATGACCATCGGATGCGCCCGACGCATAACCCGCGAGAATGGGGCAACGGATCAAATGGATGGAGACCGCTCCGTAAGGGATGTACTCGCCATTGCCGATGCGATCGTCGCGCCGCTGATGAACGCGGAATGCATTGATCTGCGGAATGCATCGGGTCGCATTTCGGCCGGACAGATCAGGGCGCCAAGGCCGATGCCCTTCTTCAGCCAGTCGGCAATGGATGGATTTGCTGTTCGTACCGCTGACCTGGCGGGACATGGACCCTGGCGTCTTCCCGTCGCAGGCACGATCGCGGCCGGTGACCGTCCAGATCCAATCCCTGGCACGGAACCCGCGGCGATGCGCATCTACACAGGCGCGCCAGTGCCCGGTGCCTTTGATGCCGTGGTGATGATGGAGCATTGCCGGGACGACGGAGACGTCGTCGTCGTTGGGATTCGTCCGGTTCCGGGAGAAAACATCCGTGCGAAAGGATCCGATATCGCACGCGACGCGGTGCTCGTTGCGGCAGGAATCAGGATCGAGCCTCGCCACATCGGCCTCCTGGCGGCGAATGGCTACACGAGCGTCAACGTGTTCAAACGTCCGCGCGTCGGCGTGTTTTCGACGGGAAGCGAGCTATTGCCAAATGGCGCGACCGGTGCAGCGCGGATCCATGACGCCAACAGGCCAATGCTGATTGCATTGGCAAATCGCGCCGGAGCCGATGTCGTCGACTTGGGAATCGTCGATGATGATCTCGCCGAAACGGCGCGATTCTTTCGTGGGATCGCGGGCAGATTTGACCTGCTGATCTCATCCGGTGCCGCTTCGATTGGTGCGCGCGACTTCGTCGGGCAGGCTTTTGTCGAGGCCGGTGGAACCGTGCATGCCTGGAAGGTTGCGCTCAAGCCCGGCAAGCCGATCCTGCTCGGGACGCTCGATGACAGAGCGTATCTCGGACTGCCGGGCAATCCGTTATCTGCGTTTGTCGGATTTCAACTCTTCGGACGACGACAGATCTCGCGGCTTTGTGGTGTCGACGAACCACACGGCGCGTGCGGTCGCGCGGTCGCGGGGTTTTCCCTCGCGCGGGAGAGCGGGCGCCTGGAGATTATCCCGGCGCGGGTCGTCTCTTGGTCGAAGGAAGGCGTGCCGACGATCGACATAGCTGAAAACCGCAGCTCGGGGACTTTGCATGCGCTGTGCCAGGCCGACGGCCTCGCCATGATCCCGGCGGAACAGGGTTCGGTCAGACCGGGTGACGTCGTGGAGTTTGTCCGCTTTTGCTCCCCGCGCTGAACGATGCGCTCCGCAACGAAGGTCGTCAGGGGTTACGCCCGATAGCCGGGTGTCTGGCGGAAGCCAGGTCCAAACCCGGCTCCGTTTGCGTTCATCTCGGTTGGCGGTGCATCCCACCTGCAAAGTCAGGGCCGCGCGTTTCACCGACGGGAGGATCCGGCGCCGTGAAATCGGGTTCCGCCAGCATGATGTCGGCGAGCGTGTAACGATCCAAGGTCGTGGCGAACGCGTTCAAGGCTTCATTCAGAACGTTGGGCAGCCGGCAACAGCCGGTAATCACGCACTGATTGCCGGCTGTAAAGCACTCGACCAAGGCGAAATCCGGCTCGGTCGCACGCAGGACCTCTCCGAGGTTTATCTTTTCCGGGCGCCTGGCGAGGGTGAACCCACCTGAACGCCCGCGAACCCCCTTCAGATATCCCGTCTTCGTCAGGATATTGACGACCTTCATCAAGTGCGCGCGCGAAATCCCGTAGACCCTCGAGGTATCCTCGATGGTGACCAGCCGCTCGCCAGCCGATCCGGCATACATCAGCACGCGCAGCGCATAGTCGGAGAATGTCGTCAATCGCATCTGTTTCTACCCGGTCCGCAGCCCAGCGCCGTTGCGATCAGCGCGCATGAGTTGGCGAGGGGAACCGAGAAAGCGCCGTATGTCCGGCGCATCATTCAAGACCCGCCTCGCCGCGATTGTTCATGCAATAGCATCTTTGCACCGGATGGATGTCGAATGAATCCTATCCTGAGGTCCCGTCATCGCGGATGTCGGTGGCCCTGCGCCGCCGACCGAAGACGATCAGGCGCCATCCAGCACTGTCAGCCTGCGCTAGGCTGCAATCGAAAGCCGCCCATTCTCCGGCATTGCGTCCTTTTGCTGTTGCCGCGCCCACTCGGCGGCGATCGCCATCCAATCGCGTAGCAAGCCCTGGTCCTCCTTCGAGAACCGGGCGCGACGCTTCAGATCCTCGAAAGAGTCGTCCGGACGGCACCGCTCGTAATCCGCGCGAATAAGCGACTCATAGCTGAGACGCCTATGGGGATCGTCCGGTAATATCGGCTGTCTCACGCCATTGGCTGACATGCCCAGCCGTTCCTTGGACTGCATCATCGCTCTCTCCTCGTCTCCGAAGCGCTGCCCTTTCGAGCATCTCCGGACACCGCGACCATCTCGCTTGTGTCACCCTCACCCATGATCCTGCTTCGACTGCTCGCCGCCAAGGCATGCCACATGGGCGCATAGCCGCGCCGCGACCTCACCCGGCAGCAGCCGGCCGAGAAGCGTCTCGAAATACGGCTTGACGATCCGTCCGGTGACTCCCCGCTCGGCGCACAGAAGATCAACGATATTCTCGGCGAGCGGCGTCATCCGGCGCTTGCCCGCGCGAGGATCGAGGATCGCGCCAATCGCCTCCTCCACACGATCCCACCGGGCGCCGGAAATGTGCGTCAGCACATTGCAGATGTGGCCATGCGCGCGGAACTGCGACACGACGATTGCCGCCAGCTCCGATACCGGCAGCTCCGCGATATCACCGCCGGCGAGAGACGCAGCCGGCTCACGAAGATCATCCATCAGCACCTGTGTCGGTTCGACTCCGCTTACCATCATGTTCATGGCGCACCTCCGTAGGATTGTCTTGGCGACACCACCGGCCGGCTGACCCGCCGGCCATGGGCTGTCGTCTTCATTCTCCTATCCCATAAAAGATGTATTGACAATATATCTTTTAGCATGGAGACTGGGACCGTGAATAACGGGACCGGAGATGCCGAGCAGGGCCGCTTCGGCCGCGACCAGCTCTCTGGGCCCCATACCAAGACAAGGAGAATGCCATGAGTGAGCCATCAAGCACCGCCGACATCGTCGATGTCCGGAGCCTCGTGCCGGCGGAACGCCACGCCAAGATCTTCGAGCTCGTGAACGCGCTGGAACCGGGCACATCCTTCGTCCTGGTCAACGATCACGATCCCAAGCCGCTCTATTATCAGCTCGAAGCCGAGTATCCGGACCAGTTCTCCTGGACCTATGTCGAACAGGGGCCGCAGGTCTGGCGCGTCGAGATCGGCAAGCACGCCAAGGCGGCCTGAGGCCGAGGCGCATCGACGCGACGCCGGCTCCGACCGTCGTCGCGTCCGGCGGAAGATATCAAGATGGGTGTCACGCTCTCACGCTGGACCATGTCCTATTTCGCGGCAGCGCTCGTGTCGCTGATCCTTGGCGAGTCCCTCATGGCGGCAGGATATGGCTTTCCGTCCGCGCCGATCCGGGCTCCGCAGACGCTCGTTCTTGTCCATCTCATCGCCATCGGCTGGCTCAGCCTTTTGCTCTGCGGGGCGCTGTTTCAGTTTGTCCCGGTCCTCATCGCGCGGCGCCTTCACAGCAACGCGCTTCCTCTGCCGACCCTTGTCCTGCTGGTGGTGGGACTCGCCGCGCTGCTTTTTGGCTTCCTTCAGCTCTCCGGCATGATCGACGTGGGCGGATGGCTCTTCCCGCTCGCCGCCGGCCTGCTGTCAGGCGGATTTGCGCTTGTCCTCTATAATCTCGGTCGCACGCTCTGG
>NZ_JAGRLA010000076.1 GCF_020442045.1 Bauldia sp. | reverse complement strand
CGCCAGGATCGGGATTCGGGCTATGGCCGTCTTTGACGCGAACGTACTGGTTGGCTTGATCGTCGACTTGGCCTGGTCGGACAGGGCACGCGATTCCGTTGCCGCCGAGAGTGTGCGTACCGCTCCGTCACTTCTCGCCGTTGAGGTCGGAAACGCCATTTGGCGAAACGTGCGTTCGGGCGCCCTCTCGGCGGACCAGGCCGGGCGTGCCCTCACGCACGCCATCGCAATCGTCGCGCTTGAGCCCGTCGAAGACCTGGCCGCGCAGGCGCTTCGGATTGCAATCGAGCGCGATCACCCGGTTTACGACTGCTGCTATGTCGCGCTGGCGATGCGTGACTCCGTTCCCCTCGTCACCGCGGACAGACGACTGGCAGCACTGGCGGAACAGGCCGGCGTGACCGTGGAGATGCTGGCTACAGGATAACGAGGTTCTCCGGCGCCGCCTCACGCACCGAGGCGAGCGGAATCGTCCGGTCGAAGGTGACCAGCCGTCCGCCGTGCTTCGCCGCCAGCGCCAGCAGGTAGATGTCGGTAAGCTGCTTCGGGCCGATGACGTAATTGCGGTCAATGCGTAGGCGATCGGTCAAGGAGATGTCATCCGGCCAGAACGCGTGATTTCCTTCCTCAACGGCGAAATCAAACAAGCCAAACGCTTCCGCAATCGACATCGGATTGGAATATCGGCGTTGCGAAACTACCCTGAGGAAGCCGTTTTCGGTCAGCGGACACGACGCCCATCCACCGGCCCGGTTCTCGACCCACCATTCGCGGATCGTCGCATTGAACGGATGGTCTTCATCGAACAACGCAATCAATGCGTTGACGTCAAGAAGCCCCCGCATCGCTTTTGACCTGGATTCCCGCATCCTCGAAGTCAGCTTCCTCGAGCAGGCGTTCGATCAGTTCGGGCGTAACGACCGCACCGGTGCTTTCCAGAAGAGGAAATCCATCCTTTACGACGATCCTCCTTTGGCCCGGCGCCCGCGTCAGCGCCTTGCGAGCCAGGTCGGAAATCACCGCCCCGGCGGTCTTCTTCTCCGCCCGGGCAAGCTCCTTGGCCATCTGGAGCACGTCATCGTCGATGTCGAGCGTGGTGCGCATGCATCAGATGATAGTGCATCAGACGCATGCTTTCAATGAACGCCCCTCACAACGGAATGTTGTCATGCTTCTTCCAGGGGTTTTCCAGCACCTTGCCGCGAAGCAGCCGCAGCGCCCGCGCCACCCGGCGGCGGGTGGCGTGCGGCATGATCACCTCGTCGATATAGCCGCGCTCGGCCGCGACGAAGGGCGACATGAACCGCGCCTCGTATTCCTTGGTCCGCGCCGCGATCTTCTCCGGATCGCCGGCTTCCTTGCGGTAGATGATCTCGACCGCTCCCTTGGCGCCCATCACCGCGATCTCGGCGCTCGGCCAGGCGTAGTTGACGTCGCCGCGCAGGTGCTTCGACGCCATCACGTCATAGGCGCCGCCATAGGCCTTGCGGGTGATCACCGTCACCTTGGGCACCGTCGCCTCGGAATAGGCGAAGAGCAGCTTGGCGCCGTGCTTGATCAGCCCGCCATATTCCTGCGCCGTTCCAGGCAGGAAGCCCGGCACGTCGACAAAGGTGACGATCGGGATGTTGAAGCAGTCGCAGAAGCGGACGAACCGTCCCGCCTTCCGCGAGGCGTCGGAATCGAGAACGCCGGCCAGCACCATCGGCTGGTTGGCGACGAAGCCGATCGTCCGCCCCTCGATCCGGCCGAAGCCGGTGACGATGTTGCGCGCGAAGGCCTCGCCGATCTCGAAGAAATCCCCCTCGTCGACGACCTTGAGGATCAGCTCCTTGATGTCATAGGGCTTGTTGGCGCTGTCCGGGATCAGCCGGTCGAGCGACAGCTCCTCGCGGTTCGACGGGTCGGCGGTCTCGAGCTCCGGCGGATCGGCGCGGTTCGACAGCGGCAGGAAGTCGATCAGCCGCCGCATCTCGGTCAGCGCCTCGACGTCGTTGTCATAAGCGCCGTCGGCGATCGACGAGCGGGTGGTGTGGACCGAGGCGCCGCCGAGCTCCTCCGGCGTTACCGTCTCGTTGGTCACCGTCTTCACCACGTCCGGCCCGGTGACGAACATGTAGCTGCGGCCGCGCACCATGAAGATGAAGTCGGTCATCGCCGGCGAATAGACGTCGCCGCCGGCGCAAGGCCCCATGATCACCGAGATCTGCGGGATGACGCCCGACGCCAGCACGTTGCGCTGGAAGACCTCGGCATAGCCGCCGAGCGCCGCGACGCCCTCCTGGATGCGGGCGCCGCCGGCATCGTAGAGGCCGATGATCGGCGTCCCGTTCCTGAGAGCCATGTCCTGAACCTTCTGGATCTTCTCGGCATGGGCCTCGGAAAGCGACCCGCCGAACACCGTGAAGTCCTTGGCGAAGACATAGATCGGCCGGCCGTTGACCGTACCCCAGCCGGTCACCACCCCGTCACCGGCGATCTTCTTCTCGGCCATGCCGAAGTCGTTGGCGCGGTGCTCGACATACATGCCGTATTCCTCGAAGGAGCCTTCGTCGAGCAGCACCTCGATGCGCTCGCGCGCCGTCAGCTTGCCAAGCTTGTGCTGCGCCGCGACACGCGCCTCGCCGCCTCCGGCGCGCGCGGCTTTGCGCCGGATTTCAAGCTCTTCGAGTATTTCCTTCATGACGCCCCTCACCGGTCGCAGCCATCTCGGGGCCCGAAACTATCCCGGCCGGGACGATTCCGCCATGTCATCCGGGTCCGGTGCTTGATTCCGCCTTATCGCCCCTCTAGTCATGGCTCCGCGGCGCGGCAAGGCGCGTCGCCCGGACGCCGTTTTTCGACGAATGACCAGGGTTTGCATCACTATCTGCACCGCCGGGCGGCCGGGCATGCTGTCCGAATGCCTGAGGTCGGTGGTCAGCCAGGACGCCCCGGCCGGCTGCGAGGTCGAGCTCGTCCTCGTCGACAACAACCCGGCCCCGCAGGTGCAGGAAATCGTCGACGGAATCAGGGGCGACGCCCGCTTCCCTGTCACGCTGGTCCATGAGCCGGAGCCCGGCATCCCCCACGCCCGCAACCGTGGCGTCGACGAGGCGCTCGCCCGCGGCGCCGACTGGATCGTCTGCATCGACGACGACGAGATCGCCGACCCGCGCTGGCTCGCCAGCCTGATCGAGGCCGGCATCGCCTACAAGGGCGACGTGGTGATGGGCAAGCTGATCAAGATTTATCCCGAGCGCCTCCCCCTCTTCGTCCTGCCGACCAACTATCCGCCCCGCAAGGAGGGCGAGGAACTCGAGGTCGCCTATACCCACAACGTCGCCTTCGCCCGCTGGCTGGTCGATCCGGACAAAGGGGCGTTGCGCTTCGACGAGAAGCTCCGTTTCGCCGGCGGCAGCGACTCCGATTTCTTCCGCCGCGCCCGCAAGCTCGGTGCCCGCATCGTCGCCACCGAGACGTCGGTGGTCCGCGAGACCCAGGTGCCGGAGCGCCTCAATCTGAAATGGCAGCTCCGCCGCGAATACCGCGTCGGCGCCGGCATGGCCCGTTCCGAGAAGGCGCTGAACGTCCCCGGCCGTCAGCGCCGCCGCCGGCTCGACCAGCTCGTCTTCCGCATCCTCAGGATGGTCGTCACCATCATCCTGTCGCCGCTGCTGCTGATCTTCGGCTTCAAGCGCTTCGAGAGCACCGTCGCCGTCGCGATCCGCAAGCTCGCCGCCTCCTGCGGCGCGCTCTCGGCGCATTTCGGCAAGCTCCCCGACCCCTACCGCAAGCTCGACGGCTACTGAGCGCGCGCCCGCTCCAGCACCAGCGCGGCGGCCTTGAGCTCCGCGAGGCGCACCGCCCGGCGGGCGAGCGCCAT
>NZ_JAGRLA010000075.1 GCF_020442045.1 Bauldia sp. | reverse complement strand
TGACGATGGTGATCCGCGACTGGTGCTTGGCGTGCTCCGTCTCGGACACCGTCAGGCTGTCGATGTTGTAGCCGCGGCCGGAGAACAGCCCGACCACCCGGGCGAGCACGCCCGGCTCGTTGTCGACGGTCACCGACAGCGTATGCCGCTCGTAGCGCTCGTGCCGCTCCTCGATGAAATAGGCCGAGGCCGGAGCCGGCGACGGAAGCTCCGCCTCGTGGCGAAGCTTGCGCTTGGCGGGAGCCTTCCTGGCGGGGGCCTTCTTGGCCGCCGCCGCTTTCCTGGTCCCGGCCGCCGCCTTGCGGGCGGCCGGCTTGCGTGTGCGCGTGGTTGCCATCAGACGAGCGCCTTTCCCTTGGTGTCGATGGCGCTGCCGATCGCCTCGTCGGTTGCCTCGTCCGGCAGCAGCATCTCGTTATGCGCCTTGCCCGACGGGATCATCGGGAAGCAGTTGGCGAGCGCCACCACCCGGCAATCGAACAGCACCGGCTTGTCGACCGAGATCATCTCGGCGATCGCATCGTCGAGCTCGTCCGGCTTTTCGGCGCGGATGCCGACGCAGCCATAGGCTTCCGCCAGCTTCACGAAATCCGGCAGCGAATCCATATAGCTGTGCGACAGCCGGTTGCCGTGCAGCAGCTGCTGCCACTGGCGCACCATCCCCATATACTGGTTGTTGAGGATGAATATCTTGACCGGCAGGTCGTGCTGCACCGCCGTCGACATCTCCTGCATGGTCATCAGCACCGAGGCGTCGCCGGCGATATCGATGACCAGGCTGTCGGGATGGGCGACCTGGACGCCCAGCGCCGCCGGCAGGCCATAGCCCATCGTCCCGAGGCCGCCGGAGGTCATCCAGCGATTCGGCTCGTCGAAGCCGTAGAACTGCGCCGCCCACATCTGGTGCTGCCCGACCTCGGTGGTGATGTAGGTGTCCCGGTCCCGGGTCGCCGCGTAGAGGCGCTCGATCGCATATTGCGGCATGATGACGTCGGCATTCCGGCGATAGGCGAGGCAATCCCGCGCCCGCCAGGTCTCGATCTGCTTCCACCAGCCCTTCCGGGCGGTGTCGTCGATTTTCGGCTTCTCGGCCTTCCAGACGACCAGCATGTCTTCCAGCACCTCGGCCACGTCGCCGATGATCGGCAGGTCGACGCGGATATTCTTGTTGATCGACGAGGCGTCGATATCGATCTGGATCTTCCGCGACCCCGGCGAGAAGGCATCGGTGCGGCCGGTGATGCGATCGTCGAAACGGGCGCCGATGGCGATCATCAGGTCGCAATCATGCATCGCATTATTGGCCTCGAAGGTGCCGTGCATGCCGAGCATGCCGAGCCATTGCGGATCGGAAGCGGGAAACGCGCCGAGTCCCATCAGCGTCGAGGTGATCGGAAAGCCGGTCAGATGCACCAGTTCGCGGAGCGCCTTGGCCGCGCGCGGGCCGGAATTGACGACGCCGCCGCCGGTATAGAAGACCGGCCGCTTCGCCTTGGCGATCGCCTCGACCGCCGCGCGAATGGCGTTCGGATCGCCCTTGGTCCGCGGACGATAGGTCTTGTGCTCGACGTGGTCGGGCCCGGTATAGACGCCCGTCGCGAACTGGACGTCCTTCGGGATGTCGATCACCACCGGCCCAGGGCGGCCGCTGCTCGCGACATGGAAGGCCTCGTGGAGGACGCGGCTGAGGTCGTTGACGTCCTTCACCAGCCAGTTGTGCTTGGTGCATGGCCGGGTGATGCCGACCGTGTCGCATTCCTGGAAGGCGTCGGTGCCGATCAGGTGGGTCGGCACCTGCCCGGTCAGGCAGACCATCGGGATCGAATCCATCAGCGCGTCGGTCAGCGCGGTGACCATGTTCGTGGCACCGGGACCGGAGGTGACCAGCACGACGCCGGGCTTGCCGGTCGATCGCGCATAGCCTTCCGCCGCATGGCCGGCGCCCTGCTCGTGGCGGACGAGGACATGCTTGAACCGGTCCTGCTGGATGATCTCGTCATAGATCGGAAGCACGGCGCCGCCGGGATATCCGAAGACATGCTCCACGCCCTGATCCGCGAGCGCCTGGACCACCATCTCCGCGCCCGTCATCTGCTCGCCGTGCCTGCTTGCGCCGTTCTGTTTCCGTTTCATCTCACCACTCGGTCCCTCTCGACCCTTCCCGTTTCGCCATAAAAAAAGGCCCTGTCGGGCCCGGTCAGCGCACCACCAGTCGCGACGGCTCACGCCATCGTGGTGGTACGCTCCATGATTACGAGGACGAACTTCGCCGTCATTGCTTCACTCCATAAGCTGCGCCGCAAGATAGGCACGGCCGCCTGTCCGGTCAACGACTTATTTTTGCGATCACGGCCCGGGCGGTCCGACCCGCGGCCAGTCCGGCATCTGGTTGCGGAACCAGGTCTCCTGTCGCTTGGCATAGCGGCGGGTCTCGGTCTTGACCCCGGCGATCGCCTCGCCAAGCGACAGATTCCCCTCGAGGTGATCGTGGAAGTGGCGGACGCCGATCGCCTTCATCGCCGGCAACTCCGGCGAGAGGCCGAGCCCGAGCAGCCGGCGCACCTCCTGGAGCACGCCCTCGTGGAGCATGGCGTCGGCCCGTTCCGAGATGCGCTGATGCAGCCAGGCACGATCGGGAGCGATGACCATGCGGCGGACGTCGCCCGAGACCGGCGGCGGGACGCCAGGTCCCTCCCGCCACGCGGCCAGTGGCCGCCCGGTCGCCTCGAACACCTCGAGCGCCCGGCAGATGCGCGCCCTGTCGGAGGGGGGTATCTCACCCGCCGTATGCGGGTCGCATGCCGTAAGCCGCGCATGGAGCACCTCGGACGCGACGTCGCGCGTTTCGTCGGCGAGCCGCTCCCTGACCTCGGCCGGAACCGGTGGAATGCTCGCCAGTCCCTCGGTCAGGGCGCGGAAATAGAGGCCGGTCCCGCCAACGAAGATCGGCATCCTGCCCTCGCTCCGCGCCCGGTCGAGCGCATGCGCCGCATCGTTCAGCCAGAGCCCCACCGAATAGCGGGTCGTCGCCGGCACGTGGCCGTAGAGATCGTGCGGTACCGCCGAAAGATCGACTTCGTCGGGCCGCGCCGAGAGAATCCTGAGCTCGCGATAGACCTGCATGGAATCGGCATTGATGACGGTGCCGCCTTCGCTTCGCGCAATATCGATCGCCAGCCGCGATTTGCCGCTTGCCGTCGGCCCGGCAATGAGAATGGCATCCGTCATGCCGTGACTATGCCTCGGTTTGCGCGATCTCGCGCCGATACCACCGACGAGGTGTTGAACCCGTCACCGACGATCACTAAAACCGGCGCCATCCACTACGCAAGGACGTATGTGCCCGTGCCCCTTATTCAACCTTTCCGCGCCTTGCGCCCCGCGCCGGGACGCGCCGCCGACGTGCTGGCGCCCCCGTATGACGTGCTCTCCAGCGCCGAGGCGCGCGAGCGCGCCGCCGGCAAGCCGTGGAGCTTCCTCCACGTCTCGAAGCCGGAGATCGACCTTGGCAGCGACATCGACCCCTACGCCCCGGAAGTCTATGCCAGGGCGGCCGGGAACCTCGAACGGATGATCGCGGAAGGTATCCTCGTCCGTGACGATGCGCCGCTCTATTACGTCTATCGCCTGACCTGGCAGGGCCATGTCCAGACCGGCCTCGCGGCGGTCGCCTCGCTCGCCGACTATGCGACCAACCGCATCCGCAAGCATGAACTCACGACACCGGCGAAGGAAGACGACCGCGTCCGCCAGATCGAGGCGGTCGGCGTCCAGACCGGGCCGGTGATGCTCGCCTATCCCGCTGCCCCGCAAGTCGACGCCATGCTGGCCGCCGCGGCGGAAGGTGACCCGGTGATCGACGTCACCTGGCCGGACGGCGTCACGCATCAGCTCTGGGTCGTCGATTCGGAAGAGACGATCGCCGCCGTCACCGCCGCTTTCGACGCCATGCCCGCGCTTTATATAGCCGACGGCCATCACCGTTCGGCCGCCGCCGCCCGGGTCGCCGAGGCACGCGGCGACCGGGAGGGTCCGAACGCCGCCTTTCTCACCGTCACCTTCCCCGACCACGAGATGACGATCCTCGCCTATAACCGGGTGATCGCCGACCTCAACGGCCGGAGTGCGGAGGATTTCCTTTCCGAGCTACGCAAGCGCCTTGCCGTCGAGCCCTCCGACACGCCCGTGGAGCCCGACGCGGCGAACGTCTTCGGCATGGTCCTCGACGGCGCCTGGTACCGGCTGACGCTGCCGGCCGGCAGGATCCCCGCGGCCGACCCGATCGGCCGGCTGCCGATCACCCTGCTGACCCGCAACGTCATCGAGCCGCTCTTCGCCATTACCGACCCGCGCACCGACAAGCGCATCGACTTCGTCGGCGGCGGCCGCGGCCTGCGTGAGCTGGAGAAGCGCGTCGCGTCCGACGACTGGGCGGTCGCCTTCGCGCTCTACCCGACCAGCATGGCCGACCTGATGGCGGTCGCCGACGCCGATGGCATCATGCCGCCGAAATCCACCTGGTTCGAGCCCAAGCTCGCGGATGGCGTGGTCAGCCACGTCCTCGATTGAAGCGGCCCGTCGCCCATCCCTAGACCCGAGGATCCATCCCTCACGGATGACTGAATTCGTCACGACCCTGATCGCCGCGCCCGGCAACGCCGCCGCGCTCGAAGCGGCGCGCGCCGCCCTTGCGGATGCCGTCCCGGGCGCCCGCACGACCTGGCTCGGCGAGCATGAAGCCGTCGATCTTGCCTTCGAGGCCGCCGAGGCGCCGGACAGGTCGGCACTCGGCCGCCTGATCGACCAACTGCCGGTCGACCTCGTCGTCCAGCCCTCAGCCCATCGCCGCAAGCGGCTGCTGGTCGCCGACATGGATTCCACCATGATCGCCCAGGAATGCATCGACGAGCTGGCCGACCTTGCCGGTTTCAAGGCCGAGGTCGCGGCACTGACCGAGCGCGCCATGGCCGGCGAGATCGCCTTCGCCTCGGCGCTGCACGAACGCGCCGCCCTCCTCGCCGGCCTCCCGCTCGCAACCCTCGCCGAGGTGCTCGAGACGCGGATCACCACGATGCCCGGCGCCCGGACCCTGGTCGCGACGATGCGGGCGAATGGTGCCGCGGCGGTGCTCGTGTCGGGCGGCTTCACCGACTTCGCCGAACCTGTCGGACGGCTGCTCGGATTCGACAAGGTCAGGGCGAACCGGCTGCTCGCCGGTGATGGCCGTCTGACCGGCAGGGTCGGCGAGCCGGTGGTCGACCCGGACACAAAGCGGGCGACGCTTGAAGAGGAGGCGACGCGCCTCGCCGTCCCGCCCGAAGGGACGCTGGCGGTCGGCGACGGCGCCAACGACATCCCGATGGTCGAGGCGGCGGGGCTTGGCATCGCCTTCCACGCCAAGCCCAGGCTCGCCGCGATCGCGGATGCGCGGATCGACCACGGCGACCTGACGGCGCTGCTCTATGCGCAGGGATACCGGCGAAGCGACTTCGTCGGCTGACCCCATTTACCGGAGGGCATCGGCGGGATATCGGCCCCGCCCCGTCCGATCAGGCCTATTCGAGGGTCACCGCCACGAAGCGGAGATCACCATTCTTGTTGGCGAGCAGCAGCAGCGCCGACTTCCGCCCGTCGGTCTTGAGCTGCTTGATCCGCTCGTCGATGGCCTCCGGCGAATCCACCGGCTCCTGGGAGATCTCGAGGATCACGTCGCCGGCCTGCACCCGCTTCTCGGCGGCGGGGCTGCCCTCGATCACGTCCGTCACCAGCACGCCGTCGACCTCGTCCTTGATGCCGAATTTCTCGCGGAGCGTCGGCGAAAGGTCGGAAAGGGAAAGGCCGAGCGGCCCGGTGACCACAGCCGGCTCGTCGGCGGGCGCCGGCTCGTCCGCTTCCAGCGACGCGACCTCCTTGGCCTCCGCCTCCTCGAGGCGGCCGAGCTTCACCTTGAGCACCTCTTCGGTGCCTTTGCGGATCACCACGATCTCCACTTCCTTGCCGACCGGCTCGTCGGCGACCATCCGCGGCAGCTCGTGCATCGCCGACACCGGCCGGCCGTCGAACTTGACGATGACGTCGCCCGGCGCGATGCCGGCCTCGGCCGCCGGGCCCGGGTCGGTCACCCCGGCGACCAGCGCCCCGACCGCGTCCTTCATCGCCAGCCCCTCGGCGATCTCGTCGGTCACTTCCTGGATGCGAACGCCGAGCCAGCCTCGGCGCGTCTCGCCGAAGTCGCGGAGCTGCTGGATGACGTTGATCGCGGTGCTCGACGGCACGGCGAAACCGATGCCGATCGAGCCGCCCGTCGGCGAGATGATGGCGGTGTTGATGCCGATCACCTGGCCGTCCATGTTGAACAGCGGGCCGCCGGAATTGCCCCGGTTGATCGACGCGTCGGTCTGGATGAAGTTGTCGTAGGGACCGGAATTGATGTCGCGGTTGCGCGCCGAGACGATGCCGACCGTCACCGTCCCGCCAAGCCCGAAGGGGTTGCCGATCGCCATCACCCAGTCGCCGACCCGCAGATGCTCGGAATCGCCGAAGGAGAGCGCCGCGAGCGGCTTCTCGGGCTCGACCTTGAGCACCGCCAGGTCGGTCTTCTCGTCGCGGCCGATGAGCGTCGCGGTAAGCTTGGTGCCGTCGGCGAAATTCGCCGTGATCTCGTCGGCGCCGTCGATGACGTGGTTGTTGGTGACGATCACGCCCGAGGAGTCGATGACGAAGCCGGAACCGAGCGACTGCACGCGCCGTGGCCGGTCGCTATTGTCCTGCTGGCGCTGATCGAAGAATTCGTCGAAGAAATCCTGGAATGGCGAACCGTCGGGAAGCTTCGGCGCAGGCGTGCTGCGCGATCCCGTCACCGTCTGGCTGGTCGAGATATTGACCACCGAATCCAGCAGCTCGGCCGCGATATCGGCGACCGATTCCGGACCGCGCGCCCATGCCGGCGATTGTATGCCGGCGGCGACGCCGAGGCCCAGGGCGAGCACTCCCGCCAGTCGCCTGGTCAAGCCCGACTTCGCTCCACCGGATGCAAGAACGGCCATCGGTCCATCTCCTGAGATCGCAACAGAACCGCCCGTCCGCGGCGGACGGCGCATATCGCAGTATCATGCTGCAAATTAGGCAAAACGGCGACCCTCGAAAAGGGTCGCCGCGTCGCCATCACTCGATCGTGTTGCCGCCATCCGTCGCGGGCGTTGCGCCGCCGTCGACGACATCGGGCGCGGTCACCGCGGCGTCATCCATTGCCGCATCCGGCGCCGGCGCCGCCGCGGTCGGCTCGGGTTCCGCCACGGCACCATCCGCGCGCGGCGGAACATTCGGCGCCGGCTGCATCGCCAGACCCGTCGCGTCGTTGAAGAACCGGAAGAATTCGGAATCGGGCGAGATCACCAGCCGCGTGTCCGAATTGCCGCCAAGCCCCTGCTGGTAGGCCTGCATGGATCGGTAGAAGGCGAAGAAATCCGGATCGGCGCCGAAGGCCTTGGCGAAGATCTCGTTCCGCCTGGCCTCGCCGCTGCCTCGCTCGCGCTCCGATTCCTGCTGCGCCTCCGCGACGATGACCGTCGCCGTCCGATCGGCCTCGGCGCGGATACGACGCGCCTGCTGCTCGCCAAGCGCGCGGATCTCGGTCGCCTCGCGCTGGCGCTCGGTCTGCATCCGCTGGTAGATCGCCTGGCTGTTCGCCTCCGGCAGGTCGGCACGGCGGATCCTCACGTCGACGACATCGATGCCGAGGCTCGTCGCCTCGCGATCGACCCGCTCGGTGATGCGCTTCATCAGGTCGGCGCGCTCGTCACGCACCAGCTGGATGAAGGTCGCGTCGCCAAGCACCTGCCGAACCGCCGAATTGAGCAGAACCGACAGCCGCGAATCGGCGACCGGAATGGTTCCGACCGACTGGTAGAAACGCAGCGGGTCGACGATCTTGTACCGGCCCCAGGCATCGACCACGAGCCGCTTCTGGTCCGAGGCGATCACCTCGAGCGGCGGCGAATCGAGATCGAGAATCCGCTTGTCGAAATAGACGACATTGTCGATCAGCGGCAGCTTGTAATAGAGCCCGGGCTGCGCGATCGGCCGGATCACCTGCCCGAAGCGGAGGACCAGCGCCTGTTGCGTCTGGTCGACGATGAACATGCTGAGATAGGCCAGGACGCCGATGACGGCGATGATGATGAGGCCGATCCCACCGAAGATTCCGCGCTTCATCAGTTGCCCCCCCCGATTGAGGAACCTCGGCGCTGGAGCTGGTCGAGCGGCAGGTATGGAACCACGCCGGTGCCGCTGCCGGATTCGTCGATAATGACCTTGCTGGTGCCCGCGAAGATATCGGCCAGCGTTTCGAGATACATGCGCTGGCGGGTAACCTCCGGCGCCGCGCGATAGCTCTCGTAGACCTGGGTGAAGCGATCCGCCTGGCCCTGGGCCTCGTTGGTGATCCGGTCGCGATAGGCGATCGCGGATTCGGTGATCTGGGATGCCTGGCCTCGCGCCTCCGGAATCACCCGGTTGGCGTAGGTCTGCGCTTCGTTCTGCAGGCGCTCCTGGTCGGCGCGCGCCGCCTGGACGTCGCGGAACGCCGCGATCACCTCGCTCGGCGGGTCGACCTTGAGGAGCTGGACCTGCGTGATCTGCACGCCGGCCTCGTAGTGATCCATGGTCTGCTGGATCAGTTCCCGCACGTCGCTCTCGGTGATCTGGCGTGCCTGGGTGAGGAGCGGCTGGATGTTCGAGCGGCCAACAACCTCGCGCATGGCGCTTTCGGCGGCCGCCTTCACCGATCCTTGCGGGTCTTCCATGTTGAACAGGTAGTTCCGCGCATTGTCGATCACCCAGAAGACCGAGAAGTCGATGTCGACGATGTTCTCGTCGCCGGTGAGCATCAGGCTCTCTTCGGGAATGTCCCGGCCGCTGCTGCCGGTATCGTCGCCGAACTGGCCGATGGTCACCCGGTTAACGCGCGTCACCCGCGGGGTGTAGACGGTTTCGATCGGATACGGCAGGCGGAAGTTGAGGCCCGGAGGCGCCTCGCGATCGTATTTGCCGAAGAGCAGGACGACGCCGACCTCGTCCGGCTGCACCCGGAAGGTGAAGAAGTTGTAGGCGAGAAGCGCCGCCACCACCGTGAGGATCGCGATGATCGTCAACGGGTTCATCTTGCGGCCGCTGCCGCCGGGCAACACGCTCTTCAGACGGTCCTGGCTACGCCGCAGCAGTTCCTCGAGATCGGGAGGCGTCGGTCCGCCACCGCCGCCACCGCCGGTGTTGCGCGGCGGCTGCCCCCACGGGCCACCATTTCCGCTCTTCCAACCGCCACCACCGCTGGACTGATTGTCCCAGGGCATATTGCTCCTTTCCGAAGCTCCGGCAGGCCGCCGATAACCGGACAGCCGCATTTGATTTGGCGCGGGTTATAGGCGACTTGCCCGGGGGTTTCAACGCGCCGCCGTTGCCCGGCACCGCGCTTGCCTGGCACCTTCCAAGTGGTACTGCACCGGCTTTGTGTCAACTCGGCGGTTGCCGTCAGCGGCGTTCGTAAACGACAAATCTGGTTGCCGCTGTATCGCGCTCGCCGGCCGGCACCTCCTCCTGCGACACGGGGCGCCAGACCGCCGGATCGATGTCCGGGAAATGGACGTCCCCAACCGGCTCCGCAGCCACGTGGGTGATGTAGAGCCTGGCGGCGAGGTCCATCGCCGCCGCATAGACCTGGCCGCCGCCGATCACCACCACCTCCCCGGCCTCGGCCGCCCGGTCAGTGGCCAGCGCCAGCGCCGCCCCCAGGTTCGGAACCACCGCGATACCATCCGCCCGGAAGCCGGGATTTCCGGTCACCACCACGTTGAGGCGGCCGGCGAGCGGCTTGCCGATCGACTCGAAGGTCTTGCGCCCCATGATCACCGGCTTGCCCATCGTCAGCAGCCTGAAGCGCTTCATGTCGGTCGACAGGCGCCACGGCATCGCGCCGTCGGCGCCGATCACGCCGTTTTCGGCAACCGCGGCGATGATCGAGACGGTCGGCCTGCCGCTTGCGGCGCTCAAACCGCGACTTCCGCCTTGATATGCGGATGCGGATCGTAGCCCTCGAGGACGAAGTCGTCATAGACGAAGTCGAAGATCGACCCGACCTCCGGGTTGATTGCCATCCTCGGCAGGGGGCGCGGATCCCGCCCGAGCTGCAACCGGGCCTGGTCCATGTGGTTGAGATAGAGATGCGTGTCGCCGAGGGTGTGGATGAAGTCCCCCGGCTTCAGCCCGGTGACCTGGGCGATCATCATCGTCAGCAGCGCATAGGAAGCGATGTTGAACGGCACGCCGAGGAAGATGTCGGCCGAGCGCTGGTAGAGCTGGCAGGAGAGCTTCCCCTCCGCCACGTAGAACTGGAACAGGCAATGGCATGGCGGCAGCGCCATCCGGTCGACCTCCGCCGGATTCCAGGCGGAGACGATCAGCCGGCGTGAATCGGGGTTTGAACGGATGCCTTCAACCACTTGGCGAATCTGGTCGATCGACCCGCCGTCGGGAGCCGGCCACGCCCGCCACTGCGCCCCGTAGACCGGCCCGAGGTCGCCGTTCTCGTCGGCCCATTCGTCCCAGATGCGGACGCCGTTCTCCCTGAGATAGCGGATGTTGGTGTCGCCGGAGAGGAACCACAGGAGCTCGTGGATGATCGACTTGAGGTGGAGCTTCTTGGTGGTGACCAGCGGGAAGCCTTCGGCGAGATCGAATCGCATCTGGTGGCCGAAGATCGATCGCGTGCCGGTTCCCGTCCGGTCGCTCTTCTCGACGCCGGTCTCCAGCGCCATCCGCATCAGGTCGAGATATTGCCGCACGTCCAGCCAGCCTTCACGTCGATTCGCCCGCCCGAACCGGGGGCAGAATGACTCTTTGCGGGCCGCGGGCCAAGTTCGCCCGCCTCACCCCCTATTCCGCCGGCGCGGGCACGGTGTTTCCGCCCCGGCCGCGGCCGCTGCGTCGGCCAAGCGTCAGCCAGGCGAGCAGCGCCGCCATGCCGCCGCACGCCGCGATTCCGCTGACGAGCGGCAGCGGCGAGCCGTCGGCGAAGAGACTGACTACCGCCGTGACCAGCGCCCCGAGCAGCATCTGTGTCGTCCCGAGCAGGGCCGAAGCGGTCCCGGCAATCGGCCCGTGGTCGTCAAGGGCCAGCACCGCGCTGGTCGGTACGACGAGGCCCAGCGTCCCGAAGCTGACGAACAGCATCGCCCACAGCACGACGAGGCTCTCCCTGCCGAGCAGCGTCAAGGTCAGCAGCAACAGCGTGAAGCAGGCGAAAGCCGTCGCCGCCGTCAGCACCACCCGCGACAGGCCGAACCGCCTCGCCGCCCAGCCGTTGAGCTGCGCCATGCCGATGAAGGCGAAGGCATTCGAGGCGAAGATCGCGCTGAACTGGATCGGGCTGAGGCCGAAATGGTCGATGAACAGGTACGACCCCCCGGTTATGTACGAGAAGAACGCCGACATGCCGAAGCCGCCGATCAGCGTCACCCCCAGGAACCGCCGGTCGGCCAGCAGCCGCCCGTAGTTGGAGAAGGCGGAGCCCCAGTTGCTGGCGATCCGCGCCTCCGGCGGGCGGGTTTCCGGCAAGGCGGTCAACGCCAGCGCGAGGGCGAGCACGCCCAATCCGGCAAGAACCCAGAATATCTCGCGCCAGCCGGCAAATTCGGTGACGAGGCTGCCGAGCAGCGGCGCCAGCATCGGCGAGACGCTGAACACCAGCATCACCAGCGACATCAGTTGCGCCGCATCGGGACCGGTATGCAGGTCGCGAACGACCGCGCGCGGGATCGTCATCGCCGCGCAGGCCCCGACACCCTGCAGGAATCGCATTGCAATCAACATTTCGACAGACGGCGCCAGCGCGCATCCGATACCGCCGATCGTATAGAGCACCATCCCGACGAAGAGCGGACGCCGGCGGCCGAACATGTCCGACAGCGGCCCATAGATCACCTGGCAGAGGCCGACCGCGGCGAACAGGGCAAGCACGCTGAACTGCACCATGCCGGGCTCGGTATGGAGGTCGGCGCCGATGTCGGGCAGCGCCGGCAGATACATGTCGATCGCAAACGGACCGACGGCCGTCAGCAGCCCGAGAACGACAGCGTTTCGCGCAAAGTTCGCCATTGCATGACTTTCGTGGCCCGCCGGGGCCGTTATGACGTGAAGATTGAAGCAGAAAGGACCGCGATGCTACCACCCGGCGATGCTGCGACGCAACATTCAATTCCCCGGAGCGGGGCTCGGAGCAAGGGATCGTCGACCCGCTTCCCATCCAGCGCTCGAATCCCTATATTCTCCAGTGCCGGAGCGATCCGGCTATGGCGATAAATGGCCATCGAAATAAACCCTGCGGACCCGGGGGCAGTACCCGGCGCCTCCACCAGAGCCCGTTTTGGACCGAGAAGCGGTCTCCGGCGGGGGCGAAATAGGATCGACGAGGGCGTAAAGGGTGTGCTTTTGCCCGGCATGGTACCCGCCGTTATCGGGCCAAATCTATAGTTGCCAACGACAACTATGCAGAGGTTCGCCTCGCTGCGTAATGCAGTGACGCATCCTCATCTCAAGCCCTTGCGGTTTGCACCGTAAGGCGGGGTTCGGAGGCACCTGGCAACAGAAGCCTCCACTGATTTCCGGGGCCGCGCGGCTCCGGTTTTGGGTTATCCGGAGCCATTGCCGGCTTCGACTTGGTTGATCGGGGTCATGGCCGAAGATCTCATTCGCTACGACATACTTGCGCAGGACGCATTGCGCGGCGTGGTCCGCAAGGTCCTGTCCGAGGTCGCACGCACCGGCTTGCCGGGCGACCATCACTTCTTCATCAGCTTCGCGACCCATGCGCCGGGCGTCAGGGTATCGAGCCGCCTCCTCGCGCAATATCCCGAGGACATGACGATCGTCGTCCAGCACCAGTACTGGGATCTGGCGGTGACCGAGCATGCCTTCGATATCGGACTGTCCTTCGACGGGATTCCGGAGCGGCTGCATATTCCTTTCACCGCGGTGAAGGGCTTCCTCGATCCCTCCGTCCAGTTCGGCCTCCAGTTCGAGATCGCGACCAGGCCGGGCGAGCTTCCGGCCGAGGCGCCGCGCGTGCTCGAGGAAGAGGAGCCGCAGCCGGTCGACGACGACACTTCGGCCCGGTTGCCGGCGCCGGTCGCCGAAGCGGAACCGGGCGAAGACGAGAATCACGAGGAAGACGGCCAGCCGGCGGGCGACGCCCAGGTCGTCAGCCTCGACGCCTTCCGCAAGAAGAACTGAGTCCATGGGCAAGCGATCGCATTTCCAGCCGCCGCGCACGGCGGAAACGGCACTGCGGACCGAATCCGACACCTTCGGTCCGATCGATGTTCCCGCCGACCGCTACTGGGGCGCGCAGACCCAGCGCTCCATCCGGAATTTCCCGATCGGCGGCGAGCGGATGCCCGAACCGGTCGTCCGCGCGCTCGGCATGGTCAAGCGGGCCGCGGCCGAAGCCAACATGGACCTCGGCCGCCTCGACCCGACGATCGGCAAGGCCATCGTCGAGGCCGCCCAGGAGGTGATCGACGGCAGGCTCGACGCCCATTTCCCGCTCGTCGTCTGGCAGACCGGCTCCGGCACCCAGTCGAACATGAACGCCAACGAGGTCATCGCCAATCGCGCGATCGAAATCCTCGGCGGCGAGATCGGCTCGAAAGACCCGGTCCACCCCAACAACCACGTCAACATGAGCCAGTCGTCCAACGACTGCTTCCCGAGCGCCATGCACATCGCCTGCGCCGAGGAGGTCGTCCACCGGCTCATCCCGTCGCTGGCCAAGCTGAGGGACGCGCTCGCCGCCAAGGCCGAAGCGTGGAAGGAGATCGTCAAGATCGGCCGCACCCATACCCAGGACGCGACCCCCCTCACCCTCGGCCAGGAATTCTCGGGCTATGCGATGCAGCTCGAAAACGGCATCGCCCGGATCGAGCAGACCCTGCCGAAGCTGATGGAGATCGCCCAGGGCGGCACCGCGGTCGGCACCGGCCTCAACGCGCCGCTCGGCTTCGCGGAGAAGATAGCCGAAAGGATCGCGGCCATCTCCGGCCTCCCCTTCACCTCGGCGCCGAACAAGTTCGAGGCACTTGCCGCGCATGACGCGATGGTCTTCTCCCACGGCGCGATCAACACCGTCGCCGCGTCGCTGTTCAAGATCGCCAACGACATCCGCTTCCTCGGCTCCGGCCCGCGCTCCGGCCTCGGCGAGCTCGCCCTGCCGGAAAACGAGCCGGGGTCGTCGATCATGCCGGGCAAGGTCAACCCGACCCAGAACGAGGCCCTGACCCAGGTCTGCGTCCAGGTCTTCGGCAACAATACCGCGATCACCGTCGCCGGCAGCCAGGGCCATTTCGAGCTGAACGTCTACAACCCGGTGATGGCCTATAACTTTCTGCAGTCGGTCGACCTGATGGCCGAGTCGGCATCGGCCTTCACCGACAATTGCGTCGTCGGCATCGAGCCGCGCCTCGACAACATCAAGGCCGGCGTCGAGCGCTCGCTGATGCTGGTCACCGCGCTTGCCCCGAAGATCGGCTATGACAGGGCGGCCGAAATCGCCAAGACCGCCCACAAGAACGGTACGACGCTGCGCGAGGAAGCGCTGCGGCTCGGCTACGTGACCGGCGAGGAATTCGACGAGGTCGTCCGGCCGGAGGCGATGATCGGACCCGCATGATGCCCGCCGAGATCGTCAACCTTCGCCGTTTCCGAAAGGCCAGGGCGCGCGTCGAGAAGGAAGCGGCGGCGGCGGAGAACCGCTCGCGCCATGGCCGCACCAGGACCGCGAAAGACACGGACCGGATCGACCGCGACCAGGCGGACCGGCATATCGAGGGCCATCGCCGCGACCGGCCAGACGAGTAGCCGGCGCGCCCGATGAAGCGCTCGATCTCCATAGCCGGGCATCGGACCAGCGTTTCGATCGAAACTCCCTTCTGGGATGCGCTCGCCGCGATCGCCAGTGACCGGAAGACGAGCGTCGCCGCCCTGATCGCCGGGATCGATCGCGATCGGCGGGCGGACACCAATCTTTCCTCGTCGATCCGGCTCTTCGTGCTCGAGCACTATCGCAAGGCCTCCGCGCCCGGCTAGGCGGCGGTTTCAGTTCGGCGGGCTGATCACCAGCGGCTCGGCGTCGGTCGGCAGGTTCGAGCGTGCTTGCGGGACCGGCTTTGGCCCATCATCCACGACCGTCGGCCGATTGGGCCTCGGTCGGGGCATCACCGGCGGAGGCACCATGTCCTCGTGCGGCGCAAGCGCGGCTTCGTCGTCCGCCACCGGTAGATCGGTCAGGACCGCGGCCTCTTCGACGTCGGTCGCGGCGCCGGTGATTGCCTCGCCATCGATCGTCACATCCGCGCGGTCGCCGGTATTCGCCCGGCCCTCGACCCAGCCACGCGGCAGCTCCGCCGCGCGCCGGGCGGCGTCCCGCGCAGCAGCCGCGGCTCCGTCCGCCTTGGCCGCGGCTTCCTTGGCAGCGGCCTCGGCGGCGTGGAGCTCATCGAGCGCGCCGCCCGCCTCGCCGAGCGCGGCCGCCTCGGCGGCGGCCTTCTCGTCCACAAGCGCGGTCGCCTCCGTGGATGCCTCTTCGGCTTCCGCGAGCACCTGTTCGGCAAGATCGACCGCCCGGGTGGCCTGTTCGAGGCGGCTTCTGGCGCCTGCGGCCTTGTCCTCGGCGGCGCGTTCGGCGGCGGTCGCGTCCGCCGCGAGCGCCTCGGCGGCGGCCCGGTCATCGGCGGCGCCCATGGCCGCTGCCTGGGCCTCGGCAAACGCTGCCTCCGCCTTTGCCACGTCCGCCCTGGCGGCCTCGGCCTCTTCGGCCGCCTGCTCCGCGGCGGCCCGTGCATCGGCGACCGCTTTCGCGGCCTCCTGATAGGACCGCTCCTTCTCCTGCACGAATGCCTCGGCCTCGCGCGCCGTCGCGGCGGCGTTCTCCGCCGCTGTCGCCGCCGCCTCCGCGGTCAGGGAAGCAGCCCTCGCTGCCGCATCGGCTTCCTGAGCGACAGCCTGCGCGGCGTTTGCCGGCTCGACAAGCGACTGCGCCTCGTCGGTCGCCTTTTTCAATGCCACCTGCGCCGCATCGACGGTCTTCCCGCTATCGGCGACCTGCTCGGTCAGGTCGCCGACCTTTGCCTCGGCCGCGGTAACCGCGTCCTTTGCATTGGCCGCCGCGGCTTCCGCTTCGATCAGCGCGGCGCGGGCGTCTTCGAGCCGCGCCGTACCATTGTCGAAGCTGTTCCCGCCGCCGAGCGTCACGTCGCCGGGCTCGGTGAGGGGCCTTTTGTTGCTGGCCTCCACTAGCTCCGCGACGGTCGCGCGCGCATCGGCGACGGCCTTGTCGGCTTCGGCTGACCTCGCCCGCGCCGCGCCGAGCGCGGCCTCGGCCGCCTTCCGCGCATCGGCGATTGCCGCGGCGTCGGCACGCGCCCTCTCCAGCGCCGCGTCGGCTTGCTTGGCGAATTCCACCGCGGCCTGAAGGTTGGCATCCGCCCGATTCGCCCCGGTGAGGGTCGCCTTCGCTCGTTCCGCCGTCGCCGCCGCGTCGTCTTGCGCTTCGCCGCGTCGCTTGACCGCGACGACCTCGGTTTCCGCCTTGACCGTCGCATCCGCCTTGGCGGCGGCGAGTTCCTCGCCGCGCCCTTGCGCCACCTCCGCCAAAGCCGTCGCCCGATCGGCAAGCTCACCCGCCCGCGCCGCCGCCTCGTCAGCCGCGGCTTTCGCAACCTTCAGCCTTTCCCCGGCCTTGGCGACCGCGGCGAGCGCGGCATCGCTGCCCTCGGCGGCCGTTCCGACATCGCCGCCGGCGGCCTCGCGCGTGGCCCGCGCTTCCGCCAGCGCCGCTTCGGCGTCCTCGACGGTATCCGCCGCGGCCTCGGCCCGCGCCTTCGCCGCCTCCAGGGCCTGCTGCCTGTCGACAACGATCCCTGCCGCATCGGCCGCCGCATTCTCGGCGCGCGTCAGCTCTTCGGTGGCGACCCGCTGCGCCTCGGACGTTCTGGCGATCGCGGCCTGCATCTCTTCGACCATCCGGCTGGCCTCGGCCGCCCGCTGCTTCTCGGCTTCGGCCGCTGCCGCGGCATCGCTCGCGGCCTGCTCGGCTGCGGCCTTGGTCTCGGCGGCGGCGGTCATCCGCTCCCACCACGCGGCGTTCTCGGCCGCGGCGCGCGCCTCCGCCTGGCGATCCCGCATTACGTGGAGATCACTGACATTCCTGGCAGCGGCGATCCGTGCCTGCCGCGCCGCCTCGGCTTCTCGCTCGCGCCGCTCGCCGTCTTCCCGGAGCTTGCGGCGAAGCCGGTTCAGCCGCTCCTTCTCGAGGCGTGCCTCCTCTTCCATGATCAGGATCTGCTGGATGCGCTCCTCCTGACGGATATTCAGATACGAGTTGAACTGAAGCACGTCGAAGATCCGGCTCGGCTCCGAGAGCGGCCCGCGGAAGACGATACCGACCTGCGGTGGCGAGCCGTCTTCGTCGACATCGCCGGAATCGAGGGTCAGCGTCCAGTCGCTGTCGATCGTCATCGTGTTGAGGTCGATCGCCGCGCTGCCGGTGGCGCCGGCATCCGGCGTCTTGACCGACATGTTCTGGATGCGCAGCGTCCCGGCCGCGATCGAGAACGCCGCCTCGGCTTCCGCGAAGCTCATCGATCCACCATCGATATAACTCGCGAAGAGGTCGCGCAGCTGGTCCTCGTTGAACTGCTGGCCGATATCCGAAGCCCTGATCACCAGGTTCGCCGCCCGCGGATTGACATAGCGCGCCTCGCCGTCGTGGATCGCCAGCGTCCCGCCCCCGGTCAGCGACGAGATCAGGCCGGCCGGGGACCGGCCGGTCGCCTCGAAATCCGCCGACATGTCGAGCGTGCCGGTCGCCACGGCGCGGCCCGCGCGCTGCCAGATGATCGTGTCGAGGGCGCCCCCGACCAGGCTCATTCGTCCGGTGACATTGGCGTTGCCGCCGACATTGCGGATGGAGAAGCCGCCGACCACGTCGCCGCCGAGCGTCTCGCCCGACTTGACGTCGAACTCGACCCGGTTCGGCTCCAGCGACATTGCCAGCTTGGCATTGGTCACACGCAGCGCATTGCCGAAGGTCAGCTCTTCGGTCGCGAGGTCGAAGGCTGCTTCGAGGTGACCGAAGACCGGCTCGCTGAAGGCCGTCTTCGACCACGGCGCCTCGGGATCGTCGCCGGGCAGTGGCGAAAAGCCGAGGCCCAGCGAGGCGACCCATCCGGCGTCGATCGTATCGACGAAGAGATCGCCTTCCTCGAGGCTCACCCCGCCCTCGGCGCGGGGCGCCGCGCGAACCGAGCCGCTGACCCGATGGCCGGCGATCTGGCCGTTGGTCCAGGAGAGTTCCGCCGACGGGCCGAGGCTGGAAATGTCTCCGGCGAGCCGCACCGGCGTACCAAGCGCGGCGCCCGGAATACCGAGCCCGACCATCCGGACCAGCGGCTCGATATCCTCGGTCTCGACGCCGAATGTCCCGGCATAGGTCGCCGGCAAGTCCCGGGCGAGCACGAGGGTGCCGGCGCTGTCGACCGTCAGCCCGCCGAAGGTTCCCTGGAGCTTCGCCGCGAGCCCCTCCGCGGGGATGCCTTCGGCGGAGAAGCTGATGCGTGCCCCGCCGATCGAGTCCCCGACCGGATCGAGCCCGACCTGGCGGGCGACACCGACCGCGTCATAGGATGACAGCGAGCCGCTGAAACGCGACTTGCCGGTCCGCCACGCTTCCGGCGCGCCCGCGAACTCGATGGTCGCGTCGAAGTTGGTCGCCGCCGCCGCGCCCTTGATGTCGAGCCGGGAATTCGGCGCACCATCCTGGAGAACCGAGTCGATCGTTATCCCGAGCGAGGCCGGCGCCAGCGACGGCGCCGCTTCCAGGAACCAGCGCGAGAAGCGCGTGTCTGGCGCGATGCGATCGATCACCCGGGCAAGTCCGGTCAGCGTCCCCGCGGTGAGCTGGGCCTCGATCCGGCCGAGCGGCTCGGTCAGCACGTCGTCGATCTGGCCACGCGTCACCTTCAGCGAAGCGCCGCCAATGTCGCCGACCTCGATACCGTTGACGGCGAGACCGCCGCCGGCAAAGGCCGCGTCGATCATGACACCGCGCATCACCACGTCCTCGATGGCGAGCTCCCCGGCGGACAGCTTGATCGTGTAATTGTCGGCGATCGCCGTCGCATCGGCAAAGTCGCGGCCGCCGAGCAGTTCGGCCAATGCCTTGATCTGGACGAAGTCGAGCCGGTCGGCCTCGAGATCGGTGCGCAGCTTGCGCTCCGGCGAGTCGGCCGTCGCCCGCGACCAGGAGAATCCGCCGGTGATGGTCGCATCGCCGATCCGGGTGGTCATGCCCTCGACCGCGACGCCGCCGAGATTGACCGTCGCACGGCCCGACAGGTCGAAGGGCGCGAGCAGCCGCCCCGCTCCTTCGGAATTCTTGCCGCGCCACCAGTTGGCGAAGGTCGCCGGCTGGCCGACGGCGAGGCGGACGACGCCGCCAAATCCCACCCGTTCCCCGGTCGACAGCCGCCCGTCCGCCTGGAAGGACGCCTGCCCCGGCAGCCGCGCCTGCAGGCCTTCGATCTGCCAGCCGGCATCCTCGGGCATCGCGACGAAGCGCACGTCCTGGATGACGCTGCCGCCGACCACGATGCCCGGCACGTTGAACCGCACCCGGCCGGGGATCGGCGGGACGGGAATTCCGGCCAGCCATTCGACGAAGCTGTCGGCGGCGGTGCCGACCTCGACCGGTTTGGTCGGCCCCTCGCCGAGCGAACGATCGAGGTCGAGCTGGCGGGCCTGGACCGTTGCCTCGAAGCGCGCATTCTCGCCGAGATCGACCGTCATCGACCCGGCAAGGCTCGACGGGCGGTCCGGCGGCCCTTCGGTCAGGATCGCCTTGTCGATGATCAACTGCTCGCGGGTCAGGTTGAAGCTGCCCTCGCTCCGCCAGCCGGGAGAATCGCCGGGCTCGCGCCCCTCGGCGGCGACGATCTGGGTGAGGTTGTAGGTTCCGACATAGGTCAGTCCCGCATCGCTCCAGCCGATCACCCCGTCGGCGCCGATGGCGATCGGCAGCTGTCCGGGCGTCGCGTCCACCTTGACCCTGAGCTTGCCGTCGGCGGCGACGCTGCCGGTCGCGACGGTGAACTGGACCGGCACGCCATCCTTGGAGGTGCTGCCTTCGATCCGCCACGGCCCGGCCAGCGTCCTCGCCTCGATCGACGCCCGGATGTCCCTGAGCGTGATGGTCGAACCGGCGCCGGCGTCGGTATAGAGCAGCGTGCCGTCGGTCACTTCGACACCGTTGAGGACGACGGATTCCGGATTGAGCTCCCGCGACAGGTCGGTGCGCAGCAGCCAGTCGACCTGGCCCCTGTCGTCGACGGAGACGCGTACCGTCGGCTTCTCCAGCTTCATCGAGATGACGCGGATCTCGCCTTGCATCAGCGGCAGCAGCTCGATGGTAACGGAGAATTTCTCGACCGTCATCATCGGCTGGCCCTCGGTGTCGCCGACCTCGACATTGGTGAAGGTCAGCGATGGCGACGGCAGGATCGATGCATCGGCCGAACCGACGACATGCACCGGCTGGCCGAGAATCTTCTCGGCCTCGGCCTCGAAATTGGCCTTGTAGTCGTCCCAGTTGATGAACCACGGACCGATCAGCGCCGCGAAGAGCGCGATCACGACGAGGCTCCCGAGGAATACGTAGAGCCGGCTCAGCCTTCATCTCCTTCCGGTCGTCGCGCCCCGCTACGGTCAGACTGCGACAACGATCTTCCCCGGATTCATGATGTTGTCCGGATCGATCGCGCGTTTGATCGCTCGCATCACCGCCAGCCCGTCTCCATGCTCGGCGGCGAGGTATTTCATCTTGCCCTGCCCGACCCCATGCTCCCCGGTGCATGTGCCGTCCATGGCGATCGCCCGCATGTTGAGCCGGCCGACGAAGGCGGCGGCCCGCTCGACCTCGCCGGGATCGCCGATATCCACCAACATCGTGACGTGGAAATTGCCGTCGCCGACATGCCCGACGATTGGACCCACCAAACCGGACTTTTCGATGTCCTCGGCGGTTTCCGTGACGCATTCCGCGAGCCGCGAGATCGGCACGCAGGCATCGGTGGCGATCGCCTTGGCCCCGGGCCGCAGGCCGACCGCGGACCAGTAGACGTCGTGGCGCGCCTTCCACAGCTTGTGGCGCGCTTCCGCGGTGGTCTCCCATATGAACTGGCCGGCGCCGAATTCCGCCGCGATCTCGCCGAATGCCACCGACTGCTCCTCCACCGAGGCGGGCGAGCCGTGGAATTCGAGGAAGAGGGTCGGAGTCTCCTCGAGGTCGAGCTTCGAATAGGCGTTGCAGGCCTTCACCTGCAGCGCGTCGAGCAGCTCGATCCGCGCGACCGGTATGCCGCTCTGGATGGTCAGGATGACCGCGTTGCAGGCGTCCTCGATCGTCCTGAACGGGCAGACGCCGCCGGAAATCGCCTCGGGAATGCCGTGCAGCTTCAGGGTCAGCTCGGTGATCACGCCGAGCGTCCCCTCCGAGCCGATCAGCAGCCGGGTCAGGTCGTATCCGGCCGAGGATTTCTTGGCCCGGTGGCCGGTCTTGACCACCGATCCGTCGGGCATCACCGCGGTGAGGTTGAGTATGTTGTCGCGCATCGTCCCGTAGCGCACCGCGTTGGTGCCCGAGGCCCGCGTCGCCGCCATGCCGCCGAGCGAGGCCTCGGCGCCGGGATCGATCGGGAAGAACAGGCCGGTGTCGCGCAGATACTCGTTCAGTTCGTAGTGGGTGATTCCGGGCTGGACGACGCAATCGAGGTCCTCGGCATGGACCGCGACCACCTGCTTCATGCGGCTGAAATCGATCGAGATGCCGCCACCCGGGGCATTGACCTGGCCTTCGAGCGACGATCCGGCCCCGAAGGGGATGACCGGCACGCGGAGGTCGGCGCAGACCCGCACGATCTCGACCACATCCTCGGTCGATTCGGCGAAGATCACCGCGTCCGGGGGCTGGTTGGTGAGCCAGGTCAGCGTATGGCCGTGCTGCCGCCGCACCGCCTCCGACTGCGCGAACCGCTCGCCGAAACGCCCGGCAAGCCGGGGCAAAGCCTCGGCGATACCGGTTTCGTTGCGGGTAACGGGCTCGACCGCGACCTGGACCGTCATTCCGACTCGGAAGCCTCTTTCTCTCTGGTGCTAGGCACCGTAGCAAAATGGCGAATATGAGCCAAAGCCAAGATTATCGTCACAGGCGGCCGGTCGCCCCGATCCGGTGAGCCCGCGTCGGAACGCATGCGAGGCGCACGGAATCGGAATGCGGCGCGCCCCATGCCGGACTATACAAGACGCGTTTTCCGAGTCGCCGGTCTTCCAATGTCCTCACCGATCAGCCGCACCATGTCCGTCACCGAATGGGGGCTCCTCGTCTCGCTGTCGATCCTGTGGGGCGGCTCTTATTTCTCCAATGCCGTCGCCCTTGCCCACCTGCCGCCGCTGACCCTGGTCGCCGCCCGCGTCCTGATCGCGGCGGCCCTGCTCTATCTTGTGGTGCGGATGACCGGAAAGACGATGCCGGTCGGCCGGCGCGTATGGGCCGCCTTCGTTGCCATCGCGCTGCTCAACAACGTCATCCCGTTCAACCTGATCGCCTGGGGCCAGACCCAGATACCGAGCGGGCTGGCCTCGATCCTCAACGCCACCACGCCCTTTTTCACCGTCCTCGCCGCCCATCTCTTCACCCGTGACGAAAAGCTGACCGCGGGCCGCCTCCTCGGCGTTCTGATCGGATTCGGCGGCGTCGTCGCAATGATCGGCGCGGACGCGCTGGTCGATACCGCCACCGGCCACATCCTCGGCCAGTTCGCCCTGCTCGGCGCGGCCTTCAGCTATGCCCTGTCGGCGGTCTTCGCGCGCCGCTTCGCGCAGGCCGGCGTAGCGCCGCTGACCGCCGCAACCGGCCAGTTCGCCGCCGCCGCGCTGATCCTCACGCCCCTGGCGCTTGTCGTCGACCAGCCATGGCTGCTTCCTGCCCCCGGCCCGGCGGCGCTCGGCGCGGTCTTCTTCCTCGCGGCTTTCTCCAGCTGCCTCGCCTACATCATCTACTACCGCATCCTCGCGACCGCCGGCGCGGTCAACCTGATGCTGGTCACTCTCCTGGTTCCCGTCACCGCCGTCCTGCTCGGGACCTTCGTGCTCGGCGAGCGGCTTGCCCTCCACCAGCTCGTCGGCATGGCGGCGATCGGCCTCGGCCTCGCGGTCATCGACGGCCGGCCGCTGGCGACGCTCAGGCGGCGGATGAGGATGGCCTGACCCGCGTCATCGATTGGCCGGTATCCTGCCGAGTGACCGGAAGCGCTGCCGATAGCGCGCCGGCGTGACGCCGGCTTTCCGTTTGAACAGGCGGCGGAAGAACGCCGCGTCCTCGTAGCCGACCGCATGGGCGATCGCATCGGTCGGCTCGCCGGAGGTCTCCAGCATCTGCTTGGCTTCCTCGATCCGCACCGTCTGAACATAGTCGACCGGCGCGTAGCCCGTCGACGTCTTGAAGCGGCGTTTGAAGGTTCGCTCCGGCAGACCGGACAGCGCGACCATCCGCGCCACCGGCCCGGCGGCCGCATAATGCTCCGCGATCCATCGCTGCGCCTCGGCGACCACCGCGTCGTCGTTGCGGTCGGACCGACGCATGGCGGCGTAGGGCAGCTGACCTTCGCTCCGGTCGCCGAATACAAAAATCTTGGAGATCCGGATGGCCTCGGCCTCGCCGCGGAAGCGGGCGATGAGATAGAGCGCAAGGTCTTCCCAGGACGCCGAACCGCCACTCGTGACAATGCGGTCGTCTGGTCCCCCGCGGGAGAGGATGCGCTCCGGACAGATCCGGATTTCCGGATAATAGGTCTCGAACATCGATGTCGCCGCCCAATGGGTGGTCGCCTCGACGTCGCGCAGGACACCGGCCTCCGCGAGCAGGACCGTGCCGGTGCAGACCGAGCACAGCGTCGCCCCCGTGTCATGCTGGCTGGCGATCCAGGCCGATAACGCCGGCCACCGCCCGCGCGGATCCCTGTGCGGCAGGATGCTGAGGTCCGTGGCGACGAGGATATCGGTTCGCGGCGTGCTCTCGATCGAGGCATGCGGAGCGATCGGGATTCCCATCGTCGTGGTGAAGGGCTTGCCGTCGACGGACACGATACGGGTGTCGAAGCGGCCGCAATCTGCCGTCTCCCCGGTGATTTCGCCCCAGGCGACCCCGACCGATTGCAGGACCTCATAAAGGCCATAGAGCGCCGCCGGTGTGGTTTCCGGAAGCGCCAGAAGGCTGATCGAGACCGGTCTGTTGTTGTCCGCGGCGGTCATGATTCCGGCATGGCTTGAAAGCCCCGCTTTTGTCCGATTGGCCGCTGATGCGGCGCGCCGGTGTCCGGTATCCCCCTGACGTATCGCCAATGCAACCCGATGGAGATATCCGATGTCACTTGCTGCCAACCCAGCCCTCCCGGCCTTCGACGAAGCCGCCGCCGAAGCGTTCGCCGGCCGCGTGATGGAGATCCTCAACGACGGCGCCATCGCCGCCATGATCGCGATCGGCCACCGGTCCGGTCTTTTCGACACCCTGGCCAGGATGCCGCCCGCCACCAGCGTGGAGATAGCCCGCGCGGCGGAGTTGAACGAGCGCTACGTCCGCGAATGGCTCGCCGTGATGGTGACCGCCCGTATTCTCACCTACCACCCCGGCGGAAAGACCTATGAATTTCCGGACGAGCATGCCGCATGGCTGACCCGCGGCGGCACGCTGGGCAATCTGGCCGTCTACGGTCAGTTCGTCGCCGTGATCGGCGCGCTCCAGGATAAGATTCTCGATCGCCTCGAAAGCGGCAACGGGCTTGCCTATGACGACTATCCCCACTTCCACGGCATGATGGCCGAGGACAGTGGCCAGACCGTCACGGCCCGGCTCGTCGACACGATCCTGCCTCTCGCCGAGGGAATTTCAGATCGTCTCGAAGCCGGCATCGACGTCCTCGATGCCGGCTGCGGTCGTGGCGCGTCCTTGATCGCGCTCGCCGAACGGTTCCCGAAGAGCCGGTTCGTCGGCTACGACCTCGGCGCCGACGCAATCGCTTTCGCTCGGAAGGTCGTCGAGGAAAAGGGCCTCGCCAACATCCGTTTCGAGGCCCGCGACCTCACCGGTTACGACGAGAAGGAGCGGTTCGACTTCATCACCACCTTCGACGCCGTCCACGACCAGAAGGACCCGGCGGAATTCGTTCGCGGCCTGTTCGGCGCGCTCCGGCCCGGCGGCGTCTACCTGATGCAGGATATCGGAGGATCCGCCTGTCTCGAAAACAATCTCGACTTCCCCCTCGCCGCCTTCCTCTACGCGGTGTCCTTCACCCACTGCATGCCGGTTTCCCTCGGCCAGGGCGGCGCGGGGCTGGGCACCATGTGGGGATGGGAGACCGCCGTGGCGTTCCTTGAGGCCGCTGGCTTCACCGGTATCGACCGAACGGTCCTGCCGCACGATCCGATGAACGTCTGGTTCGTGTCCCGCAAGGACTGACCCGACGGAATTGCCTGATCGGGCCGCCCCGCCCGGTCCGGTCAGGCATAGTGATTGGCGACGACCGCGCCGGCGATCTCAGGCGCGGCGATCACGCCGACCACATTCTCCGGCCGCGGAATCCCGGACGGGTTGTTGACGACGATCGCCACGCCCCTGCCCCGCCGGTTCATGCGGGCGATGATCGTGTTGAGGATGCTGGACTCGGGCGCGATCACGTAATTCTCGGCGACGACCGAGGCGAGCGTCTGGCCGGCATAGCGGTCGGGGGTGTAGGAGCCCGCGGCGAGACGCGCGACGCCGGCGATCCGCGATCCGTCGGAGACGATGATATGGGCGACCGGCCGGTCGGCGATCGTCGCCAGCGCATCGGCGATCGACGTCTCGACCGGCAGGACGACGAAATCGCGGTTCATCAATTCGCGCGCCTGCCGGACGAGATACATGTTGGTGTGGCGGATGGTCGGGATCGGCCGCCCGCGATGCCTGAGCTTCACCGTATAGATGTTCTCGGTGATCAGCGCCCGCCGTGTTCCAGTCGCCAGCGCCACCGCGAGCACCAGCGGCACGATGACGTGATAGTCGCGGGTCATCTCGAAGATCATCACGATCGCGGTCATCGAGGCGCCGGTGGCGCCGCCGACGACGGCCCCCATCCCGACCACCGCGAACTCGATCACCGAAAAGCCGGCATCGGGGAAGATCGCGATGCCGATCGCGCCGAAGGCCGCGCCCAGCGTCGCGCCGATGAACAGTGAGGGCGAGAAGACGCCGCCCGAGGCGCCGGCGCCGAGGCTGACCGAGGTCGCGAGTATCTTGCCGGCGAAAAGAGCGACGAGAAGGGCTATGGCGCCGATCCCGCCATTGAGGATCGACTGGATGGTGGCATAGCCGACGCCGGCGGTATGCGGCTGGCCGGTGACGATCTGGAAGCCGTAGAACAACAGGCCGATCGACAGCATGCCGATGATGTTCTGGGTATAGGCGTTGCCCGGAAGCTTGGGGAAGAAATCCTCGCAGAAGGCGAGGAAGCGGATGAAGAGCCAGGACGCCACGCCAGCGCCGGTGCCGAGAAGCGCAAAGCCGGCGAGCAGCAGGAAGGTGACCGGCCGGTCGTAGGGCATCGCGGCATCGGGAAGCGAGAAGGCCGGATCGAGGCCGAAGACCAGCCGGCCGATCGAGGTCGCCGAGGTGGTCGCGACAACCACCGGCAGGAATGTCCGGTTGCTGACTTCGGGCAGCAGCAGCTCGACGGCGAACATCACGCCGCCGAGCGGCGTGTTGAAAGTCGCCGCGATGCCGGCCCCCGCCCCGGCCGACAGGAGCGTGATTTTCTGCCAGCGGACCAGCGACATCTTCCGTGCGATGGTCGAGCCGAAGGATGCGCCGATCTGGATGATCGGCCCCTCGCGGCCGACCGAGGCGCCGGAACCGATGGAAATCGCCGAGGCGATCGACTTCACGATGGCGACGACGCCGCGGACGTTGCCCTTGTTGTGATAGACCGCATACATCACCTCCGGCACGCCATGGCCCTTGGCCTCGGGGGCGAAGGTTTGCACCAGCCACACCACGATCAGGCCGCCGATCACCGGCGCTGCGATGATCCATGGCCCCCAGGGACTTGGCCCATCGAAGAAGTTGGCGTCGTAGGTGAAGCTGAACGTCCCGAGGAAGAACAGGTTGTGGACCGCCGAGATCAGGGCGCGGAAAATGACGGCGCCAAGCGCCGCCACCACCCCGATGACAAAGGCAAATGCCACGAGGGAGGGCAATGAAAGCGTGCGGTCTTCCCCGGCGGATTCCGCTGGCGCGGATACCGGTGCGGATGCGGGCAGATTAGTCATGACAGGTCCGGAGGGATTTGCCGGACTGTCCTGCACGCCTGGGGTCCCGCGGTCAAGGACGGCGGCTTCGACTATTGAAATGATGCCCGGCTGGCGCGACCGTCCGGAGAAACACGGGCGACGGCACGCTTGAGCCCGCCCGAGCGGCCCGCTAGACCGGGGCATGGCGCCGAGGCATCCGACGGTCGGCGAGACCGTGCGACATTGGACCACAGCCAATTTCCGCCAATTCCAGCTGGCGCGGAACCCTGTCGTCTGGCTGCTGTCGCCTCTCGTCGGCGTCGCCACCGGCGTCGCCGCCATCGGATTCCGCCTGGCCATCGGCGTCTTCCAGTGGCCGTGGCTTGGCACCATGACCGAGAATGTCACCGAAGCGGCCGGCCGGCAGCCCTGGTGGGTGATCCTGATCGCCCCGGCCGTCGGCGGCCTGCTGGTCGGGCTGATGCTGAAATACCTGCTTGCCGCCGGTCGCGCCGCGGCGGTCCCCGACGTCATGGAGGCGCGCATCAATGCCGGCCGCGGCCTCGGCATCCGCCAGGGCCTGTGGAACGCGCTGGCCAGCAGCCTGTCGCTCGGCGTCGGCGCCAGTGCCGGCCGCGAGGGCCCGATCGTCCACCTCGGCGCCTCGATCGCGGCGGCGACCTTCTCGCGCCTTCGCCTCTCCGACGCGGCCCGGCGGACGCTCCTCGGCTGCGGCGTCTCGGGGGCGGTCGCCGCCTCCTTCAACGCCCCGATCGCCGGCGTCCTCTTCGCCCAGGAGGTGATCCTCGGCCATTTCGCCCTCGGCAGCTTCATGCCGCTGGTGCTCGCCGCCGTCACCGCGACCATCGTCTCCCAGGCCTGGTTCGGCAATGTCGCCGCCTTCGTCGTCCCCGCCTACCAGATCACCTCCTATCTCCAGGTGCCGGCCTTCGTCCTCCTCGGCGTCATGGCCGCTGCCGTCGCGATCATCTTCCAGCTGGCGATGATCGTCAGCGACTGGGTGGCGCGCCACGTCGAGATACCGCTTGTCGCCCGGCCGGCGATCGGCGGGCTGCTGATCGGCGCGATCGCGATCGTTTTCCCGCAGGTGCTTGGCGTCGGCTACGACGCGACCGACGCGGCGCTGAAGGGCCAGCTTTCCATCGCCATGATGATCGCGCTGATCGCCGCCAAGACCGCTGCGACCTCGATCGCCTTCGCCTCCCGCTTCGGCGGCGGCGTCTTCTCGCCGGCGCTCTATCTCGGCGCGATGACCGGCGGCGCCTTCGGCCTGATCGCCGCCGCCGTCTTTCCCGGATACGGCTCCGGCGAGGGGCTTTACGCGATCCTCGGCATGGGCGCGGTCGCCGCCGCCGTCCTCGGCGCGCCGATCTCGACCACCGTCATGGTCTTCGAGCTGACCGGCGGCTTCGCGCTGTCGCTCGCCCTCCTCCTCACCGTCTCGATCGGCAACGGCTTGTCGAACGCGGTGCTCGGCCGCTCCTTCTTCCAGGCCCAGCTCGAATCCCGCGGCTTCGCGCTCCACGAAGGCCCGCACCGGGTGGTGATGAAGGCGATCTGCGTCGCCGACTTCATGGAGCCGCTCGGCCCCGAGGACGACCCGGCGCTTGCCGAACCCGAGCGCGAGACATCGCTGAAGGCCGACGACACCCTGGAGGCGGCGCTGCGCGCCTTCGACGCCGCCGGCCGCGACCGGCTGCCGGTCACCGCGCCCGACGACCGGTCAAGAAAGGTCGGCTGGGCCCGCCAGGTCCGCGCCCTCGGCGCCTTCAACCGCGCGCTGATCGACGAGAGCGTCGAGGAGCACCGCTAGGGAGATCGGGCCTGTCGCGAAACGGCCAGTCTGCCTATTCGCTCTCGCCGCCGTGCTCCCCGAGCCAGGCATTGAAGCGGTCGCGCAGCGCCGCCTCGCCCTTGCCGAACAGGAAGACCTTCTCGCTGTGCGTATAGGGCTTGTCCGGGTT
>NZ_JAGRLA010000074.1 GCF_020442045.1 Bauldia sp. | reverse complement strand
GCCATGGTCTGGCGATGGATGAAACGGGCATTGAGCGGAGCCGCCATCATCCGCTCACCATGCCCGGCATTCACCTCGACGAAATAGCCGAGGACGTTGTTGTGGCGGATCTTCAGTCCGCGGACCTTCGCCTCGGCCGCGTAGTCGGCCTGCAGGCCGGCAATCACGCGCCGGCTCTCGTCACGGAGCTTCCGCGCCTCGTCGAGACCGGCATGGTGCCCGTCTCGGACGAAGCCGCCGTCGCGCCTGAGGTGGGGAAGATCGTCGGCGAGCGCCCCGGCAAGCGCCGCCTCGAGGCCACGCGGCGCCGCGGCGAGCACGTCCGCCGCGGCGGCAATCGCCTCCGGGCGATCGTCTCCGGCGATCCGGCCGGCGATGCGTCCTGCCACGGCCAGCCCGTCCCGGATCGCGGCGAGGTCGCGCGGCCCGCCGCGATCGACGGTGAGGCGCGACAGGGCGCGGGCGATGTCCGGAGCCGCCGCGAGATCCTCGCGAATCGCCTGGCGGAGACCGGTATCGCGCAGCATCCAGGCGACGGCATCGAGACGTTCGGCGATCTCGCCGGGATCGGTGGAGGGTCCGGCGAGGCGGCGCGCGAGCAGGCGCGCGCCACCACCGGTGACCGTCCGGTCGATCGCAGCGATCAGGCTGCCGCGGCGCTCGCCGGACAGTGTCGCCGTCAGTTCGAGATTGGCCCGGGTCGCCGCGTCGATCAGCATGACGCCCCCGGCCGCTTCCGCCGAGGGGGGCGACAGCGGCGGCCGTTCGCCGATCTGGGTCTTCTCGACATAGGCAAGCGCCGCCGCCGCCGCGGTCAACTCCGCGCGCGAGAAGGCGCCGAAGCCATCCAGCGTCTTGACCGCGAAGTATCCGGCGAGCCGGCCCCCGGCGGTCGCGCCGTCGAAGAAAGCGGCGGAGAGCGGGGTCACCGCCGCACCAAGGCCGCGCCAGAAAGCGTTCAGCTCCGGATCGGCGAAAACCGGCTCGGCGACCAGGATTTCGCTTGCCGCGACGCGCGCGAGATCGGCGGCAAGGCGACCGGTATCGCTCTCCGCGACACGGAATTCCCCGGTCGATATGTCGATCCAGGCGAGGCCGAAGCCGTCGCCGCCATCCACCCCCGCGCCGCGCTGGCGCGAAACCGCGACGAGGTAATTGTTGCGCCCGGCCTCGAGCAGCGAATCCTCGGTAATCGTGCCGGGCGTCACCAGTCGTACCACGTCACGCCGCACGACCGCCTTGCCGCCGCGCTTCCTGGCTTCGGCCGGGTCCTCGGTCTGCTCGCAGACGGCGACGCGGTGGCCGAGTGCGATCAGCTTCTGGAGATACTGGTCGGCGGCGTGGACTGGCACGCCGCACATCGGGATGTCGTCGCCGGCATGCTTGCCGCGCTTGGTCAGCGTGATGCCGAGCGCCCGCGACGCGACCTCGGCATCGTCGAAGAACATCTCGTAGAAGTCGCCCATCCGGTAGAAGAGCAGGCAATCCGGATTGGCCGCCTTGATCTCGATATACTGCGCCATCATCGGCGTGACGGCGGCCGGCGGCGGCTTCTCGGGCGAGCGGGTGTCCATGGGCGGAGAAGCTAGCAGATGCCGCGGCCCGGTTCGACGCCGCCGACCGCATGACAACCGTTCATTCACATCCTTGTCGGGTCTCGCTTGTACCCTCCGCGATGCGCGTTAGCGTCGCATCTGGCGCCCCCTGCCGCCGCGAAACCAGCGAACCGGGAGACGAATGATGAGGAAACCGACCGTGATCGTCACGCTTACCGGACTGACCGCCCTCGGCCAGTTTGCGGGCTCTGCCTTCGCAGACGAGATCATCCCGCAGGGATCGCTCGCCGGGACGATCTGGGCTTCGACCGATTCGCACGACCGCACGACGATCGGGGTGGACGGCAAGATCTCCCTCAAGGAGGGCAAGGATATCTACATCCGCTTCGGAGACCTGGTCGACGAGGTCTATACGATCGAGACCCACTGGTGGAACATCGACGCCGGGCTGAGCGTCGTCGAATACGCGGTCGCGGTGCCTGAAGAAGACAATGTCTATGCCTATGTCGAGCCGCACCATCCGTCCGACAGCGGCTTCCCCGGCATCGAGGGCCATGGCACGATCCATATCATCGATGCGAATACGATCGACTTCTCGCAGGTCGGGCGCCTGACCGACGGTTCGGCCAGCGCCTTTGCGACACAACTCACCAGGGTGGACAAGGCACCCGAGGTGCCGATCCCCCAGACCTACCCCAAGCCGTGATCCTCGAGGGGGCGCCGGGCCGAAACCCGCCGCTCCCGCCTACCCGGCGAGCCAGCGCCACAGGAGGAACGCCTCGGCGGCGGCGAACAGCCAGCCGAAGATCAGCTTGTTGTTGGTCGCCAGCCACTCAGGAAGGAAGATGTCGAAGTTGCCGCGGCGATCATCGGTGTATTGGGCGGCGACGCCGGTCAAAGGGCAGCGCATCCTGTTGGCAAGAAGGATGAAACATTCGATCCAGACGAGGATACTCAGCCAGAAGGCCCAATCGAGCCGGCCAAGCGCCGTTGCGATCGGAATCGCGATGATGGCCGAGGCGAAGACCGCCCATGCGAGGGTGTGGACCAGCTTGATCCGCAACAGCCGGCGCCGCCGGATGGCCGCATCCCCCGATGGCGATCCATCGACCATGGTTCACGTCCGGTAGGGCGATCGTTGCGGCCTGACGGTCATTTCGACGACACAGGCATTGTCGGGCAGGGAAACCGCCAGTGCCGCCATCTCCGCGATATCGGAGATCTGGATCATCCGGTCGGGATCGACCCGATCCGAGGCGGTCAGCGGGGTGTTGACGAAGCCGGGATGGATCAGCGAGACGCGGACGCCGTCTTCACGGACCTCCTCGAACAAGGCCTTGGCAAAGCCTTCGAGACCGTGGCGGCCGGCGCAATGACCGGCCATCCGCGCCATGCCGATCTTGGCATACATGCCGCAGATATAGAGGTAGGCTCCACGGGTCGAACGGACCGCCGGCAGAGTGAGCGCGGTCAGCTGCATCGGTGCGTGGAGGATAGTGGCGAGGGTGCGATTCCATTCGCCGACACATTCCGGACCGGTATCGATGGATCGTCCCCCGCCCGCGGCATAGATGACGGCGTCGAGCCGCCCGGCCGAAACGGCCCATCCGGCCAGTCCCGCCACCTGGTCGGCGTCCGCCAGCTCTGCCGTATAGGACTTGGCCGAACCGCCCGCCGCTTCCACCGCTTCCAGCGTTTTCTCAAGGGCGTCCCGCCGGCGGCCATGGGCCAGAATCCGCCAACCATCGCCGGCAAGCCGCTCGGCGATCCCCCTGCCGATCCCGCCGCTGGCTCCCACCACCAGTGCCTGTCGGTCCATTATCCGGTCCTCCCGAATTGAGCATAGCGCTTCATTTGCGTTTCCGCCGCCTCCCTCTGCCGTTCCGCTTGCAGCACGTGGCCGCGGCGACCATATCCGGATGGTGGCCGGCGCCGCCGACAAAGGGATCAGACACGCCCATGAACCTTCTTCTCAACGTGCTCTGGGTGATCTTCGGCGGCCTGTGGATGGCGGTTGGCTGGCTGCTGGCGGCGGTCATCATGGCGATCACCATCATCGGCATCCCCTGGGCAAGAGCCGCCTTCAACATCGCCCGCTACACCTTCCTGCCCTTCGGCTTCGCCGCCGTCGACCGGGAGGGCCACACCGGCGAGGGCGATCCCGGCACCGGGCCGCTCGGCATCCTCGGCAACGTCATCTGGCTGGTGCTCGCCGGCTGGTGGCTGGCAATCGGCCATCTGGTCACCGCGATCGGCCTCGGCATCACGATTATCGGCCTGCCCTTCGCCTGGGCCCATCTCAAGCTCGCCGGCCTGGCGCTGTGGCCGATCGGCAAGATCATCGTGCCGCGCGAGATGGTCGACGGACGGGCGCGTAGCATCGGCAACGTCTGACCCGCCGATTGCAGGGCAGGCATTGCGTTTGTCTTCCCTTTCGGCTCCGACTATCGTCCGCCTTGAGGAAGAGGCGCCTGAGACGCCCGGGGGAGGAGAAATGGCCGAGGGGAGTGCACCGGTGAAAGCGGGCCCGTCCGTCACCGACCAGGAGGCGCTCGACTTTCACGGCCGGGGACGGCCGGGAAAACTCGAGATTTCCGCGACCAAGCCGATGGCGACGCAGCGCGACCTGTCGCTCGCCTATTCGCCGGGCGTCGCGGTGCCGGTCAAGGCGATCGCCGAAGACCCGCAGAGGGCGTTCGATTTCACCACCCGCGGCAATCTCGTCGCCGTCATATCCAACGGAACGGCCATCCTCGGCCTCGGCAATCTCGGGGCGCTCGCCTCCAAGCCGGTGATGGAGGGCAAGGCGGTGCTGTTCAAGCGCTTCGCCGACGTCGATTCCATCGACCTCGAGGTCGATACAGAGGATGTCGACGAATTCGTCAACGCAGTGCGTTATCTCGCCCCGTCCTTCGGCGGCATCAACCTCGAGGACATCAAGGCGCCGGACTGCTTCATCATCGAGTCGCGGCTCCGCGAACTGATGGACATCCCGGTCTTCCACGACGACCAGCACGGGACGGCGATCATCTCCACCGCCGGCCTGATCAACGCGCTCGACCTCACCGGCCGCGACATGGCGACAACCCGGCTGGTCTGCAACGGCGCGGGCTCCGCCGGCATCGCCTGCGTGGAGCTGGTCAAAGCGCTCGGCATGCCGCCCGGGAATGTCATCCTCTGCGACACCAAGGGGCCGATCTACAAGGGTCGCGAGGAGGGCATGAACCAGTGGAAGTCCGCCCATGCGGTCGATACCGACGCGCGGACGCTGGCCGAGGCCCTGGAAGGCGCGGATGTCCTGTTCGGGCTGTCGGCCAAGGGCGCGATCACCGAGGACATGGTGCGCTCCATGGCGCCCAACCCGATCATCTTCGCCATGGCCAATCCCGACCCGGAGATCACCCCGGAGGAGGTTGCCCGCATCCGCGACGACGCGATCATGGCCACCGGCCGATCCGACTATCCGAACCAGGTCAACAACGTCCTCGGCTTCCCCTACATCTTTCGCGGCGCCCTCGACGTCCGCGCCACGACCATCAACGACGCGATGAAGATCGCCGCCGCGCAGGCCCTGGCGGAACTGGCGCGCGAGGACGTCCCCGACGAGGTCGCCGCCGCCTATCAAGGGGTCCGTCCGAAATACGGCCCGAACTATATTATTCCGGTTCCCTTCGATCCGCGGCTGATCAGCGAGATCCCGGCCGCCGTCGCCCGGGCCGCGGTCGAAAGCGGCGTCGCGCGTCGCGAGATCACGGACGAGGTCGCCTACAAGCTCGAACTCTCGGCGCGACGGGACCCGATCGTCGGCATCCTGCAAAGCGTCTACCAACGCGTCCGCCGGTCGCCGCAGCGGGTCGTCTTCGCCGAGGGCGAGGAAGAACAGGTGATCCGCGCCGCGGCAAGCTTCGTCCACAACAAGCTCGGCACCGCCATCCTGATCGGGCGCGAGGATATCGTACGCGGCACCGCCGAACGCGCCGGCATCGACATCCACGAGGGCATCGAGATCTACAACGCCCGCCTGTCGAGCCGGAACGCGGATTACGCCGACTATCTCTATTCACGCCTGCAGCGGAGAGGCTATCTCTTCCGCGACTGCCAGCGTCTCGCCAACACCGACCGCAACGCCTTCGGCGCCTGCATGGTGGCCCTCGGCGACGCCGATGCGATGGTCTCCGGCGTCACCCGCAACTACGCGACCGTGCTCGACGACGTCCGTCAGGCGATCGATGCCAAGCCCGGTCACCGGATCATCGGCGTGTCGGTCGTGCTGGCGCGCGGGAGAACGGTGCTCGTCGCCGATACGGCGGTCCACGAGATGCCGTCGTCGGAGGAACTCGCCGAGATCGCCGAAGAGGCGGCCGGGGTATCGCGACGGCTGGGCTATGAACCGCGCGTCGCCTTCCTCGCCTATTCCACCTTCGGCCAGCCCGAGGGCGAGCGCGCCCGCAAGGTGCGCGAGGCGGTCCGGATCCTCGACGGCAAGCGGGTCGATTTCGAGTATGATGGCGAGATGGCGGCGGATGTCGCGCTCAACCAGTCGGCAATGTCGCCCTATCCCTTCTGCCGCCTTTCGGGTCCCGCGAACGTCCTGGTCATGCCGGCCTGGCATTCGGCCTCGATCTCGACCAAGCTGCTCCAGGAGCTCGGCGGCTCGACGGTGATCGGCCCGATCCTCGTCGGCTTCGACAAACCGGTGCAGGTCGTCTCGCTCGGCGCCAAGGATTCCGACATCGTCAACATGGCGGCCATGGCGGCCTTCAAGCTGGGTGGCTGACCGCGGCCCTGGCCGGCCTTTCCCGCCACCCGCTCGCGGAATTGTCATTTGCGTGTAGCAACCCGTGCGGTAGCATCGTTTAACCTAGAGGTTAAAGGGAGAAGGCGATGACTGCCCATGGTATGTTCCACTGGAACGAGCTGATGACCCGCGACGCCAGCAAGGCCAAGGACTTCTACGGCGAGACCCTCGGCTGGACCTTCGACGATATGCCGATGGGCGAAGGGATGACCTACATCATCATCAAGGCCGGCGACGCCATGGCCGGCGGAATGATGGAGATGCATGGCCCAGGCTTCGAAGGCGTTCCCGAACACTGGATGAGCTATGTCGCGGTCGATGATGTCGACAAGCGGGTTGACGCGCTGAAGAAGGCCGGCGGCGCGGTCATGCGGGAGCCCTTCGATATCGAGGGCGTCGGTCGCATCGCGATCGTCGCCGATCCGGGCGGCGCGGTGCAGGGCTGGATGACGCCTGCCGAAGGCGCGGGCTGACCGCTCTCAGTCGTCCCAGGCGTGAAGAGCGCGCAGCGTCGGGGTCTTCTTGATCTGATGCCCGCCCATCCGGCCGAGCAACCGGTCAAGCACCTCGACCGCGATCGCGATATTCGGCCCCTTGTTGAGCAATACGCATTCGGCGCGGCCGGACATCGCCGCGTCCGTCATCTCGCCGCGCGACGGCAGCCCGTCCTTGACAAGGTCCTCGAGGACCTGCGTCGCCCAGACCGCCGGAACACGGGCGGCCTCGCAGAGCCACATGATTTCCTCCTGCATCTCCGCGACGCGCTCGAAGCCCATTTCCGTCGCCGCCGATGCCGGAGGCTAGGTCCTGGTTGAGCCGCCCTCGTTCGCCGAGGGGCCGCGAAGGAATTCCGCCGCCCTGTCCGCGGGCATCGCCTTGCCGAAATAGAATCCCTGACCGTAGTCGCCGCCGTATCCCACGATCTGCTGGACGGCCGGCAGGTGTTCAATGCCTTCGGCAATCGTCGGCAAGCCGAGGCTCTTTGCCAGATCGATGACCGATTGGACGACCCTGGTGCTGTCGGCGCCACCATCCATTGCCCGCACGAAGGACCGATCGATCTTGATCTTGTCGAAGCGAAGCTCGCGGAGATTGTAAAGGCTCGAATAGCCCGTGCCGAAGTCGTCGAGAGAAATCCTGATGCCGACATTCTGGAAGGCAAGAAGGGTGGCACGGGCCGCGGGCAGGTCATTGACCAGGCCGGTCTCGGTAACCTCCACCTCAAGGCGTTCCGGCGGAAAGCCGGTCTCGGAGAGGATCGTCAGGAACCTGGCCGGCAACAGGGGATCGCCGAGGCTCTGGGGCGAAACATTGATGGCGATCGAGATTTCCGGCGGCCAGTCCAGCGCTTCGAGGCAGGCGCGGCGAAGAAGGGAATAGGTGAGCTGGCCGATGAGGCCGAGCTTCTCCGCGACCGGGATGAAGGTCTCAGGCTCGATCTCGCCCCTCTCCGGGTGATGCCAGCGGGCCAGGATCTCGAAGCCGACGACGCGGTTCTCGGAAAGCAGCATCACCGGCTGGTAATGCGGCTCGATCTGCTCCCGGACAACCGCCCGCCGAACCTCGTCCTCGAGGGCGACACGTGTTCGCAGAGCGTCTTCCATGCTGCTGTCGAACAAACGATAGGCGCATCCGCCATCTTCCTTGGCGCGATACATCGCCATGTCCGAGGCGCCGAGCAGCTTCTCGGGATCGGCTCCGTCAGACGGGAAGATGGCGATGCCGATGCTCGCGCCGAGCTCGATTTGCCGTTCGCCGATCGTCATCGGCTTCGCGACGGCCGCGATGATGCGATCGGCGAGGTGGACCGCTCCCGCGGCAAGGTCTCCATCCGCCACGAAATCGTGGAAGATCACGGCGAACTCGTCGCCGCCGAGGCGTGCCAGCACATCGCCCTTCCTGACGACGCCCTCAAGCCGGATCGCGACCTCACACAGAACCTCGTCGCCCACCTGATGCCCGTGGATATCGTTGACCGGCTTGAACCGGTCCAGGTCGATCATCAGGACCGCGTGGCCGGCGGTGCCGTTCCGATCGCTTTGCGCGTTGGCAATTTCGAGAGCTTCGGCGAATACGCGCCGGTTCGGCAGCCCCGTCAGGGCATCGTGCCGCGCGAGCGACTGGGCCAATTGCTGCGCCGCCTCGGCCGCTTCATGGGCCTCTGTAAGTGCGGCGAGGTGGCGCCGGTAGGTTTCGGCGGCCTCCTCGACGGCACGGGCCTCCTCAAGCTTGAGCTTGGTGATGTCGGTGTCGGTGCCAATGATCCGCGCGACGGTCCCATCCGGGTTCCATTCCACCGCCTTGCCGCGGCTCAGGATCCAGATGTAATGCCCATCCCTGTGGCGCTCGCGGTATTCGAAAGCATTTTGAGGCAGCTCGCCGGAATTCTGTCTCGCGATTTGATCCTCGATGCGGGCGCGGTCGTCCGGATGAACCCGCGCCAGCCACACTTCGGTCGCCCCGTCGACCTCCTCATCGAGGCCGATGCCGCGCATCCGGCGCCACATCTTGGAATAGTAGACCCTCCCATGCGCCAGGTCGTGATCCCACACGCCCTGACCGGCCCCCTCGAGAGCGAAGTTCCACCGGCTCTCGCTTTCGGCAAGCCTCGCGTCGGCTTCCTTGCGCTCGGTGATGTCGCGACAGACGCCCACAACGCCGACAACCTCGTTGCTGTCGTCGCGCAGCGGCAGCTTGCTCGTCGACAGCCATTTGCGAACGCCGGAGACCGTGGCGACAAACTCCTCGACGCCGATGGAAGCTTCGCCGGTGGTCATGACCCGTTGATCGTCGCGGCAGAACTTGGTCGCGATCTCCTCCCTGTGGAAATCGAAATCGGTCTTGCCGATCAAGTCGCCGGACTTGCGGCCGAGATCGTCCGCTACGGCCCGATTGGCGACGACGAAGCGGCCTTGCAGATCCTTGACGAACAGGTAGTCCGGCAACTGGTCGATCATCGACCGGAACAGGGTGCGCTCGGCCTGCAGGTCCTGCTCGATGCGCTTCCGCGCGGTGATGTCGCGCTTGACACCGACCAGCCCTACTATCGCGCCGCTCTCGTCCCTCATCGGCGCCTTTGAGGTGAGAAACCATTTCGGGGCGCCAGTCCTGTCGAAGCGCTCCTCCTCGACATCGATCATCGGCTCTCCGGACGCCAGCATCGCCTGTTCGGCGTCGAAATGGCCCTGTGCCACATCGGCGGGAAACAGGTCGAAGTCCGTCCTGCCGACGATGTCCTCGGACCGCTCCAGGCCATGATCCCGCGCAACGGCGTCATTGGCCATGAGGAAGCGCCCATGCATGTCCTTGGCGTAGACACGCTCGGGCAACTGGTCGATGACCGCCTTCAGGAGGCTGGCCGCGGGATTCTCCGGGACCCGGGCTCCCGACTCCCCTGCGATCTCCGCCTGGGTTCGCGCATTCGCTGCCTGAAGCCGGCGGACTTGCTCCTGGATGGTGTCGGCCGGAAAGCCGTCCGGTCCGACCAATGGATTCTTCGCCATCAAGCCGTTCCTGGGTCTGCCCCGCGCCTATCCGTCCGGAAGGAGGGCGGCGGGCCAGCCAGCATCGTGACGGAGCATTCAGAAACCGTTAATGGCCGGGAGCCCGCCGCAGGGGCCCACCTCGGCGATCAGCGCCTTGCGGCATCACGGGCGGGTCACCCGGCGCAGCGTCAGGTTGATGCGGCCCCCGTCAGGAAACCAGTCGCGAAGCAGGGTCGACGTCCCGGGATAGATCCGGTCGACACCGTGAAAGGCCATGCGCGCGTCGCCACCGAGAACCACGACATCGCCCGAGGACAGGCGGAACGAGCGGGTCGTGTCCTTTCGGCTCATGCCACCGATGCGGAAAAGACAGGTGTCGCCGAGCGAGATCGAGACGACCGGGGCGGAGAAATCCGCCTCGTCGGCATCCTGGTGAAGCCCCATCTTCGTTCCGGATGCGTAATAATTTACGAGACACGCCTCCGGCGGGTGCGGGTATCCGGAGATCTCCTGCCACACCGCCATCGCCATCTCCGGGATCGCCGGCCATGACCTGCCGGTCTCGGGATGCGTTGACTGGTAGCGGTAACCGCCTTCCTTGTCCGATACCCAGCCGAGCGGCCCGAGGTTGGTCATCCGGACCGAGAAGGGCTTGCCTGAACGGGGCATCGTCGGCGTGTAGAAGGGGGCTTCGGCGACCGCGGTCCTCAGCGCCGCGACGAGCCGCTGCTGGCCGTCCCGGTCGAACCGGCCCGGATGGACGCCCAGGCCCGCAAGATCCATCGCACCCATTCCCGGTACTGCCATTCTCTCGTTCGTCCCCGGTCGATCGTATGTAAGACGTCCTGCGCGGAGATCACGTCCGCGCGACTACCTGTCCCGTCGCGCTCACGGGCGACCGCCGTTTCGATCAAACCTCCGGGAGACAACGCGGTTGCGGCTTTTGCACATCCGCCACCTCGTGCATGGTCGCGGCCGGTGAAGCGGCGCGGGACGGCGCCCGCGCATTCGGGAGAGAGAGCTCATGGATTCGCTGATTCCCGGTCCGGTGGCGGCGGCGCTCGACCTGCTGGTCACCCTCTTCGTCTTCGTGATCGGCCTCGGTGTCGCCGCGCTGATCGTCGTGTTTGTCATCGACATAACCCAGCACCGCGACGCCATCCGCCGCAACTACCCCGTCGTCGGCCGCTTCCGCTATCTCTTCTCCACCCTCGGCGAGTTCTTCCGCCAGTATTTCTTCGCCATGGACCGTGAGGAAATGCCCTTCAACCGGGCCGAGCGCCAGTGGGCGGCCCGAGCCGCATCGGGTCGGGACAACACGGTCGCCTTCGGCTCGACCAAGAATCTCACCACGGCGGGCACCTTCTATTTCGTCAATTGTCCCTTCCCGACGCTCGATTCGGACCGGGCCGAGACAGAGGCGATGATCATCGGGCCGACCGCCCGCGAGCCCTATTGCGCGCCCTCCTTCTTCAACATCTCGGGGATGAGCTACGGCGCGCTGTCGAAGCCGGCCGTCCGGGCCTTGTCACGCGGCGCGGGCCTTGCCGGCTGCTGGCTCAACACCGGCGAGGGTGGCCTCGCGCCGTTCCACCTCGAGGGGAATTGCGACATCATCTTCCAGATCGGGACGGCGAAATACGGCGTCCGCGACGCCGACGGCAGTCTTTCCGACGACCGGCTCCGGAGCCTGGCCGAAAACCCGCGCATCAGGATGTTCGAGATCAAGCTGTCGCAGGGCGCCAAGCCCGGCAAGGGCGGCATCCTGCCGGCGGTCAAGGTGACGGAGGAGATCGCGGCGATCCGCGGTATTCCGGCGGGCAAGGATTCGATATCGCCCAACCGCCATACCGACATCGGCAGTATCGGCGACCTTCTCGACCGCATCGCCCATATCCGCGAGGTAACCGGCAGGCCGGTCGGCTTCAAATGCGTGATCGGTGCCTATGGCTGGCTGGATGCGCTTTTCGAAGAGGTGAAACGGCGCGGGACGGACAGCGCACCGGACTTCATCACCGTCGACTCCGGCGACGGCGGTACCGGCGCGGCACCGCTGCCGCTGATCGATAATGTCGGCCTGCCGATCCGGGAATCCCTTCCCATGGTCGACGACATCCGCAAGCGGCACGGCATGAAGGACCGCATCCGCCTGATCGCCTCAGGCAAGTTCGTGACGCCTTCCGGTGTCGCCTGGGCGCTCTGCGCCGGCGCGGATTTCGTCGTCGCGGCGCGCGGCTTCATGTTCGCCCTCGGTTGCATCCAGTCGCTGAAATGCAACAAGAACACCTGCCCCACCGGCATCACCACCCACAACACGCGCCTGCAGCGCGGCCTCAATCCGGTCGACAAGGGCGACCGGGTGGCGAATTACTGCATCAGCATGCGGAACGAGGTCGAGGTCATTGCCCATTCCTGCGGCGTCCCCGAGCCACGCCGCCTGCGGCGCTTCCATGTCCGGATCGTCGAAGGCGACGGCCGCTCGATCCCCTTCAACGAACTCTATCCGAGCCCCGACGATGCCGACAACGACCCCGCCGCCGCGATTCTTGCCGGACGCGCGGAGGCCGCCGAACCAGCACCGGTCCAGCCGGCCGATATCGCGGTACCCGCCCAGGCCTGATCCTTCGGGGGGCGTGATCGACCGGCCGCGGGGTTTGGGCCGCGATTGCCACGCGCCGGCTCAACGGCCGGGAAAGACCTCCCAGGGCACCGGATACTGGCTCCCCCATTCCAGCCAGGGGACATCCGTCGCGCCGAGATTGTATTCGTAGACGAGCCAGCCGGCCGGCGTTTCACGCAGCAAGGCCGCCACCTGGCCGTCGAACATCCCCTCGTCGACCGCGGCCTGGTAACGGGTGTAAACGTAAGCAATCGCGCCGCCGCCCGGCCGTTGAGGAGTGACATAGGCGAAGGCCCATTCGCCGACCACCCGCAGGTCGAGGACCACGAACTCGACCGGGCTGCCGACCTCGGCTTCGACCATCGGCCTCAGTCCGTCAAGGATGGCCGCCCGGAGCGGCGAGCCGCGGGGCGGCGTTGTCGCCTGCGCGTCGGCGGATCCGCTCGTCGCCGACAGGATCAGGGCGGCCATCAGGACGGCCATGGCACCAACCGGAGTGCGAAACCGCAAGAATCGGTTGAACATCGCTGACTTCCGCATTGACACGCCGCTTGCGGCACTTCAACGCTCTACTTATATACCGCGAGAACCCGCGCGTCCCAATGGAATCAACCTTGCCGGCGCGCGTGAATCACGCCAGGGGACCGGATTGCCCTCGGAAATCGGTCAAGCCGCATCCGAGGGTCGGGGGCCTCGACAGGACCCGGCCGGTCTGCCGAAAGGAGATGGTAAGTATGGCTAAAGTTATTGGAATCGACCTCGGCACTACGAACTCGTGCGTCGCCGTCATGGACGGCAGTGATGCCAAGGTCATCGAGAATTCCGAGGGGTCGCGGACGACGCCCTCGATGGTGGCCTTCACCAGCGACGGCGAACGCCTCGTCGGTCAGCCGGCCAAGCGCCAGGCGGTCACCAATCCGGAAAACACGATCTTCGCGGTCAAGCGCCTGATCGGGCGCCGTTTCGACGATCCGACCGTCGAGAAGGACAAGAAGCTCGTCCCCTACAAGATCGTCAAGGGCGGCAACGGCGACGCCTGGGTCGACGTCGACGGCAAGCCGACCTCGCCCTCGCAGATATCCGCCTTCATCCTCCAGAAGATGAAGGAAACCGCCGAGGCCTTCCTCGGCTCGAAGGTCGAGCAGGCGGTGATCACCGTTCCCGCCTATTTCAACGACGCCCAGCGCCAGGCGACCAAGGATGCCGGCAAGATCGCCGGCCTCGAGGTGCTGCGCATCATCAACGAGCCGACGGCCGCGGCGCTTGCCTATGGCCTCGACAAGAAGGAAGGCCAGACCATCGCGGTCTATGACCTCGGCGGCGGCACCTTCGACGTGTCGATCCTCGAGATCGGCGACGGCGTCTTCGAGGTGAAGTCGACCAACGGCGACACCTTCCTCGGCGGCGAGGACTTCGACATGCGCCTTGTCGAATATCTGGCCGACGAGTTCAGGAAGGATCAGGGCATCGACCTGAAGAATGACAAGCTCGCCCTCCAGCGCCTCAAGGAAGCCGCTGAAAAGGCCAAGATCGAGCTGTCGTCCTCGGCCCAGACCGAGATCAACCTGCCCTACATCACGGCCGACGCTTCCGGTCCGAAGCATCTGGCGATCAAGCTGACCCGCGCCAAGTTCGAGAGCCTGGTCGATGATTTCGTCCAGCGCACCATCGCGCCCTGCAAGGCGGCGCTGAAGGATGCAGGCCTGTCGGCCGGCGAGATCGACGAAGTTGTGCTGGTCGGCGGCATGACCCGCATGCCCAAGATCCAGCAGGTCGTGAAGGAGTTCTTCGGCAAGGAGCCCCACAAGGGCGTCAACCCCGATGAAGTCGTCGCCATCGGCGCGGCCATTCAGGGCGGCGTGCTCAAGGGCGAGGTGAAAGACGTCCTGTTGCTCGACGTGACACCGCTTTCGCTCGGCATCGAAACGCTGGGCGTC
>NZ_JAGRLA010000073.1 GCF_020442045.1 Bauldia sp. | reverse complement strand
GCACCGAGGCGACGGTGCCCTCCATGATCTTCAGGAGCGCCTGCTGGACACCCTCGCCCGACACGTCGCGAGTGATCGACGGGTTGTCGGACTTGCGGGAGATCTTGTCGACCTCGTCGATATAGACGATGCCGCGCTGGGCCCGCTCGACGTTGTAGTCGGCGGATTGCAGCAGCTTCAGGATGATGTTCTCGACATCCTCGCCCACGTAGCCGGCTTCGGTCAGCGTCGTGGCGTCGGCCATGGTGAAGGGCACGTCGAGGATGCGGGCCAGCGTCTGGGCGAGAAGCGTCTTGCCGCAGCCCGTCGGCCCGATCAGCAGGATGTTCGACTTGGCGAGCTCGACGTCGTTGTTCTTCGTCGCGTGGTTGAGCCGCTTGTAGTGATTGTGGACGGCGACCGACAAGACCCGCTTGGCATGGTGCTGGCCGATCACATAGTCATCGAGGACATTGCAGATCTCGGCCGGCGTCGGCACACCATCGCTGGACTTCACCAGCGACGACTTGTTCTCCTCGCGAATGATGTCCATGCACAGTTCGACGCATTCATCGCAGATGAAGACGGTCGGACCGGCGATCAGTTTCCGCACCTCGTGCTGGCTCTTGCCACAGAAGGAGCAGTAAAGGGTGTTCTTGCTTTCGCTGCCGTTGACTTTGCTCATCCGTCTTCCCTGCGGCTTCCTGGATGGGCCGCTCTGTGTCCGACTTTACCCCGGCGAAGCCGGGGATCTCACACGCACTCTAGACAACGCCCCACTCGAGGCAACTGACCTCGTATGATCCAATCATGCTAGGCGTGATTTATTCAAGAGATACTTAACGCAAACGCGCCGCAGTCAAGCATCGATTCTCGGGCGGTATTTTGGCCGGGATCAGGTCTCTTCCGGCTTGACTGCCGAATCGAGCGCATCCCGCGACGTCAGGACCTTGTCGATCAGGCCGAATTCCTGCGCCTCCGTGGCGGTGAGGAAGTAATCGCGGTCGAGGGTCCGCTCGATCGTATCATAGTCCTTGCCGGTGTGCTTGACGTAGACCTCGTTCAACCGGCGCTTCAGCTTGATGATATCCTCGGCATGGCGCTCGATGTCCGAGGCCTGGCCCTGGAAGCCGCCGGACGGCTGATGCAGGAGGATGCGCGCGTTGGGCAGGGCGAATCGCATGCCGGCCTCGCCGGCCGTCAGCAGCAGCGAGCCCATCGACGCGGCTAGCCCGATGCACAGCGTCGAGACCGCCGGCTTGATGAACTGCATGGTGTCGTAGATCGCCATGCCCGAGGTCACCACGCCACCCGGCGAGTTGATGTAGACGTTGATCTCCTTCTTCGGGTTTTCCGACTCGAGGAACAGCAGCTGCGCCGTGATCAGCGTCGCCATGTTGTCCTCGATCGGACCGGTGATGAAGATCACCCGCTCCTTGAGCAGCCGCGAAAAGATGTCATAGGCGCGCTCGCCTCGGTTGGTCTGCTCGACCACCATGGGGACAAGGTTCATGTAGGTGTCGATGGGGTCTTTCATCGCGTCTTTCCAAGGCTGCCGTTGGTGGGATTTGTCCGGGAACCGGCGAAGCCGGCAGACACCGCGAATCAGCGGCGATTGCCCATAGATATGGCATCGACTCGCGGTCCGGAAGGGGTAGGCCGATTTCGGAGCGCTTGCCGGGATTTGGCAGCCGGTCGCCCCTGCCCGGCCGCCGATTGCGGAACGGTCCTCGGCGCGCCGGCACGCCGCGTCTAGATCACCATGAAATCATCGTTGGTCAGCACGGTCCCTGCCGCGACCTGGGCGAACTGGACCTTCGCCTGGGCGCCGCTGCCGTCGGGGTCGTAATAGACCGCGCCGGTCGTCGAGTCGTGGACGATCCGGACGTCCGCCGTATCGGCATCGGTGCCGCTGTGGAAGTATTTCGCGTCAAGCGTGCCCTTGCCGCCGATGCCCGGGAAGGTGCCCTTGGCGATCTCGATCGTCTCGCCGGCCTGCCACTTGGTGATGGTGCTCACCCCGCCGGACGGTGCGTGCTTGAACAGGTAGGTGTCCTTGCCGCCGCCGCCGTTGAGGATGTTGTTGCCGGTGCCGCCGTCGAGAATGTCCTTCCCCGCGCTCCCTTTCAGGATGTCGTCGCCGGTGCCGCCGCGCAGGAGATCCTTGCCGCCGCCGCCCTCGATGATGTCGTCGCCGCCATTGCCGGAGACCTTGTCATTGCCCTTGCCGACGTTGATGTCATCGTCGAAGTCGGAGAGCTTGACCTTGTCGTTGCCGCGGGTCAGGACCTTGATGATCTTCTCGACATCATTGGAAAGGTAGAGATCGAGGCCCTTGGCGACCGAGAATTTCTCGCCCTTGAACTTGTAGGCAAGCTCGCCGTCGAGATCGATGGTCACCTTGTCGACGGTGCCCCGGTAGGGCACGCCGCCGAAATACTTGATCCCGTTCCCCTCGAAATAGAAGTCGAGGACCACCTTCTTGCCCTGGGTGACGGTGAAGCCGTTCGACGACCGGTCGTGGATCTTGGCGGGGCCGCTGTCGACGGCGTGACCGAGTTGCTTGAGGAATTCGGGCTCGAGGGGCTGGCGGGCGACGATCTTGGTCACTTCTTGCACCTGACGGGTTTGGACGCGTTCTGCCGAACCAAGCAGCAATTCGCAAACATCCGGTTTCGGAAGCCGCTGCAACTGGAACGAACCGGGTCAGTATCGCTGGAGATTCGCGGCGACAGCGTGTCGCCCTCAGGGAATTTCGCTAGCCGCCGGCATTTACCGCCGGTCGCAGCCCGGCGACCAGCGCCACGAGCCGCTCCCGCGCGCCGGGAACTTCCAGCCCACGCGGGCCGTAGACATGGCGGTCGAGGAAATAGCCGGTCAGCCGGAACGCATCGACCAGATCGCCGCCCGCCGGCGCGGCTCCCGACGATTCCCGCAGGAATCGCGGCAGCCGCAGCATGCGATCTCGCCATGGCTCTCCGGCGATACGGCTGACCGCCCTGCCCGACTTCGGCGACACGAAGACCAGCTCCTCGACCGCCCCTGTCGCCGCGCAGCTGTCGAGATCGAGCCCGAAGCCGAGCTCTTCCAGCATCAGGACCTCGAACCGGGCCACCAGCGCAGCGCCCATCGCCGGGTCGTCGAGCCAGTCGAGGATGGCCGCGAGCGCCGCGTGGACCTGGGGATGCGGGTCCCGCTCCGGCAGCAGGCGCACCAGCGCGCCGAGGAGCTGGATCCCATAGAGTCCCGGCTGGCTCTGCATCAGCGTCGCCGCGCGCTGGATAACCGGTTCGAGCGCGAAAGTGCCGAGATGCTCGTCGAGGCGCGCCCGCCAGGTCGCGCTCACGGAATTGCCCGGCTGCAGCAGCGGCTGCTGCTTCCGCGAGCGCCCGCCGCGAACCAGCCCGAGATGACGGCCGTGGGCGGCGGTCATCAGCTCGACGATCAGGCTGGTCTCGCCATGACGCCGGGTGCCGATGATGATGCCTTCGTCCGTCCACTGCATGCCGGCATCTTACAACAGAGTCGCGGGTGGCGGGACGAGAAGGGCCGGTCGCCGTCAGCCGACGCGCCGCCCGCGTGCAGGCGGTGGATCGTGGCGGGCGGGCGCGTCTTGCGGCGTTCGGAGCGTCGTTTCGATTGCTAGTCTAGGCTGCCGTGTCGACCAGCAACCGAGGCGCCGGGCCAGGCGGAGGAGCGGACAAGTCGATCCCGTGGACTTCGCTCACTTGCTCGCGAAACCATTTGGTGAACGGATCCGCCCCCTCGCCGAACCGCGCGAAAGCGTCGCCTGGCGAATCGCCTTCCAGGGTAACGATGACAAGATCGCCCATCGGCGTGTGCTGATGAAACGTTCTCTCCCGGACACCAAGCTTCTTGCGGCTGGCGACAAAGGCGTCTCTTCTCGCGCCGTTCAGCTCTTCGATGAATTCCTCGAACTGTTTCATCTTTTCGGGAACGATCGGGACCGCGATTGCGAATAGCGCCATGGAATCCTCCCTGCGCTGATTTCGGCCGCCCGGCGCCAACTTACACCACACGGGGTCGCTTGCCCAAGGAAACCCCGGTCCGGCGCCTAGTCAGGGGCCTCCTCGCCCGAGAATTCCATGATGATCTCGTCGACGGCGAGCACATCGCCCGGCGCGACGTTCACCGAGGCGACAATGAGGTTGCGCTCGGCACGCAGAATGTTCTCCATCTTCATCGCCTCGACCACCGCGAGCGGCGCTCCGGCGCTCACGGTCTGGCCCGGCTCGACGAGGATCGAGATCACGAGCCCCGGCATCGGGCAGCGCAGCACCCGGTCCGCGTCACCTCCGGATTTCGGCGGCATCAGCGCGTCAAGGTCGGCGATCCGCGGCGTCATCGCCCGCGCCACGACATCGAAGCCACGCCATGACAGCCGGACGCCCGCGGTTGCCTGCCGCACCTGGACGATCAGGGAGACCCCGCCGATCGTACCGACCCAGAGCGGATCGCCCGATTTCCAGTCGGAGGCGACTGTCGACGGCTCGGCCGTCTCGCCCTCGCCCCTCCGCGCGATGGTGAAATGGCCGGGCGCGGTCGCATCGGCCTCGGTGATCGCCAGCGCGACATGCCGCTCGCCGATCCGGACGCCCCAGTCGCGGCGTCCGAAGGCGCCCTCGCCGTTCATCCGCCCGGGCATCGATCGCAGCCGCGAGCGGCGGGCGCGCTCGATCGACACGGCGACGATCGCCAGCCGTGTCGCGACATCGCCCTCGGGGTCCGGCGCGGAATATCCGTCCGGGTATTCCTCATCGATGAAGGCGGTCGAGAGGCGCCCCTCCCGCCACCGCCGATGATCCATCAGCGCGGAAAGGAACGGGATGTTGTGCGCGATCCCGTCGATCAGGTAGCGGTCGAGCGCGCCCTGCATCATGTCGATCGCGGCGATCCGGTCACGTCCGCGGGTGATCAGCTTGGCGATCAGCGGATCGAAATAGATCGAGATCTCGGAGCCCTCGCCGACGCCGCCATCGATGCGGACGGTGTTGCCGTCGGTCTCGCCCTCGGCCGGGGGCCGGTAGCGCTCGAGCCGGCCGATCGACGGCAGGAAGCCGCGATGCGGGTCCTCGGCATAGACACGCGACTCGACAGCCCAGCCCTTCAGGCTGATATCGTCCTGGCGAAGCGACAGCTTCTCGCCGGCCGCGACCCGGATCATCTGTTCGACGAGATCGATGCCCGTCACCAGTTCGGTGACCGGATGCTCGACCTGGAGACGGGTGTTCATCTCGAGAAAGTAGAAGTTCCGGTCGGGGTCCATGATGAACTCGACCGTGCCGGCCGAATCGTATCCGACCGCCCGGGCAAGGGCCACCGCCTGGCCGCCCATCTCGGCCCGCACGCCTTCGTCGACGGCCGGGGACGGCGCCTCCTCGATGATCTTCTGGTTGCGGCGCTGGATCGAGCATTCGCGCTCGCCGAGATGGATGAGGTTGCCGTATTTGTCTCCGAGCACCTGGATCTCGACGTGGCGCGGCGACTCGACGAAGCGTTCGATCAGGATGCGGTCGTCGCCGAAGGACGAGCGGGCCTCCGATTGCGAACTGGCAAAGCCCTCCGCCACGTCGTCCGCCGAGCGCGCGATCCGCATCCCCTTGCCGCCACCGCCGGCCGAGGCCTTGAGCATGACCGGGAAACCGACATCGGTGGCGACGGCGATCGCCTCTTCTTCGCTGGCCACCGCCCCGGCATGGCCGGGAATGGTCGAGACGCCCGCCGCCGCCGCCAGCCTCTTCGATTCGATCTTGTCGCCCATCGCCGCGATCGCCTGCGGGTTCGGGCCGATGAAGGTGATGCCGGCTTCCTTCAGCGCCGCCGCGAATTCTGTCCGCTCGGACAGGAACCCGTAGCCGGGATGGACCGCATCCGCCCCGGTCTCGCGGCAGGCGTCGAGGATATGGTCGATCACCAGATAGGAGGACGAGGCCGGCGGTGGTCCGATGTTGACCGCTTCGTCGGCATATTCGACATGCAGCGCGCCCCTGTCGGCGTCGCAATAGACGGCGACGGTCCCGATGCCGAGGCGGCGCGCGGTTCGGATGACCCGGACGGCGATCTCGCCACGGTTGGCGACGAGTATCTTTTCGAAGATCGGCAAGTCTGTTCCCCCTGGCCAATATGTATGCCGGCTTTGCGGAAATCGGCAACCATGCTCCAGTCCGGCGTCAGGACCAGGGCTGGACCAGCGCGGTCGCTCCCGCGGCTGCCAGCGAGGCAAGCGTGACGCCGAGGTAACCCAGTCCGAAAGCCCTCCCGCCCGCAAACAGCGCGAGCCCGGACTTGGAGAGGGAGTTGGCGGCCGCCGCGACGAGGATCGCGGTCGCCGCCAGATCCAGCGTGCCTTGCCCGGCCATCCGCGTCATCGACAGGGTGATCGCATCGACGTCCGCGAGGCCGGCGATCGCCGCGAAGGCGATCCCGCCCTCGACGCCGAAGATTTCCGTCAGGGCCCGGGTGAGAACAATGATGACGGCAAGCAGCAAACCGAATCCGATCACCTGGCGGAACTCGAACGGGTTCTTCAGGGCGTGTTTTCCCTCCCTCCCCTCCTCCGGCGCCCGTTTCTCCCAGGGTCGGTTGAGGATCACCGCGGCCGCCGCATTGACGATCGTCGCCGCTGCGAGCGGGGCGACGAGGCGGCCAAGCAGGCCGGGTCCGAATATCCCGACGACAACGCCGACCCGGGCAAACATCACGGTCGACGCCGCGAGCGCACCGGACAAGAGCAGCCGCCGGTTTTCCGGCTCCTGCTTGACCCGCCGCGCGAGGTCGACCGTCGTCACCGTCGATGACACCAATCCGCCCGCCACCCCGGCGATCAGCGAGCCGTAGCGTTCGCCGGCAAGCTTCACCGCGACATAGCCGATGAAGGACACGGCGGCGACGACCACCGTCATCAGCCAGATTTCGTAGGGGTTGAGCGCGTCATAGGGGCCGAAGCCCCGGTTCGGCAGGACAGGCAGCGCCACGAGACTCATCCCGAGGAGGATCAGCCCGGCCCGCAGTTCCTGCCAGGTCAGCACCTTCAGCCAGGCATGCAGCCATTCCTTGGCCGCGAGCAGCGCGGTCGCGGCGACCGCGGCGGCAGCGGCCACCGCCATATGCCCGAGCACCGCATAAGCGCCGAGCGAAAAGGTCAGGAAACCGGCGACAAGTGTGGTCATCCCGCGGGTTCCCTCCGCCTGCGTCTCGCGCCAGCGGAAGAGCGTCAGCGCACCGGCCACGGCCAGGAATGCGAGTCCGAAGGGAGCCGGTCCCAATTCCTTCGCCAGCAGTCCCCAGATGCCGCCGAGCAGGCCGGTCAGGGCGAATGTCCGCAGGCCGGCGGCGCGATCGCCCTCGGCCTCCTCGCGTTCGCGCCAGCCCCGCTCGACGCCGATCAGGAAACCAATCGCCAGCGCCAGGCCAATGCGGACAAAGAGCTCGTTGTCGTCCATGACGGATCCTCGCGGGCGTCATCCTACCCCATCGCAAGCGCGTCAGGCCCCGTCGTCCCGTGATCCGCCAAACCGGGCGCCGTATCGACGCTCAGCGGCCGGTTCGGGACGGCGGCGAGACGGTGGACTTGATTGCGCGAGCCGGACGACACAGCAAGGAGAGCCCCGATATTGGCCGGAAACGGCCGATTCGAGCCAGCGCGCGGATGCGTCGCGGAAGCTTCGCACCTTGTGTGTATTGGCTAACGGAGGGTGGATGCCGTAGACTTGGGTTCTCAGCTCGACGGAAGCGTAAACGGCGGAGAGCAGGAAATGAGGCGTCTCAGCCTCAGCGACACGATCTTCTACAACCTCGGCGACTGCTACATGAACGCGGCGGCCATCCTCGATGGCCCGTGCGATCTGGCGGTGCTGTTGGCCGAGATGGAAGGCGTCATCGAGGCGCTGCCGGCGCTGACCGAGCAGTCAGTTCGCGTCGGGCTGTGGACTTTTGCGAAAAAATCCTCGGGCCCGGTCGATCTCGCCAAGCACGTCGCCGTCATCCGCGACCCCTCGATCACCCATTTCGAACAGCTGGTGCCCCGCCTCGACAAGCTTCGCCGCAATCCGATACGGATCGACGGTCCGGCCTGGCGCGTCTTCGTACTCAATCCGGCCGGGCCCGGCCAGGAAACGCAGAACGGGGAGCCCCCGCTTTCGGCATTATTGATGCAAATCCGCCATGGCATGGCGGATGCGACCCGCGGCCTTCAGATCCTGTCCCGCATGGGCCACTACGAACCCACCGACGCGCATCGGGCGCTTGCCGCCCGGCTGCCGACGGTCGAGCCGCTCGACTTCGATACGCCCATCGCCGTCCATGATCCGGGCTTCTCCCTTCTTCAGATTCCACGCCGGGGCATGGTCCGCGACGGCGATTCGAGCGAGCGCCTGGCGGCGGTGGCCGCCACCCTCGTCGCCGATCCCGACCTTTTCCCGAATGCGCAGCCGCTGCGCGGCAATGTCGGCCGCACCCGTTTCGTGCGACGGCGCGGGCCGCAGAACGGCGTCGGCAACCACCTGAAGATGGTGACCGTGTCGACGAAGGAGAAGAAGAAGGAAAAGCGCTTCACCATCCCCGGTCTGGCGCGCGCGCAGGACCTGCCGATCACCCAGTGGCTGGTGGCATTGTCGCCGCGCGCGGTCGCCCGCCTGATGATGCGGATCTGGTACACCAACTTCGATGCGATGGCGACGCTGATCCCGATGCCGCGCCGGCTCGTGCTGGGCGGGCGGAGCGTCAGCGCGACCTTTGGCATTCCCCCGCTATGGGGTCCGGTACCGCTCGCGCTCGACGTCCTCGCCGATGGCGAGAACTACAACGTCACCGCCGTTCCCGGGAACGGATTCGTCGCCGACCGTCAGCGGCTTCACGACGGGCTGACCCGGCTACTCAATCCGGAGACCGACGCCGACCTGGATGCGGTCGAGCAGACCCTCGCCAGGATGCACGAGGAATCGGGGCAGCCGCGCCCGCGCGCGGCTCTCCCCGCTCACGGACAGGGCGTCGAGGGAAGCAATTCCAGCCCGGTCAACTTGCCGGCAAGGGCAAAATCGCCGTAGTCGATCTTCATCGTCCGGCCGATGCCATTCTCATAGATGACGAATGACAGGACGTAGAAGGGCATGTCGTCGCCCGTCTCCGACTTGTCGAAATAGCTCAGCGTCAGCGGCCAGTGGCGCAGCGTCGCGATCCCGGCATCCGCGACCGCCGTCTCCTCGCCGATGTCGTCGATGGCCGTCGATACATGGCCGATGACGCCGGCGGTCTCGAAGACCGTCTCGCCATCCTCCGAGCCGTCATAGACGTCCATGGTCAGGAAGGATTCGCCGCGCCGCGCGGAGGCCAGGATCCGTTCCATCTGGTCGGTCGGAAAGACCATCGGACCCGCGATGTCCAGCGCCTTCTTCTCCGGCTTCTTCAGCTTGACCGAGATTCCGTCCTTGTCGCGGCTGGCGGTCCCCACCGATTCCTCGGCCAGGATCGGGCCGGCATAGGTCTCGTTCGCGAATTCGAGGCTGCGGCCGTCCGGCGACTCGAACGTCGTCGATCGCGAATCCGTCAGTCGCCGCACCCCGTCCGGATCTTCGGTCTGGGTGACGAAACGAAGCTTCGACGAATAGCCGGCGCAGGCCGAGCCGGTGAACTCCATCACCAGGCGCCCGGAAACGGCCGTGATATCAACACCCTCGTCGCTATCGATCAGCGAGATATCGTAGACCGCACGATGCGGGGCGAGTGTCATCGGCGCCGCTGCCGCGGCATTCGGCGCGGATATGATGGCGACGGCGGTGGCGAATTTCGCGCAACTGTTCAACAATGCGATCCTCACGCGCGCATCCTTGCCCGGCAAGCATGGCGGAAACAAGGGATTTCGCCCTTGCCGCCACCGCCAAATTGCGCCACACAGCCCCATCGATCGTTCCCTCAAGGAGTACGCCATGACCACCGAAATCGAGGAGCGTCTCGCCGCCCTCGGCATCGAGCTGCCGAGCCCGGGAAAGCCAGGCGCCAACTACGTCCCCTTCGTCGTCACCGGCAATCTGGTGTTCGTGTCGGGGCAAGTGCCGATGGCCCCCGATGGTGTCAAATTTGTGGGCAAGGTCGGTAAGGACTTCTCGATGGAGGAAGGCCAGCAGGCGGCGCGCCTCTGCGCCATCAACATTCTCGGCATGCTCAAGGCCGCCGTCGGCGGCGACCTCGACAAGATCGCGCGGATCGTCAAGGTCGTCGGATTCGTCAACGCGGTTCCCGATTTCACCGACGTCCACAAGGTCATCAATGGCGCCTCCGACCTGATCACCGATGTGCTCGGCGACCATGTCGGCAAGCATTCCCGTTCGGCCATCGGCATGGGCACTCTGCCGCTGGGTGTCGCCGTCGAGGTCGAGGCGGTCGCCGAAATCCTCTGAGTTCGCACATGGGGCGCGCGGCATTTCTGACCGGGCGTCCCATTGCCCATCGCGGCTTCCACGATGCCGCCGCGGGACGGATCGAGAATACGCTTTCGGCCGCCGACGCCGCGATCGCCCGGAATTTCGCCATCGAATGCGACCTGCAACTCAGCGGCGACGGCGAAGCCGTCGTCTTCCATGACGACACGCTGGACCGGCTCACCGACGCGACCGGACCGATCCACGGGAAGCCGCTTGCCGAGTTGAAATCGGCGACGATCAAAGGCACCGGCGATCGCATCCCGACCCTGGCAGAACTGCTCGGTCTGGTTGCCGGCCGCGTTCCGCTAGTCATCGAGCTGAAACCGCAAGCGGGCGCCGAACCGCTTCTCGAGCAACGCACGGTGGAACTCCTCCATCCGTATGAAGGCCCGCTGGCGGTCATGTCCTTCGATCCACGATCGGTGCGGGCGATGCGGTCGCTGGCCCCCGCCCTGCCCCGCGGCATGGTTGCCGATCGCTTCGACGAGCCCGGCGAAACCGGTCTTTCCTGGGGCCGCCGAATGGCCCTTCGCCATCTGCTCCATGCTCAGGCCGTCCGGCCGGATTTCATCGCCTATGACATCAACGCCCTGCCCGCCAATGCGCCGCTCTTCCTGCGCCATCTCGGCCTGCCGCTCTTGACCTGGACGGTGCGGACACCGGCGGAACGCGCTTTGGCGGACCGCTATGCCGACCAGATCATCTTCGAAGGCTTCGACCCGGCTATGGACACGGCTCAGGCGGTATCGGACTGAATTCCTCGAGCTTCAGCCGCAGGGCGAATTCGCCGAAATCATAGGACGCCGCTTGCGCGAAGCCGTTCTCATAGACCACCGCGCTTGATGAGAAGGCCGGCGTCAGGTCACCGGTCGCATCGGCCGGGTAATAGCTGAACCCCATCTGCCAACGGTCCATGCCGGAAAAGCCCAGCCCGGCCGCGAACAGGGCATCGTCACCCGATTCATCGCCGGATTCCGGCGCCGCCCCGATAGTGACGCTGACCAGCCAGACGTCGCGGCCGTGGCCGGAACCGTCATAGACCGAGAAATCGACCAGGGTCTTGCCGGCCTTCGCCGCCGCGACGGCGGCGCCCATCATCGCCAGCGGAAAGATGACGTCGCCATCGACCGTCCGCGTCTCGGTCTTCGGTTCCGTCAGCGCGACGGCTATGCCGCCGTCGGTCCTGGTCGCCTCTCCCCTGGCGCGCTCGATCTCCATCGACGCGAACTCGCCGCGGATATCGAAGACGAGGCTGTCGGCCTTCTCGTAAACGTCGGACTCCATATCCAACGGAAGCGATCCCATTGGTCCCTCGAAGTCCGCCACGAGGCTGGTTGTCGATCGATAGGTATCGCAGTCGCGGGTCAGGACAGCGGTCATGCTTCCGGTGACGCCCCCCATCGTACCGCTCTCATCCTCGAGGCTGAGCCCGTAGACGGCCGACCCCGTCACCAGCGCCGGCGCCGCCGCAGCGCCGGCGGCCTCCACCAGGCCCGCGACGCCTGCCGCGGCGACGGCGAGAAGGGTCCTCGTCATGACATCCTCCGATTTCCGCCTATGGAACACGCTTTGCTTCGATGGAGCAAAGGTCGGATCGCTCCCATCGCCGATACGCCACGCGGCGAGTTGTGCTTGCAGCGGGGCGACCTAGATGATGGGATAAGCCAAAGTCTGAGTGAATCCGTTTCGTGACCGACCATAGCAAATCCGAAGCGACCCTGACCGTCGTGTCGTCGCTGAACGATATCGCGCGCGACGACTGGGATGCCTGCGCCAACCCTGAGGGCCTGGCGCGCCGGCTTGGCCCGGGCGAATCTTCGAATCAGCACGGAGAGATAGCGCCGGGTGCGCAACCGGATTGTGAACGGGAGATGCCGACCATCGGCGATGCACGGTCCGGTCTCGAATATAATCCTTTCCTCTCTCACGACTTTCTCTGGTCGCTTGAGGAATCCGGCTCCGCCACCCGCAAGACCGGGTGGCTCGGTCAGCATCTGGTCCTTGCCGGGGCCGACGACCGCCCGGCGGCGATCCTGCCCTGTTATCTCAAGTCCCACTCGATGGGCGAATACGTCTTCGACGGCGGCTGGGCCAACGCGTTCGAGCAGGCCGGTGGCCGGTACTATCCCAAGCTGCAGGTCTCGGTGCCGTTTACCCCGGTCACCGGTCGGCGCCTCCTCGTCAGGCCGGGGCCGGACGCCGGGCAGCACCGGGCGGTGCTTGTGCAGGGTCTTGCCACCCTCGCCGCCAATCTCGGGGTCTCCTCGGCCCACGCGACGTTCCTGCCCGAAGACGAATGGAACCTCTTCGGCGAGGCCGGCTACCTGCGGCGGACCGACCAGCAGTACCACTTCCACAACGATGGCTATCGCGACTTCGAGGATTTCCTCGCCGCCCTCTCTTCCCGCAAGCGCAAGGCGATCCGCCGCGAGCGGCGCGACGCCCTGGCGGACGGGATCAAGATCGTCCATCTCACCGGCAGGGACATCACCGAAGCCGACTGGGATACCTTCTTCCAGTTCTACATGGATACCGGTTCCCGCAAATGGGGGCGGCCCTATCTCAACCGCCGCTTCTTCTCGCTGATCGGCGAACGGATGGCCGATCGCATCCTGCTGGTCATGGCCCGCCGCAACGGGCGGGCCATCGCCGGCGCCCTCAATCTGATCGGGTCGGATGCGCTCTACGGCCGCTACTGGGGCACCGTCGAGGATCACCCCTTCCTGCATTTCGAGGTCTGCTACTATCAGGCGATCGAATGGGGGATCGGCCATGGCCTCGCGCGGGTAGAGGCCGGAGCGCAGGGCGAGCACAAGCTGGCCCGCGGCTACCGCCCGGCCGCCACCTACTCGGCGCATTGGATCGCCAATGCGAGCTTCCGGCGGGCGGTCTCGGACTACCTCGAGCAGGAACGCCGGCAGGTCGACCGTGACAGCGAGGTCCTGTCGTCGTATCTGCCTTTCCGCGTGATGGAACAGACGGAGCCGGATGGATGAGTGCCGAGGCCTATGACGACCAGAATATCTTCGCCAGGATCCTGCGCGGCGAGCTGCCCGCCCACAAGGTCTACGAGGACGACGCATCGATTGCGATCATGGACGTCATGCCGCAGGGCACGGGACATACCCTGGTCATCCCGAAGACCCCTTCCCGCAACCTGCTCGACGCCGATCCGGAGGCGCTCGCCAACCTGATCCGTTCGGTGCAGACCGTTGCGCGGACGGTGAAGGACGCCTTCGAGGCCGATGGCGTGACGATCATCCAGTTCAACGAGGCGGCGGCCGGCCAGTCGGTCTTCCACCTCCATTTCCACGTCATTCCGCGGTTCGAGGGCGTCGCCCTGCGTCCCCATACCGGCAGCATGGAAGCCGACGATGTCCTGGCCGCAGGAGCCGGGAAGATCCGGGCGGCGCTCGCCGGTTCCTGAGGCTCACCATCGGGGAAACAGAAAAGGCGACGCCGGCTGGTCCGACGTCGCCTGATTCGCGCGGCCCGGCCACCGCCGGGAGCGGAGCTTTCGGCGCTACTGCTGGAACAGGTCGCCGCCGGCATTCAGCCCGCCGCTCGGCGCCTGCACGTCGCGAACGCCCGAGGGCACCTGCGACCGGTTGGTGCCGGGAGCCGCGACGGTGGATTTCGAGCCGCCCATTTCGGCGATCACCGAATCGAGGTTTTCCTGCGCTCGGGTGTATCCGGGGTCGAGCTTCAACGCCATCTGGTAGTCCGCCACGGCGCGCTCGCGATCGCCCTGGTTCTGGTAGGCGACCCCGCGGTTGTTGAATGCGTAGACGTAGTTCGGGTCGATCTGGAGCGCGGCCGTATAGTCCTTGATCGCCTTCTCGTATTCGCCCTGGCTGTCGTAGATGATGCCACGGTCGTTATACGCGTAGGCGTAGTTCGGGTTCAGCCGGATCGCGGTATCGAAATCCCTGAGCGCAAGCTCGGTCTTGCCCATGTCGTCATAGGCGAGCCCGCGATTGCGATAGGCGACGGCATAGTTCCGGTCGCGGCGGATCGAGGCGGTGTAGTCGGCGATCGCCTGCTCGTAGTCGCCCTTTTCCGCATAGGCATTGGCCCGCCCGTTATAGGCATAGGCATAGTCGGGGCTCAGCTCGAGCGCGCGGTTGTAGTCGGCAATGGCGAGGTCGAGCTCGCCCTTGTCCTTGTAGGCGTTGCCGCGCCCGTTATACGGAAAGACGTAGTTGGGATCGGCCCGGATCGAACTGTCGTAGTCGGCGATCGCCAGGTCGTTCTCGCCGATGTCGCGATAGGCGTTGCCGCGGCCGTTATAGGCGGCGGCGTAATTCGGATCGAGCTCGATCGCCTTGGTGTAGTCGGCGATGGCGAGCTCGTACTGGCCCTGATCCTGGTAGGCGTTGCCGCGCCCGTTATAGGCATAGACATATTCCGGATCGATGCGGATCGCATCGGTATAGTCGGCGATGGCGCCGGCCAGGTTGCCGGTGTCGCGATAGGCGTTGCCGCGATTGTTGTAGCCATAGGCGTAGTCGGGATCGATCCTCAGCGCCGCGCTGTAGGCCGCGATCGCGCGATCGATGTCATTCTTGGCCCGGTACGCGATGCCGAGGTCGTTATAGGCCGACACATAGTCGGGGTAGAGCGCGATCGACTCGCCATAGTCGATGATCGCGGCGTCGTAGTCGCCCTTGTCCTTGTAGGCGAGACCGCGGTTGCGGAAGGCGATGGCCCGGTCCCGCTGGGTCTCCTTGGTGCCGCGGGCAAGCACTTCCGTGCATCCGGCGATCCCGACATCGGGATCCGGCGAGGTGCACATGTCCCACGCCTCGTCGGCGAGAACCGGCCCGCCTGCGGCGGAAACCGCAAGGAACGCGACCACGCCGGCGGCCGTCAGGCCAGAATTTCGTCCGCTCCAACAGAGCTTCATCAACTGCCTCCAGGTAGCAATGCCCACCCCCTGGATGAGCATCCGGACCGCCAAATGCCCGGATGCCCTGCAATATCCAACAAACGCGGCGTCACGACTAGGTCGTCTTAAGGGGCACCTTCGGCACCAGGCCGCGACCGCCGCCAGGGGGTTTTCCATTGCTTGGCGGCTTTTTCGCGGCACTGGCCGATTTTCTTTTGCGCGGCCGGCGCGGCTTCGGCACCGGCTCGGGTCTCGGCTTCACGGGACCGTCCTCGACCGCCTCCAGATCCAGGCCGCTGTCGTCTTCCTTGACGGTGACCTTGACGGTGCCGCCCTTCTTCAGCTTGCCGAACAGCACCTCGTCGGCCAGCGGCTGCTTGATATTCTCCTGGATGACGCGGGCCAGCGGGCGGGCGCCCATCCGGCTGTCATAGCCCTTCTCGGCCAGCCATTTGATCGCCTCCTCGCTGAGGTCGAAGGTCACGCCGCGATCGGCCAGCTGCGCCTCGAGCTGCATGACGAACTTCTGGACGACCTCGTAGACGACGTCGGGCGGCAGGCTGCCGAAGGGGACGACCGCATCCAGACGGTTGCGGAACTCCGGCGTGAACATCCGGTTGATCGCCTCCTGGTCGTCGCCTTCGCGCTCGGACTTGCCGAAGCCGATCGCCGGCCTGGCGAGCTCGGCCGCGCCGGCATTCGTCGTCATGATCAGGATGACGTTGCGGAAGTCGACCTTCTTGCCGTTGTGGTCGGTCAGCTTGCCATGGTCCATGATCTGCAGGAGGATATTGAACAGGTCGGGATGCGCCTTCTCGATCTCATCAAGCAGCAGCACGCAGTGCGGATGCTGGTCGACGCCGTCGGTCAGCAGGCCGCCCTGGTCGAATCCGACATAGCCGGGAGGCGCACCGATCAGCCGCGAAACGGTGTGGCGCTCCATGTATTCCGACATGTCGAACCGCAGGAGCTCGACGCCGAGCGCGCTTGCCAGCTGGCGGGCAACCTCGGTCTTGCCGACCCCGGTCGGCCCCGAGAACAGGTAGCAGCCGATCGGCTTCTCCGGCTCCCGCAAGCCCGCACGGGCGAGCTTGATCGCCGAGGCGAGCCGTTCGATCGCCTTGTCCTGGCCGTAGACCACCCGGCGGAGCACGGTGTCGAGATTCTTCAGCACCTCGGCATCGTCCTTGGAGACCGATTTCGGCGGTATCCGGGCCATCGTCGCGATGGTGCCCTCGATCTCCTTCACGCCGATCGTCTTGCGGCGCTTGCCGGGTGGCAGCAGCATCTGCGATGCGCCGGTCTCGTCGATGACGTCGATCGCCTTGTCCGGCAGCTTGCGGTCGTTGATATAGCGGGCCGAAAGCTCGACCGCGCTCTTGATCGCGTCGCCGGTGTAGCGGACCCGGTGATAGTCCTCGAAATAAGGCTTCAGGCCCTTCAGGATCTCGATGGCGTCCGGGATCGTCGGCTCGTTGACGTCGATCTTCTGGAAGCGGCGGACCAGCGCCCGGTCCTTCTCGAAAAACTGGCGGTATTCCTTGTAGGTGGTCGAGCCGATGCAGCGCACCGCCCCCGAGGCCAGGGCCGGCTTGAGGAGGTTCGACGCGTCCATCGCCCCGCCCGAGGTCGCGCCGGCGCCGATCACCGTATGGATCTCGTCGATGAACATGATCGCGCCCGGGAATTCCTCGATCTCCTTGATCACCTGCTTGAGGCGTTCCTCGAAATCGCCGCGATAGCGCGTGCCGGCGAGCAGCGTTCCCATGTCGAGCGAGAAGACGGTCGAGTCCTTCAACACCTCCGGGACGTCGCCGTCGGTGATCCGCTTCGCCAGTCCCTCGGCGATGGCCGTCTTGCCGACGCCGGGATCGCCGACGAAGAGCGGGTTGTTCTTCTGCCTGCGGCAGAGCACCTGGATCGTCCGGCTGATCTCGGCCTCGCGGCCGATCAGCGGATCGATCTGTCCCTTGCGCGCCTTGTCGTTGAGGTTGATGCAATAGGCCTCGAGGGCGTCGGCCTTCTTCTTGGTATCCTCGCGGCCTTCCGAGGTCGCGGCATCGTCATCGACGCCACGCACCGGGCGCGACTCGGACATCCCGGCGCGCTTGGCGATGCCGTGGCTGATATAGTTGACCGCGTCGTAGCGCGTCATGTCCTGCTCCTGCAGGAAATACGCCGCGTGACTCTCCCGCTCGGCGAAGATCGCGACCAGGACGTTGGCGCCGGTGACCTCTTCCCGGCCCGACGACTGGACGTGGATGACCGCGCGCTGGATGACGCGCTGGAAGCCGGCGGTCGGTTTGGAATCCTCGTCCGACCCGGTCGCGAGATTGGCGAGCTCGGTGTCGATATATTCGACCAGGTTGCGTCTCAGGATGTCGAGGTCGAGGTTGCAGGCACGCATCACCGCGGCAGCGTCCTGATCGTCGATCAACGCCAGCAGCAGGTGTTCGAGCGTCGCATATTCCTGGTGGCGCTCGCTTGCGAGAGCCAGTGCCTGGTGCAGCGCTTTTTCGAGATTGCGGGAGAACGACGGCACGGGGGACCTCACTTCTTTTCCATGACGCACTGTAACGGATGCTGGTTCTTCCTGGCGAAATCCATCACTTGCGTCACTTTGGTTTCCGCGATTTCAAACGTATAGATGCCGCATTCCCCGACGCCGTGCTGATGCACATGCAGCATGATCTGGGTCGCTTCCTCGCGCCCCTTTTGGAAGAAGCGTTCCAGGACGTGAACGACGAACTCCATCGGCGTGTAGTCGTCGTTGAGAATAAGGACGCGGTAGAGGCTCGGGCGTTTCGTCCGCGGTCTGGTTTTTGTGACGACACCAGTGCCAGCGTCGCCATCATCGGGCCGCCGGTTCGAACTGCTCATCTTGTCGGCTCACCAATTTCCGCATCCTCGAATCCTGACGACAAACTGTCGGCGGCGCAATCCATCCGCATCAAATTTTTCTGGCCGTTTTCAACGATGACAGCAGGGACGGACGTCCCGACCTTTTGATATCTAGGTGCCGATCGCGGCAAATCCAACGCCGGCCGGGAACGAAAAAAAGAAAGGCCCGGCGGAACCGGGCCTTTCCGCCTGCGGACGCCGCCGCAGGCCACTTTCGAAGAGAGGGTAGGCTTACCTCGGGAACTTGCCGAAAAGCCCCTCGTAAGGCTTGTAGGCGGCCTTCGCCATGCCGGCGAAGATCTCGCCGACCTTGGTCGCCTGGCCGACATAGCCCTCGTAGGCGGAGCGGACATAGTCGCTCTGCGCCTCGATCGCCTTGTCGAGCGTACCGGCCGCCATGATCTTCTCCATCGCGGCGGCGCCGGCCTCGAAGGACTGCTTCGAATAGTCGGCCGCCTCGGAGGCGATGGTCTGGAAACCCTTGGTCACGACATTGGCGCTTTCCATCGCCATGTCGGCATTTTCCTTGCTGAACTTCTGGAAGTCGTCGAACGCGCTGATCATCTTGTCTGTCCTTTTGGTGACGCGGCGTTCAATCGCCGGGCGTGCTGACACCTAATATGTGCACTGCACCATAAACGTCAAGCGTTTTTTGTGCGCCGCACAATAGCGCCGGATTGCCGCGGCTCCGGGGCTTTACGGATTTGTAACTTCGCCTCCATACTGTTCTTGACGAGACCGGCAGCCGGTATGCGTGGGGACTTTACCGGCAGTTTGATCGGCGTTTCAGGTCCAGGGACTCGGAATCCCCGCCGCGCATTGCGCTGGAGGGTAAGAGGGACTGTTACTGTCCGATGGCCGCTGCCGGAGATTATGGGACGGGCGACTCGTGTTATGGGTCGTCAGGGTGCGGAGTTCGGAATTCATGACGAAGCGACTTCGGGCGCTCAATCGGCGCGGCGCAACCTGGATGCGGACCATGGTCGTCGCATGTGCCGCGACGATGGCGATCGGCGCGACCAACGCCCAGGCTGTTGTCAGCGCCGCAATCGTCGTCGACGCGAAAACCGGCAAGGTCCTTTATTCCAGCAATGCCGATACGCGGACCTACCCCGCGTCGCTCACCAAGATGATGACCCTCTACATGCTGTTCGAGGCAATCGACAGCGGCCGGGTCTCCCTGTCCTCGCGTATCCCGGTGTCGAAACACGCGGCATCCCAGCCGCCATCCAAGCTCGGCGTTCCGGCCGGCCAGTCGATCATGGTCAAGGACGCCATCCTGTCGCTGGTCACGCGCTCGGCGAATGACATGGCCTGCGCCATCGGTGAGTATCTCGGTGGCAGCGAGAGCGCCTTCGCCGCGCAGATGACCAAGCGCGCGCGTCAGCTCGGCATGAGCAGCACCACCTTCCGGAACGCGTCCGGCCTTCCCGACAACGCGCAGGTGACCACCGCCCGCGACATGGCGATCCTTGGCCGCGCGCTCCAGGACCGGTTTCCGAACTACTTCCCCTACTTCAAGGCGACGAGCTTCACCTACAAGGGAACGAAGATCGGCAACCACAATCGGCTGCTTGGCAAGTATCCCGGCGTCGACGGTATCAAGACCGGCTATATCCGCGCCTCCGGGTTCAACCTCGTGACGTCGGTCAACCAGCGCGATCGCCGCGTCGTCGCCGTCGTTCTCGGCGGCAAGACCGGATCGGCGCGGGACCAGCGTATGGCCGAGTTGCTCAAGCGCTATGTGCCCAATGCATCCCGCGGTGCGCAGGTTGCCGGCAAGATCCTGCCGGCCGGCGCGCCGCTGCTGGCCAGCGTGCCGACGCCGCGTTCGCGTCCCGATGGTGACGAGCCGCTGATCGAAACCGGATCGGTTCAGTCCGTCGCGGCGATCATGCCGGAAGAATTCCGCTCCCAGGGCGACATTTCCGACGACGTCATCGACGTTGCTCCGCAGCCGGTCGATACCTCCGGCTGGAAGATCCAGATCGCGGCGACGCCGACCGAGGAGTCGGCGCTCCAGCTTCTCGACCAGGCCAAGGCGAAGGGTGCCAGGGTGCTCGCCAGCGCCTCGCCCTATACCGAGCCGGTGGTCAAGGAATCGGTGACGCTCTACCGCGCCCGGTTCGCCGGCTTCGCCGGCAAGTCCGAGGCACGCGCCGCCTGCGCCTTCCTGACGAAACAGAAATTCGCCTGCTACGCCATCGCCGAGTAAGCGGAGAATGACTTGCCGCCCGTGTCTTGGCGGCGCCCCGGGGTCCCCTGTCGTAACGAGTATCGGACTTCATCCATGACCGCGCAAAAGCCTGTCCTTAGCTTCGTTGATTTTCGCCGCCAGGAACGTCGAGCCGCCCTGGTCGGGGTGGACCCCCTTCATCAGCTGTCGGTGCGCACGCCGGATTTCCGCCTCACTGGCGCCGGGAGAAAGGCCAAGGACCTCATAGGCCTCCTCGTCAGTCATGGGTCCCGCATTCGGCGCGCTGCCCGTCCCCGCTGCGCCATCACCCTCGCCGTCTTCACGCCAGCCGGGCATCCGGCGGTCCAGATAAGCTTCAAGCAGGGCTAGGCTCTCGCCGTCGACCGAAAGCTCGCGCGAGAGCTTCTGCAGGTCCTCGACATCGAGATCGTCGAGCCGGCGCCCGGCATAGGCACCGCCGAGGACGCGTCCATTGAGCTCGCCGCTGTCATGGTCGAGTTCCATCTCGAGGAAGGCGGACGTCACCTTGGACTTCGATCCCGGTGTCCGCCGGCCTCCGCCGAGGTCGAGCGGTCCGATCCGGCCGAGGAACAGGGCCGACCCGCCAAGCACGATCAGCGGCAGCCCGAAATCGACGCGCCGCGCCGCGACCAGGCCGCCTCCGAAAAGGATCAGCAGGCTCCCCACCACGTAGCGGATCAGTCTGACCAGCGCCCGCGGATCGGCGCCGACAAAGGCCTTGCCGAGCGTGATCAACGCAACGAGAACGGCGACTCCGGTGACGAGATAGACGACCATCAGCGGTTACGCATCTGCTCCAGCAGCAGCTGGCCTTCCCGACCGCCCTGCTTCTCCAGCGCCTTCACACCGCCGGCCGCGTAGATCGCCGCCGCCCGCAACAGCTCGGCAAGCTGACCCGCGGCGTTGGTGTCGAAACGGGAATAGGCGCCGCCGGTCAGCCGGGCGATCTCGCGGAAGCCACGCTCGACGGTCGGCTCCCGCCCTTCCTGGAAGACAAAGGCGCGCACGCCGAGCAACCCGAGTTCGCCGGCCTTGGCGGCCAGCGTGTCGATCGGCTCCTCGATGGCGTCGCCGACAAAGACCAGCACGCCGACCTTCCGCTTGCCGTTCTCGCGGCGCGCATGGCTCAGCACCTTGCCGATCTGGGTGTGGCCGCCCCTCACCTGGATGCCGGTCATCAGGTCGCGCAGCGCAGCGGTGTCGCTCACCCAGCGGCTCGCGCGGCATTCGTTGAAGCCGCGATAATAGAGCAGTTGGACCTCCAGGCCGCCGACCTTGCCGGCTTCCTCGAACATCTGGGCCTGGAGCCGGCAGGCGGTGTCCCAGGTCGGCTGACGGCTCATGGTCGCGTCGAGCGCGAAGATCAGCCGGCCGCGGCCCTCGACCGGCGTGGCGAGCGTCCGGGTCTTCTTCAGAAAATCCTGTATCTCTCCGGATATGGAGGTCTTGGCCGGGCGCCGATCTGCGTCATCGCGCGGAACCGGCCTGCCCCCGTCTCGCGCCACCGCCGGGTCCTGCCTCACCGGATTCGATTTTTTGTCCACGGCCATGCCGACGAGTGCCTTTCGGATTCGATCGCCGCCGCCCGACGCGCCGTCGGGCGACACGGTCTTCTAAGCCGGAAATGTGGCACTGATCGCGGCGGAAGCAACCGCTATTCGAGAACGAGCTCCAGCCGGCCGATCCCGTCCGCGGTTTGCGCGGCCAGTCGCTCCGGAGCGATCGGGCTGTCGGTGCGCGGCAAATTCACGAATGCCGCCAGCTCCCGGATTTCGTTCCGGGCCGCCATGTGGGACATTGTCGGCGTCGCCCCATGCGTCCGCTGGTCGAGCGTATCGAGGGCCGTCAGTCCGAGCGGGAAATATTCGCGGAAGACGACCCGTTCCGATATCCCGTCGCCGAGACGGAAGCCGAGCGTCGGAGAAATCTTCCGCAGCGCGGCGAGCAGGTTCCGCTGGTTGCGGCTCGGCAGCGTGGCGATGCGGTTGCGGATCACGATCCAGTCCATCTCGACGCCGTCGATGCCACGCCGCTGGGCGCGGGCGGTGTCCACCAGCTCCGCATAGTGGCTGCGTCTCGAGATGGAGAAATCGTCGGGATTGACCTGGCCCAGGATGTCGAGGTCGATGAAGCTGTCGTTGACCGGGGTGATCAGCGTATCGGCCATCGCGTGGCTCAGCCGCATCAGATAGGAGTCGTTGGCCGGTGTGTCGACGACGACATAGTCGAAGTCGTCCTGCACCCGGTCGACGATATCGGCATAGGTCGCGAATTCCTGTGCCTCGATCTCCTTCACCGTCTCGCCCGCCGCCAGCCTGGCGACGAAATGGACCGGCATGTCGAGGCCGAGATTCCGTTGCCGCGACCAGCGGGCGCGATTCTCGATGTAGCGGGTCAGCGACCGCTGGCGGCTGTCGGTATCGACCGAAGCGACCCTGAAGCCCGCCTTGAGCAGCGCGACGATGAGATGCATCGCGGTCGTCGATTTGCCGGTACCGCCCTTCTCGTTGCCGAGCACGACGACATGCGCGGATCCCCTGGCGGCGGACTGAAAGAGCATGGATGGACGCTCCGCGGTGGACTATGACGTCGATTGAAACAACAGACTGCCGGGAAAACGCGAAGAATTGGTCAACAGATTTCATACGTTACCCGGATTTGCCATGACCGGGGCCTCTGCTAGCCTCGCCGGCGCTTGAGCCCCGACAGATCGACATGAGATGACCCTCAACGCCCCCGCCTCACCCCGGATCGACCCGACCGTCGACCGCGCCCGCCTGCGATCCTTCGAATGGCGGAGCAAGGGATTGACCTCGGCGCTCGTCCCGACCATGGGCGCGCTGCACGAAGGCCATCTCGCGCTGGTGCGGGCCGCGGCGAAGCGCGCCGACACGGTGGTCGTCTCGATCTTCGTCAATCCGACCCAGTTCGGGCCGGCCGAGGATTTCTCCAGCTATCCGCGCGACCACGCCGGCGATCTGGCGAAGCTCGCGGAGCTCGGCGTCGACGCGGTCTTCATGCCGTCGACGGAGGAGATGTACCCGGAAGGCTTCGCGACGACGGTCTCCCTCGAAGGTCCGGCGCTCGGCCTCGAAGCCGATTTCCGCCCGACCCATTTCCAGGGGGTCGCCACGGTGGTGGCCAAGCTCCTGCTCGCCACCCAGCCGGACATCGCGATCTTCGGAGAGAAGGACTATCAGCAGCTCCTGGTCATCCGCCGCATGGTCACCGATCTCGGGATTCCGGTTGCGATCGAGGGCCTGCCCACCGTCCGTGAGCCGGACGGCCTCGCCCTCTCCTCGCGCAACGCCTACCTCTCCGAAGCGGAACGGGCGACCGCTCCGCTCCTCCAGGCGACGCTTCGGGCGGTCGCCGGCGCCGTCCTGGCCGGGGACGATCCCGCCACCGCCCTGGCAACGGCCCGCGATACGCTCGCGGCAGGCGGCTTCGCGGTCGACTATGTCGAATTGCGCAACGCCGATACCCTCGCGCCCGTCGCCGATCCCGCGTGTGAACCGCTCCGCCTGCTCGCGGCGGCGACGCTCGGCCGGACCCGCCTCATCGACAATATCGCGGTGTGAGTTTCGGATACGGCGGGTATCGGACGCATATTGCGTGCTTCGAGGTGCGCTGTTGCGCGCACCTCAGCATGGCTTTGTCTGTTATTTGAAACAATTGCTTATGCCATCCTGAGGTGCTCGGGCGAAGCCCGAGCCTCGAAGGACGCAAGACCCGGAAGCGCGTCCGCCTCCCCTCGAAGTGGCGGCCGGGTTTCGCCCCGCCTAGCGCACCCCAAGCTCGGCGAGTTCGGCCGCGAGCTCCGGCGGCAGCGCGCCCTCGCGCGCCTTGCCGAGGTCCGGCGGCGCGTCCTTCGGCTCGAGGTAGCGCCAGCCCTGGAACGGACGGCGCGGCTGCCATTCGGTCGGCACGAGCCTGGGCTCGAGCGCCAGCCGGCAGCGGCGGATGCCCTCCTCGTCGGCGAATGTCTCGATGTCCATGAGCCGCTGGCGGACCTGGACATTGCCCTTGATCACCCAGTAGAGCGAGCCGCCGTCGAGCAGATCGGACGCCTGCTTCGGCACCATCCTGGTGATATGGAAATGCTGCGGCTTGCGGCCGGCCTTGCGGGCCTCCGCCACCCGGTAATCGATCCATTCGGCAAGGTCGTCGATGGAATCGCAGCCGACGCACAGCTTGATGAGATGCAGGGTCATGGCGACAGCGTCGGCGTCCGCGGCGCCCGGGTCAAATCATCGGACCGGCTTTTCCACAATTGCATGGGACCGCGCGCGTCGCGCGAAGAACGTCACCCGATGAAGGCGAGCATGACGATCCCGCCGGCGAAGACGATGATCGCGGCCAGGGAATCGTATCCCATCCGCAGGATCGTCTGGTTGCGGCGATCCAGCAGCCCGACGACATAGATCGCGGTCAGGATGATCCCGAGCAGCAGCGCGATGGATTCGAAGCGTCCGGCCTCAGCCAGGATCGGGCCGTGGCGGTAGACGATATCCGCGACCGGGATCAGCAGGAGATCGAACAGGTTGGTGCCGAAAATGTCGCCGATCGCCAGCTCATAGCGATGGATGCGGACCGCGCCGACCATCGAGCTGATTTCGGGAAGCGACGTGGCAAGGCCGATCAGCACGAAACCGACCATGTTCTCGCCGATCCCGGTCTGCACGGCGACCGCATCGCCGGTCTCGGCCAGCAGATAGCCGGCCACCAGGATGACGACACCCGCCACCGTCCCGCTGATCATCAGGTCGCGGAGGCCGAGGCGCAGCTCTTCCGGCTCCGCCGGCACGAGACCGGGCAGCGGCGCCGCTTCGGCCACGATCCAGGTCGGGCGGTTCTCGTATCGCGAGGTCAGCCATACCGCGAGGCCGAAAAGCGGCACCAGTGACGCCGACCAGAGCCCGAGACCGAAGAGGTCGACCTCGCCGACGATGATCGCCGCCGACACCACGCCGAGCAGCAGGATGCCGAGTGTGCCCTGGAGCAGGGTCGCCGGATGGGCGACGACCGACGTCAGCGCGTCGCGCCCGAGGACCGCATCGGCAAAGGCCAGAAGCAGGACGTTGGTCGAGACGCTGCCGAGGATGCTGCTCAGCGCCAGGTTCGCGTGTCCGGCATGCGCCGCGGTGATCACCGTGGCGAGTTCCGGCAGCGAGGTCACGCCACCGAGAAGCAGGAAGCCGGCGAAGGCGCGGCCGAGCCCGGTCCGCTCGGAGATCGCATCGACGATGCGGGCAAGCCGCGTCCCCGCCCCCCAGACAATCGCGGCCGAGACCAGCAGGACAACCAGATTGACCGGAAGCGGCAGGCCTCGAAAATCGATCATCGTGGCCGCATCCCCGCCGCCGGTCGCCTAATCCTCGCCGGCCGGATGAAACGACTCCTTCAGCGCCTTTGCACCCTCAAAGGCCTTCTTGCCGTCGGCGGTCGAGATCGCCACCATCGTCTTGAGATCGCAAAGGCCACCGGTCGACGCCGTCAGCGCCAGGACCTTCATCCATTCGTGCTCGTTCTCCGCTTCGACGATGACGAGGAAGTCGCTTTCGCCCATCGTCCAGTAAGCGTCGATCAGCCGGGCGCCTGCCCTTTCCAGCAGCTGGTTGAGGGCCGGCGTCCGGTCTTCCGGCTTCGCCAGCATCCCTTCCATCGCGTGCTCGGTATATCGGCCCTGGGTAATGAAGATCATCCTGCACTCCGCATCTCGTTGCCGCGCGTGACGCGGCGTGGAGATGCAGACTATCCGACATTCCTGAACAACACCTAAGACGCGACTTTCACCGGGATCTTGATGTAGGACACGCCATTCGACTCGGTCGGCGGCAGCCGGCCGGCCCGGATGTTGGTCTGGATCGAGGGCAGCAGCAGGAGCGGCGCCGCGAGATCCTTGTCGCGCGCTTCGCGCATGGCGACGAACTCGTCCTCGGTCTTGCCGCTGAGATGCGTATTCCTGCGCTCCTCGCCGATCGTCGTCTCCCAGGCATAGTCGTCCCGGCCTTCCGGCTTGTAGTCGTGGCAGACGAAGAGCCGGGTCGCGTCCGGCAGGGCGAGCAGCTTCTGGATCGAGTGGTAGAGCGTCCGCGCACTGCCGCCGGGAAAATCCGCCCGCGCCGTCCCGTAGTCCGGCATGAACAGCGTATCGCCGACGAAGACGCAATCGCCGATCACGTAGGAGACGCAGGCCGGCGTATGTCCGGGCGTGTGAAGCACGCCGACATCCAGCCCGCCGATCTGGAAATGCTCGCCTTCCGAGAGGAGACGGTCGAACTCGCTGCCGTCGCCGGAGACGTCGGTCGCGTTGAAGACCGGCCGAAAGATCTTCTGCACCTCGCGGATATGCTCGCCAATGCCCACCTGGGCGCCGGTCTTCAGCTTCATGTAAGGCGCGGCGGTGAGGTGGTCGGCATGGGCATGGGTCTCGAGAATCCAGTCGATCGTCAGGCCGTCCTCTTCCGCCGCCTCCAGAATCGCGTCGGCCGATTTGGTCGAGGCCTTGCCGGTCCGCTGGTCGTAGTCGAGCACCGGGTCGATCACCGCCGCCCGCTTGGTGACCGGGTCGGACACCAGGTAGCTGGCGGTGTTGGTCGGCTCATCGAAGAACGCGCGGACAACGGGCTTCGCGCTGGTCGTCATCGGTAATCCTCCATCGGGTCGGGATCGTTCTTGACATATATATTAGTATATTCTAATTTAGTCAACGCTAATGGACAAACCGATGGAACAGACATCCGGCCTTCCGGCTTCCGCCGACATCCATGCCCTTGCCGATCAGGCGGGCGAGGCCGCGCGACTGCTCAAGCTTCTCGCCAACGAGCGGCGCCTTCTGGTGCTGTGCGAGCTCGCCCGGGCCGGTGAGATGACCGTCGGTGAGCTGGCGGAGGCGGTCGGCCTCAGCCAGTCGGCGCTTTCGCAGCACCTGTCGCTGATGCGCGAAAGCGGCATCGTCGGCTTCCGTCGCGAGGGGCAGGCCCTCCACTACGCGATTGCCGATCCCGTCGCTTCCCGACTGCTGATGACCCTCAAGGACATCTATTGCGGCCCTCCTCCCCCCAACCAAGGAAAATAGCCATGCGACTGCTCAAGGATATCTCGGTCAACGAGGCGCACGCGCTCCTCGACGAAACGGCGATCCTCGTCGACGTGCGCGAGCCGAACGAAACCGCTTCGGAGCGGATTCCGGGTGCCATCGAGCTTCCCCTCTCCGTCCTCGCGCGCGGCGGCCCGGCCAACCTCCCCGATGGTCCGACGATCTTCCTCTGCGCATCCGGCGCCCGGACCACGCGTAATTCGGCGGCGCTCGCGGCGCTCACCGACAATGACGCCTATTGCATGACCGGCGGCATCATGGCCTGGAAACGCGCCGGCTATCCCACCCAGCGGGGCTGACCGTCCTCGATCCCGGGCATATGCGATGTCTGAACTGACCCTCCTGCAGGACAGTCTCGCCCTGCTGTCCGGTGGCGCCGTGGGATTCTCGCTCGGCCTGGTCGGCGGCGGCGGTTCGGTTCTCGCCGTGCCGCTCCTCGTCTATGTCGTCGGGGTCAAGGACCCGCATGTGGCGATCGGCACCAGCGCCTTCGCCGTCGCGGTCAGCGCGGCCGTCAATCTCGTCACCCACTTCCGGTCGGGCAACGTCAAGTTCCGGTGCGCCATCGCCTTTGCCGTCTTCGGCATCCTCGGCGCGGCGATCGGTTCGACCGTCGGCAAGGCGATCGACGGCCAGAGCCTGCTTGCCCTGTTCGGGGTGGTGATGATCGCGGTCGGGCTGTCCTTCGCCAGGAAGCCCGCCGAGATCGGTCAACCGGCGGTCCGGCTTGACCGGGCCTCGGCGCGTACGCTCCTCCCCCGTATCGTGCCGGTAGCCCTCGGAGTCGGCTTCCTGGCCGGCTTTTTCGGTATAGGCGGCGGCTTCCTGATCGTGCCCGGCCTCGTTTTCTCGACCGGCATGCCGCTGCTCAACGCGGTCGGCTCGTCGCTTCTCTCGGTCACCACCTTCGGCCTGACGACCGCCGCCAACTATTCACTGTCCGGCCTCGTCGACTGGTGGATCGCCCTGCTGTTGATCATCGGCGGCGCGATCGGTGGCATCGGCGGCGTTGCCGCCTCCAAGGCCCTCGCCGCCAAGAAGCCCGGCCTCTCATATGCCTTCGCGGCCATCGTCGTGATTGTCGGCATCTATGTCGTCTGGCGCGGCGTTGAGGCCCTCATCTAGGGCCTCCCCTGCTCACATCCGATAGAATCTGATCGCGTTGTCGCGATAGAGCTTCCTGAGGTCCGACTCGCTGGCGCCCTCCGTGACCCGGTCGACCACCGCCACCCATTCCGCATAGCGGATCGCGAGCTCGGCCACCGGCCAGTCGCCGCCGAAGGCGACCCGGTCGAAGCCAAAGCACTCGATGGTATGGGCGACGTAAGGCGCCAGCTGATCATAGGTCCAGTTCCGGTGATCGGCTTCGGTCGCGACGCCCGAGACCTTGCACATCACGTTCGGCAGCGAGGCGAGCTCCCGCATCTGGCTCCACCACGGTTCGCGGATGCCGTCGCGTATTCCCGGCTTGCCGATATGATCGAGGATGAAGCTCACCTCCGGGCAGCGCCGCACCAGTTCGATCGCGTCGGCCATCTGCGGGTGATAGATGCAGATGTCGAAGGTCAGGTCGTAGTTCGGCAGCAGCTTGACCGCCTCGACGAAACCCGGCTGCAGGCACCAGCCCGGCTCGTCGACATGGTTCTGGATGAGGCGGCGGATGCCGCGGGCGAGCGGCAGCTTGGCGATCGCGGCGATGTCCGCCTCGACCGCGACCGGCCCCCGCTCCATCGGAACCGAGGCGACGATCGCCTGGATCAGCGGCTCCTGCTTGGCGGTCTCGCTGACCCACAGCGCCTCGTCGACATGCTGGCCGAGGGTGGCATCGACCTCGACGAAGACCAGCCCGTCGACGGTGACCGGCGCCGACCGCTCCAGATAGTAGGGCGGCAGATGCGGCTTGTTGAGCAACGGCACGTCAGCCATCCAGGCGAAGCTGATATCGGCCGGATCGTAGATGTGGACATGGGCGTCGATGATCGGAAAGTCTGGCATGCAATCTATCCCCGCTGCGTTTCGGCAGGAGACCTTAGCCGTCAATGGCCCCCGCGTCGCCTGCCTGGCCGCAAATTCATTTCCATATTGGAACGCCGGTCTCGACGCCTGCGCGCGGAGGCTGTCGACACCTGCTTCGGTGGCTGACGGTTGGCGAAAACCTGATATCAAGGCGGGCGGGGCGCAAAACCCCGCCGGTCTAGTATAGTGCGGCCATGAGCACGAGAACCAGCGAAGAACCGCCGCGGGATTTTGACGGCCTGAAGGATCTTCTGATCTCGCGCCGGGAGAGCCTCCCGCGCCGGCTGGTTCAGGTCGCCGCATTCGCGCTCGAGAATCCGGACGAAGTGGCTTTCGGAACCGTTGCCAGCGTCGCCGCCCAGGCCAAGGTCCAGCCGTCGACCCTGATCCGCTTCGCCCAGACCCTCGGCTATGCCGGCTTCACCGATCTCCAGGACGTCTTCCGCGCCCAGCTCAAGTCCCATTGGCCGGATTACCGGGAGCGCCTGGCGCGGATCGGCGACCGGGTCAACGACCGGCGCGACGGAACCAGCGGCCTCCTCGACGGTTTCGCCGAGACCGCCATCGCATCGATCGACCGGCTGCGCCACACCGTCTCGACCGCCGAGATCGACAGGGCGGCGACACTGCTGGCCGAGGCCGACACGATCTATCTGATCGGCCTTCGCCGGGTCTTCCCGGTTTCCTCCTATCTCGCCTATGCGCTCGCCAAGATCGGCTGCAGGGCCGTGCTCATCGACAATGTCGCGGCGCTTGGACCGGAGCAATTGATCGGCGCGACCGCCAAGGACGTCCTCGTCGCCGTCAGCTTCTCGCCCTATGCACCGATCACCGTCGAGCTGACAACCCGCGCCGCGGAGCGCGGCGTCCCGGTCATTGCCATCACCGACAGCCCCTTTTCGCCTCTCTCGTCCAACGCGACGATCCAGCTCGAAGTCGTCGAGGCGGACTTTGCCGGCTTCCGTTCGCTGTCGGCAACGCTGGCGCTCGCCATGGCGCTGGCCGTCGCCGCCGGTGCGCGGCGCGAAGCCCGTGGCTGAGGCCGCCGCGTCGGAGGCCGGGCGCGCGGCGCCTGACTATTACTTCCTCAGCGACCTCCACCTCGGCGGCGACGGCGCCTTGCAGCACTGCGACTTCGCCGCCGAGTTCATCGCCTTCCTCAGGGCGCTGGAGGACAAAGGCACCGATAGCGAGCTGATCATCGGCGGTGACACCTTCGGCTTCTGGGAATTGACCACCGTCGAAGGCATTGCCAGGTTCGACGAGATCGTCCGCCATCACCAGGCGATCTTCGATCAGCTCAAGGCGACCGGCGAGCGGATCAGGATCACCGTCATGGTCGGCAACCACGACTATGACCTCGCCTGCGACCCGGCCTTCGCCGAGCGGCTGGCGCGATACAACCTCCATCTCGACACGTCGATCAGCCTCAAGCGCCAGATGCTCGGCCGGACGATCTGGATCGAGCATGGGCAGCAGGCCGATCCCTTCAACGCCTCGCCGGACTACGGCAATCGCTACGCCCTCCCCGTCGGCTATTACATCACCGAGACCATCGTCGCCGGCACCAGCCGTCATTCGGAATTCGGCCGCGGCAACTGGCTGAAGGACATCCGCTCGGTCGCAACCGACCAGATTCCGGACTGGGTGGTATCCAATTATTTCTACCGCGAGATGGCCTGGGTGGTGCGTGGCGTGATCAGCGTCTTCCTGCTGCTCATCACCGTCGCCGCAATCGCGCTCGTCGCCGAGCTTGCCCGCCGCGCCGGGCTGATCGACGCCAACTACATCCTGCGCAATCCCTTCGTCCGCTCGCTCGGCTTCGTCGGCAACATCTTCGTCGCGATCATCGCCGTGAACATGATGATCCTGTTCTTCATGCTGGTGATGGCGATACCGGGCGCCGTCGTCCTCCACGACATCAAGCGCACCCTCTCCCGCTTCAGGCTGAGCTTCGGCGGCGTCGAGTCGATCGAGGGCCTCGGCAGCGACGTCTATCTCGCCCGTGCGCGCCAGGTCTTCGCCGAGCATCCCGAGACGGCGGTCTACCTGTTCGGCCATACCCACGACGCCTTCCTCATCGAGGAGGATGGCCGGGTCATCGCCAACATGGGGACCTGGCTGAAGATCCTGCACCGCGTTCCGGTGCGCTTCGGCTACCTGCCGGCGGTCTACTACCCGTCCTTCCGGCTGAACTACTTCCACATCGCGGAGGAGAATGGCGAGATCGCCATCCACTATGTCGACCGGCCGAAGACGCCCGAACGCGAGCTTGGCTGGCTTCAGCGCATCCTCACCTTCGGGCGGAAGCCCCCGGCCCCGCGACCCATCCCGGCGAGGACGACCCTTTCCGGTCGAAGCTGACGGCCAGCCGGCTATACCTTGACCGGCTGACCGGTCTCCCGCGCCATGGTCGCCGCGTCGGCGAGGCGCTGCGCCATCAGCCCGTCGCGGCCCGAGGGCGACGGCGGCGTCCCGTTCTCGACCGCGTCGATGAAGGCGGCAAGCTCCAGCCGGTAGGCCGGCGTATAGCGCTCGAGGAAGAAGTTCAGCACCGGGTCGTAGGTGAAGCCTTTGGCGTTCGCCACCTCGACCGTCGTCTCGTGGAGATTGCCGGCGCGGATCATCCCGCCCGAGCCGTGGACCTCGATCCGCTGGTCGTAGCCGTAGGTCGCCCGCCGCGAGCAGGAGATCTGGCAGAGCTTGCCCGACGCCGTGCGCAGCATCACCATGGCCGTGTCGACGTCGCCGGCCTTGCCGATCTGCGGATCGACGAGCACCGAGCCGACGGCATGGACCTCGACCGGCTCCTCGCCGAGGAGAAAGCGCGCCAGGTCGAAATCGTGGATCATCATGTCCCGGTAGAGCCCGCCCGACCGCTCGATGTAGGCGATCGGCGGCGGACCGGGATCGCGCGAGACGATCGTCACCATCTCGACCGCGCCGACCGCGCCATCGTCGAGGCGCTTCTTCAGCGCGGCGAAGTTCGGGTCGAAACGCCGGTTGAAACCGACCATCAGCGGCTTGCCCGAGGCCTCGACCACCTCGAGGCAGGTCTCGATCCGCCCGGCATCGAGGTCGACCGGCTTCTCGCAAAGCACAGCCTTGCCTGCCCGCACCGCCTGCTCGATGAAATCGGCATGGGTGTCGGTCGAGGTTCCGATCAGGACGGCGTCGATATCGGAAGCCCCGATGATGTCGTCGGCGCTGCGCGCTTCCGCGCCGGTCACCGCGGCCAGGGCGTCCGCGGCTTCGGTCACCACGTCGGCGACCGCCACCAGTTCGGCGTCCGGCGACGCTGCGATGTTGCCGCCGTGAAGCTTGCCGATACGACCGGCGCCCAGAAGTCCGAAGCGGACCATGCTTGTCTCCTCCCAGAGATGGAACAAAAATTCTGAATTGACGTTCCTTTGGAACCCATGTTTCATTTGTAGTCAGCGGCGATATCGCTGTCCAATGATAATCCGGGAGATGCTCAATGCCAGAGTCTGGGCGAGGGTCGGGGCCGGAATCGTGGCCGGAGCCAACCCTTGACGTCGTCACCGTCGGACGCTCGTCCGTCGACCTCTACGGCAAGCAGATCGGCTCCAGGCTCGAGGACGTCTCCTCCTTCGCCAAGTCGGTTGGCGGCTGCCCGGCCAATATCGCGATCGGCGCCGCCCGGCTCGGTCTCCGCTCGGCCCTGGTCACCGGGGTCGGCGACGAGCAGATGGGGCGCTTCATCCGCGAGCAGCTTGTCCGCGAAGGCGTCGTCGTCGACGGCGTCAAGATCGACCGCGACCGCCTCTCCGCCCTCGTCCTGCTTTCGGTCGAGAACGACAGCAGCTTCCCCCTCCTCTTCGTGCGCGAGAATTGCGCCGACATGGCGCTGAGCGAAGACGACATCGATCCGGAGCTCATAAGGTCGGCGAAGGCGCTGGTCGTCACAGGCACGCATTTCTCACAAGACAATGTCGCGGCCGCCCAGTTCCGGGCGATGGAGATCGCCCGCGCGGCGGGCCGCAGGGTGGTGTTCGACATCGACTATCGCCCCAACCTCTGGGGGCTTGCCGGCCACGCCGCCGGCGACGAGCGCTTCATCGCCTCCGACAGCGTCTCCGCGCATCTCCAGACCGTCCTTCCCCATTGCGACCTCATCGTCGGCACCGAGGAGGAGGTCCGCATCGCCGGAGGCGGCGACGTGCTCTCCGCGCTCCGCACGGTCCGCTCGCTGTCGGATGCGACGATTGTCCTGAAGCGCGGGCCGATGGGCTGCGTCGTCTATGCCGGCGCCATTCCCGACGACCTCGATACCGGCATCGTCGGCCGCGGCTTTCCGATCGAGGTCCACAACGTCCTCGGCGCCGGTGACGCCTTCATGGCCGGCTTCCTGCGCGGCTGGCTCCGCGACGAGCCGATCGAGACCGCCGCCACATGGGCCAATGCCTGCGGCGCCTTCGCGGTCTCCCGCCTCCTCTGTTCGCCGGAATACCCGACCTGGCAGGAGCTCAACTGGTTCCTCGAACACGGCAGCGAGCATCACGCGCTCCGCCACGATCCGATGCTCAACCACATCCACTGGGCGACGACCCGGCGTCCCCGGCGCGAAACGCTGATGGCGCTGGCGATCGACCACCGGGCGCAGCTCGAAGCGGTCGCCGATCGGCTCGGTGCGCCGCGTGAGCGGATATCGGCCTTCAAATCGCTCGCCGTCGCCGCGACGGCACAAGTCGCCGACGGCCGCCCCGGCTTCGGCATTCTGCTCGACGAGACCTATGGCCGCGACGCGATGGCCGATGCCGCCTCGCATCCTCTGTGGGTCGGCCGGCCGGTCGAGCAGCCGGGCTCGCGTCCGCTCCGCTTCGAGTTCACCCAGGACATCGGCGGCCGTCTCGCCGAATGGCCGGTGACCCACACGGTCAAGTGCCTCGCCTTCATGAGCCCGGACGACGACGCGGCGCTGATGACCGAGCAGATCGAGACGCTCCGCACCCTCTACGACGCCGCCCGTACCAACCAGCTCGAACTGCTTGTCGAGGTGATCTCCTCGAAACAGGCGCCGCTCGCCGGCGACACCACCGCCTCGATCCTCTCGGCGATCTACGCCGCCGGCATCAAGCCGGACTGGTGGAAGCTCGAGGCCCAACCGACCTCCGATGCCTGGGCGGCGATCGAGACCGTCATCGCCGGGGCGGATCCCTGGTGCCGGGGTATCGTCCTGCTCGGCCTCGAGGCGCCGGCCGCGGCGCTTCGCGAGGCCTTCGCCCGCGCCGCGGATTTCAACATCGTCAAGGGCTTCGCCGTCGGCCGCACCATCTTCAGCGACTGCGCGGAGAAATGGCTGGCCGGCACGATCGGCGACGAGGCCGCGATCGCCACTATGGCGGCCGGCTTCAACGATCTCGTTGCCACCTGGCAGCAGCTCCGCGACAGCCAGACGGCTTGAAACCCGCCGGCCATTGCGTCAGACCGGTCATCGGGAGGACCAGCGACCATGTCACATCTTCATCTGCGCCAAGGCGCGCCGGACAGCCTCAAGCGCACGCTCCACATCACGCCCGAGACCGCCGGCTGGGACTATGTCGGCTTCGATCTCCACAAGCTGGCCGCCGGCGAGACCGTCTCGATGGGAACCGGCGATCGCGAGGTCTGCCTCGTCTTCGTCACGGGCCGTGGCAAGGCCTTCGCGGCGGGCGAGGATTTCGGCGTCCTCGGCGAGCGGATGACCGTCTTCGACGGCAGGCCCTGGTCCCTCTATGTCCCGGCCGGTTCGGAGTGGTCGCTCACCGCCGTCACCGACCTTGAGGTCGCGGCCTGCTCCGCCCCCGGCGCGCCCGGCGGCCATCCGCCCCGCGTCATCGCCCCCGACAGCCGCGAGGTGATGACCCGCGGCAAGGGCAACAACGTCCGCTACGTCACCGACATCATCAACGAGACCGACCCGGCGGACAGCCTTCTCGTCGTCGAGGTCATCACCCCGGCCGGCAATGCGTCGAGCTATCCGCCCCACAAGCACGACCGCGACGCCTTCCCCGAGGAGACCCGGCTGGAGGAGGTCTACTACCACCGCCTCGACCCGCCGCAGGGCTTCGGCTTCCAGCGCGTCTATACCGACGACCGCTCGCTCGACGAGGCGATGACCATCGAGGACGGCGACGCGACGCTGGTGCCGCGCGGCTACCACCCCTGCGCCACCCTCCACGGCTACGACCTCTACTACCT
>NZ_JAGRLA010000072.1 GCF_020442045.1 Bauldia sp. | reverse complement strand
TCAAGTTGAGAGGATTTTGACCAGGTGAAGTTCTGTCCCGAGTGTGGCGCCGCTGTTCTGGAAACCAACAAGTTCTGTCCAAATTGCGGCAGTCGCCTGCAGGCTCCGGAGGAGCCGACCGCACCGCCGCCGGCTCCTCCCGAAGAGGCTGCGCCGGCAGCACCCGCCAAAGATATGAGCGGACTCCCGCCGGCCTGGATGCCGCCTCCGGTTCAGCCGGGCACCGGCGTGTCGCTCGAACATGGTCGACCAGCATCCACCGACGATGACGAACCCGCGGACACCTCCTCGGTTGCGGCTCCGCCGTCCTGGATGCCTCCGCCGATCAAGTCGAGCTTCGGAGGAACCTCGAACGACCGGCCAGGTGGGCTCGAAGCCGTTGACGAAGACTTCAAAATGTCCGATCTCGGCCCGCCGCCTCCGCCGAAACGACGGCTCTGGCTGTGGATTCCGCTCGGCATCGTCGGGGCGGTCATTGTCTGCTGTATCGTGTTCACGATCCTGAGCGAAACCGTGCTGGAAGACACCTTCGACCGTTGGGCGACGCAAATCGCCGCCGACTCGACCGAGGAATCGGTCGGTCCCTAACCGCGACCGACGTTCAGAATAAAAGAGAACGCCCGCATCCCGAACTGAATCGGGACGCGGGCGTTCGTACGCGCGCGACTTTAGTTGCGCGGTCCTCGCGGGCCGCGGAAATCGCCATCGCGACGCGGCGGGCGACCGCCGTCCGGGCGCGGACCGCGCGGGCCACGATCCTCGCGGGCCGGACGCTCAGCCGGCAGTTCGCCGGTCAACGCGGCCCGGCGGCTCAGGCTCACCTTCCCGTTCGGCGCAACATCGATAACCATGACGGTGATTTCGTCGCCGAGGTTGATGACATCCTCAACCCGATTGACGCGGATCGCCGGGTCCTCCGAAAGCTCGGAGATGTGGACCAAACCGTCGCGGCCGGGGAAGAGTTCGACGAACGCACCGTACGGCTGAATCGAAACCACCTTGCCGGTGTAGATTTCACCGCGCTCGATATTGACTTCCGGCAGGTCCTGGGTCTGTCCGAGGATACGCTGCACGGCGGTCTCGGCGCCCGACGCGTCGATCGAAGAGACGAGCACAGTGCCGTCGTCCTCAATGTTGATCTTGGTTCCGGTCTCTTCCTGCAGCGAGCGGATGTTCTTGCCGCCCGGGCCAATGATGAGGCCGATCTTCTCGGGGTTGATCTTGATGCGGGTCACGCGCGGCGCGAACGAGCTCATCTTCTCGCGCGGTCCGGTGATCGTCTCTTCCATCTTGCCGAGGATATGGAGCCGACCGGCCAGGGCCTGCTCGAGTGCCTGGCGCATGATCTCCGGCGTGATGCCCTTGACCTTGATGTCCATCTGGATCGCGGTCACGCCTTCGCGCGTACCGGCGACCTTGAAGTCCATGTCACCCAGCGCATCTTCCATGCCCTGGATGTCGGTGAGGACCGTGTAGCGTCCGGTCTCATCGGTCACGAGGCCCATCGCCACACCGGCGACCGGCTTCTTGATCGGCACACCGGCGTCCATGAGCGCCATCGTGCTGCCGCAGACCGACGCCATCGACGTCGAACCGTTCGACGACACGACTTCGGAAACGAGGCGCATCGTGTACGGGAACTCTTCCTCGCTCGGAAGAACCGCCAGAAGTGCCCGCTCGGCGAGCGCGCCGTGGCCGATCTCGCGGCGTCCGGCGCCACGGAGGCGGCGAACTTCGCCGACGCTGAACGGCGGGAAGTTGTAGTGGTGAATGTAGCGCTTGGATTCCTCAGGACTGATCGAATCGAGCTTCTGCTCTTCAGCGGTCGATCCGAGGGTGACGGTCGTCAGCACCTGGGTCTGACCCCGGGTGAAGACTGCCGAACCGTGCACGCGTGGAAGATAACCGACGCGGCTCCAGATCGGGCGAATCTCGGTGGTGCTGCGGCCATCCGGGCGGACGCCGGCGGAAAGGATGCCTCCGCGCACCTCAGCCTTGAGCAGCGATTCGAACGCGTCGCCGATCTCTTTCTCGCTGAAACCGAGGTCGGCGGCGGCCAGCTCGGCCACCACTTCGCTCTTGAGATCGCCGGTGCCTTCGAGGCGAACGACCTTGTCGCGGTTGTAGACGGCATCGCGCAGGCGATCACCGATCGCGGCGCTGACGGCGTCGACCAGGGCGGTGTTCTTGGCCGGCGGCGTGAAGACCCACTTTTCCTTGCCGATTTGGGCCTGCAGATCGCGCTGCAGCTGGCAGATCTTGCGGATCTCTTCGTGCGCGAGCACGATGCCGGCAAGAAGGGTCTCTTCGGGAAGCTCGTTGGCTTCGCCTTCGACCATCATGATCGCGTCATCGGTGCCGGCGACGACCATCTGGATGTCGGAGCGCTCGAGATCGTCGAAGCTCGGATTGACGACAAGCTCGCCATCGACGTAGCCGATGCGAACCGCGCCGACCGGACCTTCGAACGGAATCTGCGAAATCGTCAGTGCCGCCGAAGCGCCGATGATCGAGAGGATGGCCGGATCGTTGACCTGATCGGCCGAGAGCACCGTGTTGATGATCTGGACTTCCGCCCGATATCCCTTCGGGAAGAGCGGGCGAATCGGGCGGTCGGTCAGGCGGGCGGCGAGAATGGCATTCTCGGTCGGCCGACCTTCGCGCTTGATGAAACCGCCGGGGATCTTGCCGGCTGCGTACATCTTTTCTTCGTAATCAACCGTGAGCGG
>NZ_JAGRLA010000071.1 GCF_020442045.1 Bauldia sp. | reverse complement strand
ATTCGACGATCTCGTGTCGATCAACACGATGGGCGAGGGCTTCACCTGGGAGACCCAGGACCGGCAGCGCGACCTCGCGGCCGCCCGCGCCGCCTGGGCGTGCGCCAAGGAGCTGATCGCCGGCGGGACCTACAAGCTCGTCCTGCTCGACGAGCTCAACATCGTGCTGCGCTACGGCTACCTGCCGGTCGACGAAGTCGTCGCCTTCCTGCGCGACGAGAAGCCGGCGGACGTCCATGTCATCGTCACCGGCCGCAACGCGCCCGATGCGCTGATCGAGGCCGCGGACCTCGTCACCGAGATGGAGATGGTCAAGCATCCCTTCCGTTCCGGCGTGAAGGCGCAAATCGGGATCGAGTATTAGGCCAGGGCGGGAAATGGCGCGCCCTCCCTCCCTGATGATCCAGGGGACCGGCAGCCATGTCGGCAAGTCGGTCATCGTCGCCGGTCTCTGCCGCGCGCTTCTGCGGCGGGGGCTGAAGGTCGCTCCGTTCAAGCCGCAGAACATGTCGAACAATGCCGCGGTCGCGGTCGAGGGCGGCGAGATCGGCCGGGCGCAGGCACTCCAGGCGCTGGCCGCCGGGCTCGAGGCCTCGATCCACATGAACCCGGTGCTGCTGAAACCCGAGACCGACCAGGGCGCGCAGGTCATCGTCCAGGGGAGCCGCGCGGGAAACCTGAAGGCGGCAGACTACGGGAACCGGAAGCGGACATTGCTGCCGAAGGTTCTGGAGAGCTTCGCGCGGGTCGGGGAAGGGGCGGACATCATCCTTGTCGAAGGCGCCGGCAGTCCCGCCGAGGTCAATCTCCGCGCCGGAGACATCGCCAACATGGGCTTCGCCGAAGCTGCCGATGTCCCGGTGGTGCTCCTCGGCGACATTGATCGGGGCGGGGTGATCGCAAGTCTCGTCGGCACCCACGCGGTCCTGCCGGAGACCGATCGCACCCGGATCAAGGCGTTCCTGGTCAACAAGTTCCGCGGCGATGCCGGCCTTTTCGTTGACGGTATCAGGTTCACCGAAGAGCGTACCGGCTGGCCGTCGCTCGGCGTCATCCCGTGGTTCGAGCCGGCCTGGCGGCTGCCGGCGGAAGACGCGCTGGACCTGTCGAGCGGCGGCAGGGACAAATCCGTTGTGACCATCGCCGTTCCGATCCTGCCGCGGATCGCCAATTTCGACGATCTCGATCCGCTGCGGATGGAGCCCGGCGTTTCGGTCGTGCTCGTCAGGCCGGGCGAGGCCTTTCCCGGCGATGCCGACCTGATCCTGATCCCCGGCTCCAAGGCGACGATGGCCGACCTTGCCTTCATGCGCGCGCAGGGATGGGACGTCGACATTCGCGCCCATTGCCGACGCGGCGGGCGGGTGCTCGGGCTCTGTGGCGGGTACCAGATGCTCGGTCGGACGATCGCCGACCCGGATGGCGTCGAGGGCGTTCCGGGCGCGAGGGAGGGACTTGGCCTGCTCGATATCGAGACGGTGCTCGCTGGCGACAAGGCGACAGTGACCGTGTCGGGTAGGCATATCTCCAGTGGCGAGGCGGTCACCGGCTACGAGATTCATCTCGGCCGGTCGTCGGGCCCGGGTTGCGCGCGGCCGTTCCTCGATCTCGAAGGGCACCTGGATGGCGCAGAATCGGCGGATGGGCTGGTCGCCGGGAGTTACGTCCACGGCATCTTTTCAGCGGATGGTTTCCGGCGCGCCTTTCTCGCAATGCTCGGTGCGCCGGTGTCAGAGCTACACTATGAGGCAGAAGTGAACGAGGTGCTCGACCGGTTGGCCGGGCACCTCGAACGGCATGTCGACATCGATCGCCTGCTGGCGATCGCGGGCCTTCAGGCGTCCGGGAGCTGAGCGCTTGGCGTCGAGCGGGAGATCGCCAGCTCTTCCTCGTTCATATCCGCCTCGATTCCGCTGAAAAGCGGCGTCGACAGATAGCGCTCGCCTGTGTCGGGCAGCATGCAGAGGATGTTCGAGCCCTTCGGGGCGTTCGCGGCGACGCGCAGCGCACCGGCGAAGGTAGCGCCCGACGTGATGCCGACGAAGATCCCTTCACTGGCCGCGAGATCCCGGCTGCATTTCATTGCATCGGCATTCGGGATCTCGATCAGCTCCGCCATGAAACCCATGTCCATGGCGTCGCCGGTCAGCTTCGGAATGAAATCCGGCGTCCAGCCCTGCATCGGATGCGGCTTGAAGGCCGGATGCGCCGCGGCGGGCGTGCCGTCCGGATTGCGCTGTTGCGGCTCGCCGCTGCCGATCAGCGGGGCCTCGGCTGGCTCGCAAACGATGATCCTGGTATCCGGGCGCTCTTTGGCGAGCACGCGCCCGACGCCTTTCAGCGTGCCGCCGGTCCCGTATCCGGTGACCCAGTAGTCCAGCGATTCGTCGGCGAAATCCTCGAGAATCTCGACCGCGGTGGTCTTCGAATGGAAGTCGGCATTGGCCTCGTTCTCGAACTGCCGGGTCTTGAACCAGCCATGCGCTTCGGCCAGCTCCTCCAGCTTCTTGATCATGCCGACCGCGCGCTCGGCCGCCGGAGTGATGATCACCTTTGCGCCGAGAAAGCGCATCAGTTTCCGGCGCTCGACGCTGAACGGCTCGGCCATGATCAGGACGAGCGGATAGCCCTTGGCGGCACAGACCATGGCCAGGCCGATGCCGGTGTTTCCGCTGGTCGCCTCGATAACCGTCTGGCCCGGCTTCAGCGAACCATCTCGCTCCGCCGCCTCGATGACGCCAAGCGCAAGGCGGTCCTTGACCGATCCGAGCGGATTGAATGCCTCGACCTTGACGTAGAGATTGACGTCCGGTGGTGCCAGACGGTTGATCCTGACGATCGGCGTGTTGCCGACCGTTTCAAGGATACTGCTGTATTTGTGGCCCATCACGCTCCTCCCCGCTGCCTTTGGCAATATCAGGAGCCTCGCAGCGTAGGCCTATCCGCCGGAACCCTCAATGTATGACTTAACGGGCCCGGCCTGGCCGGCTCAACCGAGCTCCACGACGAGGCCTCCGGCCGCGGCTACGACGACGGCCAGTGTCGCCCAGCTGCCGAGATAGAGCCGGAGGCCGCGACGGATATCGGCGGGCGTCGCCTGCCGCCGGCCGGACGCGTTGATGTAAGGATCGTGGCCGAGCACGCCGCGATACCGCCTCGGACCGGCGAGCGCGAGGCCGAGCGCCGCGGCCGTCGCCGCTTCCGGCCAGCCGGCATTCGGCGAGCGATGCTTGGGGGCCTCGGACCGCATCACCTTGAATGCGTGGCCGATCGAGCCGCCGACCACGGGCGAGGCCAGCGCCATCAGGCCGCCGGCCAGCCGGCTTGCAGGGAGATTGACGAGGTCGTCGAGCCTTGCCGCGGCCCAGCCGAAGTCCTCGTGGCGCGGCGTGCGATGGCCGATCATCGAGTCGGCGGTATTGATCGCCTTGTAGGCGGCAAGGCCGGGGAGCCCCAACAGAAGGAACCAGACGGCCGGAGCAACCACCCCGTCGGCGAAATTCTCCGCCATCGACTCGATGGTGGCACGGCACACGCCGGCCTCGTCGAGCGCCGCGGCGTCGCGCCCGACAATCCGCGCAACGGACTTCCGGGCCTCGTCGAGGCTTCCGGCGTCGCAAGCCTTCGCGACGGCCGCGACATGGTCGTAGAGGCTTCGCCCGGCAAGCAGGATCGCGGCGACCAGAACCGTGCCGACCCAGCCAAAGGCAATGTACGAAAGCCCGTATTCGATGCCGAAGCCGATCGCCGCGGCGACGGCGACGACCAGAAAAAGCGTCGCGCCCCCGGCGATGCGTCGAAGCCATGGTTTCCGACGCGAGGAATTGAGATGCCGGTCGAACCAGTCGATCTGCCGGCCGAACAGCGCCACCGGGTGCGGGGCTCTTCGCCAGATGAAATCCGGGTCGCCGACCACTGCATCGAGCACGAGCGCCACAGGCAGCATCCAGACGTGATCGAGGCCGATCATGGCCCTTCCGTGACGCGCCGCGCCTCGGACGCCAGCCAGTCGATTGCCTCAGGCAATGACGGACCGCCGCAGACCGTCAACCGCTCCGGCAGCAGGATTCGCCTGTCGGGCGGATAGAGGGCGGCGAGGGCGGGATGGGCGAGGAGGGCTTCCCCCTGGTCGCCCGGCGCGGTTGCCTGGGTGGTGACGAGGATAAGATCGGGCGGTGTCGCCACCAACTGCTCGAGGCGGACGAACCCCCCCCGCGCACCGGCAAGCGCGCCGCCGGCATTCACGATACCCGCCAGGGTCATCAATTCGCTGGTCAGGGTGTCGCCGCCGGTGACGTAACCCCGGCGCTGATAGACGGCTCCGGTCACCGGTCCGGCCGCCGGCCCCGCCATAGCCTCGGCGCGGCGGCGGGCCGCCTCGATCCTTTCGATCAGGGCTTCCCCGCGTTCGGGGTGGCCGATGATCGCCGCGACCTGCCGAATCTGGGCGATCGAGTCGTCAATGCTCCGCGCCGCGTCGAGCAGGTCCAGAGTGTAGCCGAGCGCCGTGAGCATGTCGCGGGTCGCCCGCTTGGTGTAGCGCCCGGCAAGCACCAGGTCGGGTTCCAGTTCCACCACCGTTTCAGCTTCGCCGGCGTCGTGCGGATATGTGGCGGCTTTCTCGGCGAAATAGGAGAGCTTGGGATCGGTGGCATAGACCGACAGAGACGCGATCTGGTCCCGATCGGCGAGGGCGATCAGCAGTTCGTCGGCGCAAAGATTGATCGAGACGATCCGCCGCGGTCGCTCGGCCGCGCTGGCCGAGGCGGCTACGGCCGCCGCGATCGTCACGCCCAAAAGGACAAAAAACCTGGGCATCCGGCCCGTCCGACATTGCCTGCTTCCAAACGGTCGTTTACTCCTTCTTAACCCGGCAGAGAAGCCGGGAGGGCCCGGGACACACACCGTGACGGGCGCTTGACGCCGGATCGATCGAAGACGAGGTCTGCCAATGCCCGTGGCTTTGCGTGGCGCTTGCGCCAGCGCGTTTTGTCTTATTGCCCTGCTGGTTGCCGGCGTCGTACCGGTTTCCGCACAACCAACCGAAATCGTTGTCACGCCGAATTATGTGCCGACCGCCGTCGGGACGGTCGGATCGTCGGTCTCCGTGATCAACCGGAAGGAGATCGAGCGACTGCCGACCGAGTCGGTGGCCCAGCTTCTTCGCGCCGTGCCCGGCCTGACCGTCACCGAGAGCGGCGGGGTCGGCGGCCAGACCCTCGTCAGCATCCGCGGCACCGAGGCCCAGCACACCCTGGTGCTGATCGACGGGGTGCGGGTCAACGATCCCTCGACAAGCCGCGACGACTTTGATTTTTCGGTGCTGAACACCACCGACATCGAGCGCATCGAGATCCTTCGCGGCCCGCAAAGCGCGCTCTATGGCTCCGATGCGATCGGCGGCGTCATCAATATCATCACCAAGAGGCCCGGCGGGCCGCCGCGGCTGACGGCCGAGGTCGAGGGCGGCAGCTATGGCACCCGCAAGACGAGCCTGTCGGGCGGCACCAGCGCCGGTGGTTTCAGCATCTACAGCACCGGTACCTATTTCGCCACGGATGGCTTCTCGCGGGTCGGCGACCGCGACAAGGGTGAACCGGACAGCACCGAGAAATTCTCCGGTTCCATCAGGGGCGCTTTCGATCCAGGCGGCGGAGTCCGCTTCGAATTCGGCGGCAACGGTTATCATCAGGACAGCGAGATCGACGCCGGCCCCGACATGGACCTGGCCGGCTATGATTCGGAACGCGATCTGTTTTCCGGCTTCGCCAAGGTCAGCTTTCCGACCTTCGGTGGCCGGGCGCAGGATTCGAT
>NZ_JAGRLA010000070.1 GCF_020442045.1 Bauldia sp. | reverse complement strand
CCGCGACGGCGGTGATCTGGGCCGGGGCGCCCGGCTCGCTGGCTTCGGCGGTATTCATGTGTCGGGACGGCAATTTTCCCGCGAGGATGCGGAACAGGCAACCTATGGAGGCCCAATTCTAACCACAGATCGGTTGCCCGGGCCACGGGAAATCCGGCGGCCGGAAGCCTCCGCTTCAGTGGATGGCGCGCCGCCGCAGCCTGACCGGAATCGGGCGGTCCGGCCGCAATGTTCCGCGCCACTGGGGTCTCACCTCGTCGGAGGCGAGCAATTTCATCTCGAATGTCTCGAGCAGCGTCGTCAGGACGATGACCGCTTCGATCATTGCGAATTGCGCGCCGATGCAGCCCCGCGGCCCGATGCCGAACGGGTAGTAGCCGCCCTGGCGGATCACCGCATCCGTCCGGTCGAGAAACCGCTCCGGCCTGAACGTCCGGGCGTCCGCCCACCGGGTCTCGTCGCGGTGCTGGGTCCACAGGTTGGCGACGATGAAGTCGCCGGGCTTGATATGCGCCTCGGGCAGGCCCGCGCCATCCTCTTGCGTGGCGTAGCGGACGATCGCCGGCAGGATCGGATAGACCCGGAGCGCCTCCATCAGCGCCGCCGTCGTATAGGGGAGGGCCTTCGTCCATTGGGTCAGCGGCTGGCCGCGATGGGGCGCGGCGGCGATCTCCTCGTCCACCTTCGCGCCCGCCGTCGGGCATCTGAGCAGGAAATAGAGCGTCCACGTCATCGTCAGCGAGGTCGTCTCGAAGCCCGCCCCCAGCATGGTGCCGACATTGTCCTGGATATGTTGTCGCTCCGCCGGCGTCGGCTTGTCCCCGGAGACCCATTTGGCGAAATAGGCCGAGAGCAGGTCGTCCGGCACCGCGCCGCCGTCCCGCATCGCGGCGATGCGGGCATCGACGACCGCCCTGGCGATCCGGTGACAGGTGCGGAGCGGCCGGGCGGCGTTGCGTTTCCAGAAGCGCGGCACGAAATGCGGCAGGAGGAATACATCCGCCGCGTCGACGGTCATGTGATACTTCATGACGTCGTTGAAGGCCTCGACGCTGCGGTCGATGCCGAACGGCGCCTCCGACGAGAAGAGGCAGGCGATCGCGCTCCTCAGGCCGATCCGGGAGAGGAAGCGTTGCAGGTCGATCTCCGCCTCGCGCCCGATCTCGCGGCAGGCATCCTCGGCGCTCTTCAGGAACGTTCCGGCATATCCGGCGAGGCGGTCGGACTTGAAATAGCGCCGGGTCAGGGCGCGGTTTTCCTCCCAGGCGGCGCCGTCGATGCTGGCGAGGCCCGAGCCGAAACCGGGCTTGAGCAGCAATTTCCTGACCGGATCGATGGTGTAGACGTCGCTCCGGTCGACGAAGAAGTATTTCGTCAGCTCCGGCTCGTTGAGGAAGAAGGCGCGCCGGCCGAGGAAGGTCTTCTCCGAGACCGCGTTCTCGTAGAGCTCGCGGGTCAGCAGCTCGATCGGGTTCTTGCTGAGGTAGTAAAGCGCCTTGAGGAACGGGGCGTCTGCTTCCAGCGGCTCGTAGGAGAAGGGCGCGAAGCGGGGCTGCTCGTCCTGGAATTCCCCGCCATCCGAAGCCATGCCGAGCGCCTCTCCGTAACCGGACGCGTCGGATTTAAGCCAAAAGATCGAAAAAAGGGAAGGGCGGCGCCGGCCGCCGGTCTTGGCGCGTGGCGCCGCCCCGGATCGTCGGATGCGAGGCGGCTGCCCGCGCCTACATCACCGCGCCGATCTGCCACGGCACGAACTCGTTGTCGCCGTAGCCGAATTCCTCGGACTTGGACTTCTTGCCGGAGGCGACAACGATCATCTCCTCGAAGATCTGCCGCGCCTTCTCCTCGATCGGCACGCCGTCGAGGATGTCGCCGCAGTTGATGTCCATGTCCTCTTCCTGGCGCTGATAGGTGTCGCTGTTGGTGGCGAGCTTGATCGACGGCGACGGCTTGAAGCCGAAGGCCGAGCCGCGGCCGGTGGTGAAGACGACGAGGTTGCAGCCGGACGCCACCTGGCCGGTGACGGAGGCGGGGTCGTAGCCGGGCGAATCCATGAAGACGAAGCCGCGTTCGGTGACCGGTTCGCCGTAGAGGTAGACGCCGCGCAACGTCGTCGTACCGCCCTTGGCGGCCGCGCCGAGCGACTTCTCGAGGATGGTCGTCAGCCCGCCGGCCTTGTTGCCGGGCGAGGGGTTGTTGTCCATCTCGCCGCCGTTCCTGGCCGTGTAGTCCTCCCACCACTTGATCCGCTCGACCAGCTTCTCGCCGATCTCGCGGGTCGCGGCGCGGCGGGTGAGGAGATGCTCGGCGCCGTAGATCTCGGGTGTCTCGGCAAGCACGCCGGTGCCGCCCTGGGCGACCAGCATGTCGGTGGCGAGGCCGAGCGCCGGATTGGCGGTGATGCCGGAATAGCCGTCCGAGCCGCCGCATTGCAGCGCCACCATCAGCTCCGATACCGGCACCGTCTCGCGCTTCACCGCGGCGACGGTCGGCAGCATCTCGCGGATCATCTCGACGCCGCGCTCGATCGTCTTGCGGGTGCCGCCGGTGGCCTGGATGGTCATGGTGCGGAAGGTCTCGCCCTCCTCGATGCGGTGGTCCTCCATCAGGCCGGGAATCTGCATCACCTCGCAGCCGAGCCCGACCAGCAGCGCGCCGCCGATATTCGGGTGCTTGGCATAGCCCCATTCGGTGCGCTGCAGCGTGGCGAAGCCTTCCGAGCCCTGGCCGGCCATGCCGCAGCCGGTGCCGTGGACGAAGGGCACGACGCCGTCGACCTCGGGATAGTCGTCGAGGACGCCGGAGCGATTGACCGCCTCGGCGATGAAGCGGGCGACCGAGGCCGAGCAGTTCACGCTGGTCAGCACGCCGACATAGTTGCGGGTGCCGACCCGGCCGCTCGCCCGCTTGTAGCCCTCGAAGGTCCGCCGCTGCTCGATCGGCAGGATTGTCTCCTCGACCGCGGCCTCGGCGAACTTGTAGTCGCGCTCGAAGACCTTCACCGCGCAATTGTGGCTGTGGATGTGCTCGCCGGCGCGGATCGGCGCGGTGGCGAAGCCGATGATCTGGCCGAATTTCAGCACCGGCGCGCCCTCGGCGATGTCGACCACCGCCATCTTGTGGCCCTTGGGAACGCGCGAGATCGCGGTGACGCCCTCGGCGACGGCCCCCGGCAGGACCGGGTCGACCGACACCACGAGGTTGTCGTCTCCATGCAGCCTCAGGACGCGGGGCGTCTTGGCGCGTTCGGACATCTGGTTCATCGGCACAATAGTCGAGTCGTCGGGGGGCGTTACCATGATGGTTCTTTCTCTGAGGGCAGGCGTCCTCCGGGGCGCCCGGCTGACATTTTAGTCCAGTCGATAGGGAGTCCGCAAAGATTCAGAAGGTCTGGCCGTCACCCGCCCGCCGCCTCGATCTCCGCGCGGGTCGGGAAGCTCGGCTGGGCGCCGTGTTTCGTGCAGGCGAGCGAGCCGGCGACGGCCGCCTTCGCCATTGCCGTCCGGAGGTCGGCGCCCTCGTCGAGATAGGCGGCGAGCACGCCGGCGAAGGTGTCGCCGGCGCCGGTGGTATCGACCGGCGTCACCGGAATCGCCGGCACCTTGATCAGTCCCTCCGGCCCGCTGGCGACCGCGCCTTCCGGCCCGAGCGTCGCGATCACCGTCCGGTCGAGCCGGCGGGCGAGAGCCGTCACCACCGCCTGGTTGCCGCGTGCGGCGAGCCCGAAATAGCGGGCGAAGTCGGCTGCCTCATGCTCGTTGACGACGACGATGGAGGTCGGTGCGAGCTCGGTCGGGGTCAGCGGCGTGAAGGGCGCGACCGAAAGCACGACCCTGGCGCCGGCTGCGCTCGCCCGCGTCGCCACCTTCATGCTCTCCGCGAAGGGCACCTCCATCTGGAGGAGCAGGGTGTCGCCGGCCGAGAGCGCGTCGGGTGCGACCTGGCCGGCCTCGGCCGAGGCATTGGCGCCCGGCGAGACGACGATGGTGTTCTCGCCCTTCTCGTCGACGGTGATGATGGCGATGCCGCTGGTGCCATGGCGCGTGGCGACGGAGGCGAGGTCGACGCCGGCCGGTTCGAGCTCGGTCAGCGCCGCCCTGGCCATGTCGTCGTCGCCGATTGCGCCGACGAGCTTCACTTCGGCGCCGGCGCGGCGGGCGGCGAGCGCCTGGTTGGCGCCCTTGCCGCCGGGAATGAGCTGGTAGTCGGATCCCATGACCGTCTCGCCGGGCATCGGCGACTTGGCCACCTGGCAGACGAGATCGACATTGATGGAGCCGAAGACGGTGATCATCGGAACCTGCTCCCGCTATCGCTCGCTGAAGGGGATGCCGCCCTTGGCCTTGTTGGCCTTGGGGGCCTCGACGATCTGCACCGTCACGACCTCGGCCGGCACGCCGAAATTCTTCACCATCGCGTCGGTGAGGTCCTTCATCAGGCTTTTCTTCTGCTCCGCCGAGCGTCCCTCGGCGGCATAGACGATGATCTCCGGCATATCGGCGACTCTCCTCCGAATTCCGCCAGTTCCTTAGCATGTTTGGGGCCGCCCTGGACAACCGTGCCGCATTGCGGGCCGGTTCCCCAGGCCGCTTCGCACTTGCACAAATTGCGTTCGCAGGCGCACAATCGTATCAAGCCGGCTGAATTCGGCCGAATGTTGTGAACGACTCCGGGGCAAGCCGTGCAGATCAACAAAATCCTCGTCGCCAACCGCTCGGAAATCGCGATCCGTGTCTTCCGGGCCGCCAACGAGCTCGGCATGAAGACGGTCGCGGTCTTCGCCGAGGAGGACAAGCTCGCGCTCCACCGCTTCAAGGCCGACGAGGCCTATCAGATCGGCAGGGGCCTCGGGCCGATCGAAGCCTATCTGTCGATCCCCGAGATCATCCGGGTCGCGCGGGAATCGAAGGCGGATGCCATCCATCCCGGCTATGGCCTGCTTTCGGAGAGCCCGGAATTCGCCGAGGCCTGCGCCGCCGCCGGACTCACCTTCATCGGCCCGTCGCCGGACACCATGCGCCGCCTCGGCGACAAGGTGTCGGCGCGGGAGCTGGCGGTTTCCGTCGGTGTCCCGGTGATGCCGGCAAGCGATCCGCTGCCCGACGACAAGGCCGCGATCGAGGAAATCGCGGCCGGCATCGGCTACCCGCTGATGCTGAAGGCGTCCTGGGGCGGCGGCGGCCGCGGCATGCGCGTCATTCCCGACAGAGAGACGCTGCTCAACGATATCGACGCCGCGCGGCGCGAGGCCAGGGCCGCCTTCGGCAAGGATGAGGTCTACCTGGAGAAGCTGGTCGAGCGGGCGCGCCACGTCGAGGTCCAGATCCTAGCCGATCTCCATGGTTCGATCGTCCATCTCTACGAGCGCGACTGCACCGTGCAGCGGCGCCACCAGAAGGTGGTGGAACGCGCGCCGGCGCCGTATCTCGACGAGGAGAAGCGGCAGGAGCTCGCCGGCTATGCGGTCTCGATCGCCCATGCCGCCCGATATGCCGGCGCGGGTACCGTCGAGTTCCTGATGGATGCCGATAGCGGCGCCTTCTATTTCATCGAGGTCAATCCGCGCATCCAGGTCGAGCACACCGTCACCGAGGAGGTGACCGGCATCGACATCGTCAAGGCGCAGATCCGTATCGCCGGTGGCGCCGCGATCGGCGCGCCCGATTGCGGCGTGCCGCGCCAGGGCGACATCCGGTTGAACGGCAACGCCCTCCAGTGCCGGATCACCACCGAGGACCCGGAGCAGAACTTCATCCCCGACTACGGGCGGATCACCGCCTATCGGGGCGCGACCGGCTTCGGTATCCGCCTCGATGGCGGCACCGCCTATTCCGGCGCGGTGATTACCCGGTTCTACGACCCGCTGCTCGAAAAGGTGACCGCCTGGGCGCCGACCGCCAGGGAAGCGATCGCCCGCATGGATCGCGCGCTTCGCGAATTCCGGATCCGCGGCGTCGCGACCAACCTGACCTTCCTCGAAAACATCATCGGCCATCCGAAATTCCGCGACGCCAGCTACACCACCCGCTTCATCGACGAGACGCCCGAGCTGTTCGAGGCGGTCAAGCGCCGCGATCGCGCCACCAAGCTTCTCACCTACATCGCCGACGTGACGGTCAACGGCCATCCCGATACCCGCGACCGGACGCGTCCGCCGGAGGAAGGGCTGGTCGTGCCGCCGCCGCTCTTCGACGTCGCGCCGGCCGCCGGCACCAAGCAGCGGCTCGACCGCGACGGTCCGGAAGCCTTCGCCCAATGGATGCGGGGCGAAGCCCGTGCGCTGGTCACCGACACCACCATGCGCGACGCCCATCAGTCGCTGCTTGCCACCCGGATGCGGACCTTCGATCTCGCCGCCGTCGCCGATTCCTACGCGCGGGCCCTGCCGGGTCTCCTGTCGCTCGAATGCTGGGGCGGCGCCACCTTCGACGTCGCCATGCGCTTCCTGACCGAGGACCCCTGGGAGCGGCTGGCGCTGATCCGCGAGCGGACGCCGAACATACTGCTCCAGGCGCTGCTGCGCGGCGCCAACGGCGTCGGCTATACCAACTATCCGGACAACGCGGTCCGCTTCTTCGTCAGGGAGGCGGCCGCGTCCGGCGTCGATCTCTTCCGCGTCTTCGACTGCCTCAACTGGGTCGAGAATATGCGGGTGTCGATGGACGCGGTTCGCGAGGCCGGCAAGCTCTGCGAGGGCGCGCTCTGCTACACCGGCGACATCCTCGATCCCGACCGGGCGAAATACAGCCTCAAATACTATGTCGACCTCGCCAGGCAGCTCGAAGCCGCCGGCGCCCATATCATCGGCATCAAGGACATGGCGGGCCTCCTCAAGCCGGTCGCCGCGACGAAGCTCGTCAAGGCGCTCCGCGAGGCGACCGACCTGCCGATCCATTTCCACACCCACGACACCTCCGGCGTCGCCGCCGCCTCGGTGGTCGCGGCGGTGGAAGCCGGGGTCGATGCCTTCGACGCGGCGATCGACTCGATGTCGGGCCTCACCTCGCAGCCCTGCCTCGGCTCGCTGGTCGAGGCGTTGGACGACACCGACCGGGCGACCGGCCTCGACGTCTCGGCGGTCCGCCAGATTTCCTTCTATTTCGAGGCGGTCCGCGCCCAGTATCGCGCCTTCGAATCCGACCTCCGCTTCGGCGCCTCGGAGGTCTATCTGCACGAGATGCCGGGCGGCCAGTTCACCAACCTCAAGGAACAGGCGCGCTCGCTCGGCCTCGAGGCGCGGTGGCACGAGGTCGCGCGCACCTATTCGCAAGTCAACATGCTGTTCGGCGATATCGTCAAGGTCACGCCGTCGTCCAAGGTGGTCGGCGACCTCGCCTTGATGATGGTCGCCGGCGACATCACCGTCGAGGACGTCGCCGACCCGGCCAAGGACATCGCCTTCCCGGACTCCGTCGTCCAGATGATGCATGGCGACCTCGGCCAGCCGCCCGGCGGATGGCCGGAGGCGATCCAGAAGAAGGTGCTGAAGGAGACGGAGCCGATCGTCGTCCGTCCCGGCTCGCTGATCCCGCCGGCCGACCTCGACGCCGAGCGCCAGGCGGTCGTGGAGAAGATCGGCCGTCCGGTCGAGGACCGGGAGCTCGCCTCCTACCTCATGTATCCGAAGGTCTTCACCGAATTCGCCGCGGCCGCCGATACCTATGGCCCGGTCTCGGTGCTGCCGACGCCGGTCTATTTCTACGGCCTGCCGGTCGGCGAGGAGATCCTCGTCGAGATCGAGCGCGGCAAGACCCTGGTCATCCGCAATCAAGCGATCGGCGAGGCCGACGACGACGGTTTCGTCCGCGTCTTCTTCGAGATGAACGGCCAGCCGCGCGTCGCCAAGGTGCCGAACCGCATGGCCGGCGAGGTGGTCGTCCGCCGCAAGGCGGAGGAGGGGAATGCGCTGCATGTCGCGGCCCCGATGCCCGGCGTCATCTCGACGCTCGCCGTCGCCACCGGCCAGAAGGTCAAGGCCGGCGACGTGCTGTTGTCGATCGAGGCGATGAAGATGGAAACCGCCCTCCACGCCGAGCGCGACGGCATCGTCGGCGAGGTGCTGGTCCATGCCGGCAGCCAGATCGACGCCAAGGACCTCCTGATGGTCTACGAGGAGTAGGGGCGGGCAATCCCTACCCGGCCAGCATCGCCTCGAGCTTGTCGATGCAGCCGCCCCATCCTTCTCCGTGCATGTCGCGGACCGCGGCGTCGGTGAAGCGCTCGTGGAGGAGCACCAGCTCGGTTCCCTCGGCATGCGGCAGGAACCGCACGGTGACCAGCGTCGGGCCGGGCGGCAGGATGCTGACGTTCCAGGTATAGACCAGCTCCTCGGGCGCCCGGACCCGCTCGAAGTTGCCGGATATCCAGGTGATCGAGCCGTCCGCCTCGAGATTCGCGATCCGATAGCTGCCGCCCTCGCGGAGGTCGACTTGGGCTTCGGGGCAGGTGACCGGCCCCGGGCCCCACCATTGCTTCAGCTGTTCCGGGTCCGTCCATGCGGCGAAGACCGCCTCGCGCGGCGCGCGGATGACGCGGCTGAGGGTCAGTTCCGTCGGCAGCATGTCAGCGTCTTCCTTTCTCGACGAAGGCGGCGAGCCGGTCGATCCTGCCGCTCCAGAAGTCGCGATAGGTGGCGATCCAGGCGTCGGCATCGGCCAGCGGCCCGGCGTCGAGAAGGCAGGACTGGACATGGCCCTCGCTCGTCCGCCGGATCAGGCCCGCGCGCTCGAGGACGAAGAGGTGCTTGGAGACCGCGTTGATCGACATGTCGTGCGGAGCGGCGAGTTCGGTCACCCGCGCCGGGCCGGCGGCAAGCGTCCGCAGCAGCGCCCGCCGCGTCCGGTTGGCGAGGGCGTGGAACACGTCGTCGAGGCGGTCGTCTTCGTCGATGCCGGTCATAATCCCTCAACCAATCGGTTGACAGGCTCGGTGCCGTGCCTTAGGAAGCCAGTAGTCAACCAGTTGGTTGACGAGATAGCGGCCCGGTGCGGCCAAGTCAAACGGGAGAGAGACCTGTGAGCATCCATCAGGAAGTCACCATCGACGCCAGCCCGGCCGAGGTCTTCGGCATTCTGACCTCATCCGCCGACTTCACCCGGATGACCGGCGGCCGTGCCGCGGAGATATCGGCCGAGGTCGGTGGCGCCGCCTCGCTGTTCGGCGGGGATATCCGCGCCCTCAACATCGAGCTCGTGCCGGGCAAGCGCGTCGTGCAGGCATGGCGGGCGCAGGCCTGGCCGGAGGGCGTCCATTCCGTCGTCAAATTCGAGCTGGTGCCGGACGGCAAGGCAACGAAGGTGGTTTTCGATCAGGCCGGCTACCCCGATGGCGCCGAGGCGATGCTGGAAGGCGGCTGGCACCAGATGTACTGGCAGCCGATGAATGCCATGATGGCCGGCAAGGGCGGCTGACCTGACAGCCCCGGCCGCCTATTCGGCCGGCCAAACCTCGTGGAAATGATTCAGCGGCCCGTGGCCGTGGCCGACGCTGAGGCGGTCGCTGGCCGCGATCGCGCCGGTCACGTAGTCCTTGGCGCGGGCGATCGCCGCGAGCCTCGGCATGGTCGGCAGCAGCGCCGCCAGCGCCGCCGACAGGGTGCAGCCGGTGCCGTGGGTGTTCTTCGTCGTGATCCGCGGCGCGGTGAAGGTCTCCAGCGTGTCGCCGTCGAAATAGATGTCGGTGCTGTCCGGGCCGCCGCCATGGCCGCCCTTGAGCAGCACCGAGGCGGGACCGAGCGCTTTCAGTTCGCCCGCCACCTCGATCGCGGCGGCAAGGCCGGATGGCTCCTCCGTGCCGAGCAGGTCGGCCGCCTCCGGCAGGTTCGGCGTGATGATCTCGGCGAGCGGCAGCAGCCGGTCGCGCACCGCCGCCACCGCCTCCGCGGCAAGCAGCCGGTCGCCGCTCTTGGCGACCATCACCGGATCGAGCACGACATGCTTCGCCCCGTGGCGGGTGAGCGCGTCGGCGATCGCGGTGGCGATTTCGGCGGTCGCGACCATGCCGATCTTCACCGCGTCGACCCTGACGTCGTCGAACACCGCGTCGATCTGGGCGGTGAGGACGTCCGGCTCGACGACCCGGAAGCCGGTCACCCCCCGGGTGTTCTGCGCGACCACCGCGGTGATCGCGGCCATGCCATAGGCACCGAGCGCGCCGAAGGTCTTGAGGTCGGCCATGATGCCGGCGCCGCCGGACGGGTCGGTGCCGGCGATCGATAGGACGTTGGCGATCATGCTGCGTATGCTCCCGCCATCGCTGACTTCAGCGCCGATGCGGCCTGTTCGGGATCGTCCGCCGCGGCGATCGCCGAAACGACGGCGAGCCCGGCCGCGCCGGTGGCCATGATCGCCGGCGCGTTGCCGGCATCGATGCCGCCGATCGCGACCCAGGGCAGCGGCAGCCGGGCGCCGACCGCGCGGGTCGCCTCGAGCCCGAGGGCCGGCGTCGCGTCGGCCTTGGTCGCCGAGGCGAAGATCGGGCCGAGCCCGACATAATCGACGATCGCCGGGTCGACGGTGGCGATGTCCGCCTCGCCGGTCACCGACAGGCCGAGCAGCATCGTTTCGCCGATCCGGGCGCGGGCCGCGCGCGGGTCGCCGTCGCCCTGGCCGATATGCAGGCCGTCGGCCTCGGCGGCGATGGCGACCGCCGTCCGGTCGTTGACGAAGAGCGGGATGCCCTGTGGCGCGAGGCGGCGCCTGAGGTCGCGGGCGAGCCTGATCATCGCCTCGTCGCTTGCCGTCTTGTCGCGAAGCTGGACCGCGGTGACACCGCCGGCGACCGCCGCCATCACCGTGTCGATCACACCACGCCGGGCCATCATGCCGGCGTCGGTGACGAGCATCAGCGTCAGGTCGGGGAGCCGCCTCATGCCCAACGCACGCCAGCCACGAGCGCGGCATCGTCGAGCCGGTGGAGCGCGTCGATCAGGCCGACCTGGAAGGATGCCGGGCCGTTGGCATGGCGGATCGCCGTTTCGGCGGCGACGCCGAGCATGGTCAGTCCGGCGACGGCGGCGTCGAAGGGCGCGAGCCCGGCGCCGAGACAGGCGCCGATGATCGCGGTCGCCATGCAGCCGGTGCCGGTGACCCGGGCGAGCATCGGGTCGCCGTTGGCGAGCCCCACCATCCGCTCGCCATCGGTGACGTAGTCGACCGCGCCGGTGACCGCGACGACGGCGCCGGTTCGCTTCGCCAGCCGCCGCGCCGCGTCCTGCGCCGCCTCCGAGCCCTTGGTGCTGTCGACGCCGCGGGCGCCGCCGGCCTCGCCGGCCAGCGACATGATCTCCGAGGCATTGCCGCGGATCACTGCCGGCCCCATTGCCGCCAGGCGGGTCGCGGTCTCGGTCCGGTAGGCGGTCGCGCCGGCCGCGACCGGATCGAGGATCCACGGCACCCCGGCGGCGTTGGCGGCCTCCGCGGCCTTCTCCATCGCGGCGACCCAGGGCGCGGAAAGCGTTCCGATGTTGATCACCAGTGCTTGGGCGATCGGCGCGAAGTCGGCGACCTCGTCGAGCGCATGGACCATGGCCGGCGACGCGCCGGCGGCAAGCAGCGCATTCGCCGTCGAGTTCATGACGACATAGTTGGTGATGTTGTGGACCAGCGGCCCGCGGCTGCGCAGGCGGTCGATGGCGGATGTCAGGTCGGGTCGTTCCACGGCATTCCTCGCTTTGTCGCGCGGAAGCCCTGGCCGGCGCTGGCGGGGCGTTCTTCCCGGATGCCGGTGGTGACGGCTCCCTGCGCTGGCATTATCCAGATCAGGTTCGGCGGGTATCTTCTCAGCCCGTCCTGCCGGACGAGCACCCCGTATCACCGGGGCTGAACATATGCCGATGCGGTGCCGCGTCAAGCGCCCGGTCGCGCCGATCTTCCGTCAGCCGCCCAGTCCGGCGAGATCGCACCAGCCGCCCCGCGCACCGCCGTCATAGGCGCGGGCGAGGCCGGAGGCGCGCATATGCTTGCCGAGATCGACGCCGTCGTCGGTCGCGACATCGGCGACCACGCGGCCCCCGTATTTGTCATTCTCGATGTCGGTCAGGGTGACGCCCCCGGTTTCGGCGATTCGGGAGAGGGTATCCCGCGCGGCCCTTGCCATGGCCTTCTCGCGTCGGCAGTGGCCGCGAAGCTCCGGCGCGTCGATGCCGCGGATTCGTGCATTGACGACGATCCGCTGGCCGATCCAGATCGCCGCCTCGACGATCAGCGTGTCGCCGTCGACGACCCGTAGCACCCGCGCCGCGACCGGGCCGGCGATCCGCTCACCGGCGTG
>NZ_JAGRLA010000069.1 GCF_020442045.1 Bauldia sp. | reverse complement strand
GGCCTTGGCGGTCGTCTCGCTTCTTCTCGGCGTTGCGAGCTGGACCGCCCGGACACGCCTCGGCCTTTTCCGGGTCCTCGTCGCATTGACGGTCGTGACGCTCGGCGCCGGCGTCATGAAGGCCCGAACCGATCTGGTCGCCGCGCCGATCCTCGAGCGCGAGATGACCACCAACCTGGATGGCTGGGTGGCGGCACGCGAGGCAGCGTCGCGGGGCGGCGCCAGGATCGTGCTCCGCGTCCATCAGATGGAGAAGCTGCGCGCCGGCAGAATGCCCCGCGAGGTCCGGATAACCATCCGCAGCAAGGCCGACACGATCGCCGTCGGCGATGCGATCGCCGTGCTCGCCCGCCTCAGGCCGCCAAGCGGGCCGACGATTCCGGGCGGCTACGATTTCGCCCGAGCCGACTATTACGATCGCATCGGCGCGGTCGGCTTCGCCTACGGCGCCGCGAAACCGGCCGACATCGGGCCACCGCCCCTTGGTATCCGGCTGGCGATGCCGGTCGCGCATCTTCGCCAGACCATTCGCGAACGCATCATCGCGGCACTCCCCGGCGACCGGGGACAGATCGCCGCCGCGCTGGTCATGGGGGACCGGCGGGGCATATCCGAGGCGGCCCAGGACGCGATGCGCGATTCCGGCCTCGGGCACATCCTCGCCATCTCCGGGCTCCACATGGCCCTGGTCGCCGGCTCCGCCTTCTGGCTGATCCGCGCGCTGCTGGCGCTGTCGCCGACGCTCGCCACCACGCGGCCGATCCGGAAATGGGCGGCCGCCGGGGCGCTCGGGATCGCCGCGATCTACCTGGCCATCTCGGGTGCCGGCGTGTCGACCGAGCGCGCCTTCGTCATGCTGGCGGTCATGCTCGTCGCGGTGATGATCGATCGCCGGGCGATCACGCTCCGAAACGTCGCGCTCGCCGCGATGATCGTCCTCCTTGTCGAGCCGGAGAGCCTTCTCACGGCAAGCTTCCAGATGTCCTTCGCGGCCACCCTGGCTCTGGTCGCCGGCTACGAGGCGATCCGCGAATTGGCGGCCAAGCGGCTGGCAATTCCCGAGCTCGTGGAAAGGGGCGTGGCGACGCGGCTTTACCTGTCGGCCCGGAGCCTCCTCCTGACATCGCTGGTCGCCGGCCTCGCAACGACGCCATTCGCCATCTACCACTTCCAGCGGGCGGCCCCGCTCACCCTCGTCGCCAACCTTCTCGCGATGCCGGTGGTCGGCGTGGTCGTGATGCCGATGGCTTTCTTCTCGGTGTTGCTGATGCCGTTCGGCCTCGAGGCGCTGCCCCTCACCGTGATGGGGTGGGGCCTTGACTGGATTCTCGTAGTCGCACGGACGACGGCCGCATGGTCGCACGACTGGGGAGGCGTACCGATGGCGCCGGCCGGCGCGTTGCTGCTGGTGGTTTCCGGCTTCCTGTGGCTGTCGATCTGGCGCGAACGCTGGCGCTTCCTCGGCCTGTTGCCGTTGGTTGCCGCTATCCCGGCAGCGGCGCTCGCGCCCCGTCCCGACATCCTGATCGCGGAAAGCGGGACGACTGTCGCCATCCGAGGCGAGGACGGGCTCTACCGGATCGTCGGTCTCAAGGCGAACCGCTTCGCCGTCGAAACATGGCTGAGGGCCGATGCCGACACGCGTCCGGTGTCAAGCACCCTCGAAGACGGCACACGGTGCGACCCGATCGGTTGCGTCGCCACGCTTCACGATGGAACCACGGTGGCGGTGGGCCTGAAGCCGGAGGCGTTTGCCGACGACTGCCGCATGGCGGATCTGGTCATAAGCCGGTTCACCGCGCCGGATTTCTGCGACGAGGCCGCGACGGTGATCGATCGTCCCGACCTCCGGACCGGTGGCGCACACGCGCTCTACCGGCTCCCGCAAAAGGGAGAGGAGAGCGGCTTTCGTGTCGAGGCCGCCTATCCGCCCAACCGCAGGGCATTCATGCCGCCGACGCGTCAGTAACGCCGCAGCAGTCCGACAAGCTTGCCCTGGATCCGCACCCGGTCCGGCCCGAAAATCCGCGTCTCATAGGCGGGGTTCGCGGCCTCGAGGGCGATCGAGGCGCCTTTCCGCCGCAGCCGCTTCAACGTTGCCTCCTCCTCGTCAACCAGCGCGACGACGATGTCTCCGGTATCGGCCGTGTCGGACTTGCGGATCAGGACCGTATCACCGTCCAGGATACCGGCCTCGATCATCGAATCGCCGCGCACGTCGAGTGCGAAATGCTCGCCGGGAGACAGCATGTCCGGCGGCACGCCGATCGAATGGCTGTGGGTCTGGATCGCCTCGATCGGCACGCCGGCGGCGATACGTCCCATCACCGGGATCGTCACCGGCTCTGCAGCCGAATCGTGGCTCACCGGCTTGACCCGGCCGAGGCTGCCTTCGATGACGCTCGGCGAGAAGCCGCGAGACCGCTGCGCCGGCGGGGTCGCCGATTCCGGCATCCGCACAACCTCGATGGCCCGCGCCCGGTTCGGCAGGCGTCGAATGAAGCCGCGCTCTTCCAGTGCCCTGATCAGCCGATGGATCCCCGACTTGGATCTCAGGTCGAGGGCGTCCTTCATTTCGTCGAAGGACGGCGGAATGCCCGATTCCTTCAGCCGTTCGTGGATGAACATCAGGAGTTCGTGCTGTTTGCGCGTAAGCATTTGGATCGTCCGGGAACCTTGCCGATGGGCCGAGTCAGGTACAAAGCACGAACAAACTACCTTGTTCTATATGTGTTCCGCAAGACTGAATATTCAGTTAAGGGACAATTCCGGACGCGGGGCGTGCCTGATTTCTTGTCGACGACGCGAAATGTCAGCGCAGGCGGATGATCCGGCAGGGGGCGCCGGCCCGTGCCGCGTCCGCATGCGGCGGGCGGATGAGAAGGCAGTTGGCCTCGGTGAGCACCGAGACCATCGCGCTGTCCTGGACCGGAAGCGGAATGACCGACGGCACGCCGGCCTCATGCGCGCGATAGGTGGCGCGGACGTAGTCCTGCCGGCTGTCATTCCCGGCGACGTCGGCCGCAAGGACGGCGGCCTCCGTCGGGTCCGCATACCGGCGGCCCAGAAGAGCCGCGACCAACGGGCGGAGGAAGAGCAAACCGCACACGAAGGACGATACCGGATTGCCGGGCAGGCCCAGCACCTTCTGGTCTCCCAGACGACCGAACATCAGCGGCTTGCCCGGCCGCATGGCAATGCGCCAGAAGTCGAGCGCCATGCCGTTCGCCTGGAGGACATCCCGGACGAGGTCGTGATCGCCGACCGAGGCGCCGCCGATCGTGACCAGGACATCCGCCGGGAGCCGGGATGCCCTGGCGACCGCGTCGGCAATCGCGTCTTCGGTATCGCCGACGATGCCGAGGTCGAACGGCTCGCCGCCGGCGTCGCGTGCCAGGGCCGCGATCGCGACGGCATTCGACGCGATGATCTGGTCGGGGCCGGGCATCGTTCCCGGCGGCACCAGTTCGTCGCCGGTCGCGATGATCGCGACCCGGGGGCGCCGGCGCACCGGGACGGCGGCATGGCCCATCGAGGCGATGAGGGATACCTCGCGCGGGCCGAGCAAGGTGCCGGCGGCAAGAAGCGTCGTGCCAAGCTCGAAGTCGAGCCCCGCCCGGCGGATATGGCGGCCGGACGCGACCGGCTTCTGCGCCATGATCGTCGCTTCGCCGACGACCTCCGCGTCTTCCTGGATGAGAACGGTGTCGGCGCCTTCCGGAACGGGCGCGCCGGTGAAGATCCGGACGGTCTCGCCCTCCGAAACCTTGCCGGCGAAGCTATGCCCCGCCGCCGCGACCCCGATCACCTTGAGGCGAAGGCCGCGCGCCACATCGACGGCGCGGACGGCATAGCCGTCCATCGCCGAGGCGGCGAAGGGCGGCTGGGATCGCCTTGCCGCGAGATCCCGCGCAAGCGTCCGGCCCGCCGCCTCGCCAAGCGCGACCTCCTCAGAGCCGAGGGGCGCCGACACGTCGCCGACGATCCGCGCGATCGCATCCTCGACCGGCAGCAGGCTCATGCTTCCGCCGCCCGCCAGTCGCCCGATTGCCCGCCGCTCTTCTCGACGAGGCGCACGTCGGTGATGACCATCGCCCGGTCGACCGCCTTCGCCATGTCGTAGATCGTCAGGCAGGCAACAGAGACCGCCGTCAGGGCCTCCATCTCGACGCCGGTCCGTTCGGCGACCTTGGTGGTGGCGCGGACCCGGAAGCCCGGCAGGGCATCGTCGGGATCGATGTCGAGCGTGACCTTCGAGAGGCCGATCGGATGGCACAGCGGAATGAGGTCGTGGGTCTTCTTGGCCGCCATGATCCCGGCGATCCGCGCCGTGCCGATCACGTCGCCCTTCCTGGCATTGCCCGACCGGACGAGGTCGAGCGTTTCCCGGCTCATCCTGACCGCGCCTTCGGCGACGGCGACCCGCTCCGTTACCGGCTTGGCCGACACGTCGACCATATTCGCCGCGCCGGTCGCATCGAGATGGCTCAGCGTCTCCCCGCTCATTCGCCGTCCCATCGCATGAAGGCGCGCCGCTTGACAGGGAGCCGGTTCAGCTTCTCGAGCTTGTGCAGGATATGGAGCGCCGGCGTCCACTCGGCGCGGGAGAGGTAGCGGAAGCCGAGCTGTTCGTAGAAGGGACCGTTCCACGGCACATCGCGGAAGGTCGACAGGGTGAGGGCGGTCACACCCTCAGCCCCGGCATAGCGGGAGGCCTCCTCGATCAGCAGGCGGCCGATCCCCTGGCGGCCATAGTCCTCGGCGACCGACAACTCGTAGATATGCGCGGCCCGGTCGAGGATACCGACGAGGATGAAGCCCACTGGCGCATCGTCTTCCTGGCGGGCGGCGACGAAAGCACCGCCGAAGGCGGCGACCGTACCGATGAATTCGGCATCCGTCGGTTCGGCCTCGGCTATGTCGGCGAGGCCGACCTGGAGGAAGCGCTGCGCCGCGCTCCGTTCGACGTCGGCGAGGAGATCGTATTCGTCGAAATTCGCCGGGCGGATGTTGAAATCCATGGCCATCACGCTGCGAGGGCGGGGCGCAGCAGGGCCGCGGTCGCTGCGGCGACATCCTCCTGCCGCATCAGGCTTTCGCCGACCAGGAAGGCTCCGATGCCGGCCCGAGACAATCGCTCGATGTCGCCGGGCGTGAAAATTCCGCTCTCACCGACCGGCAAGCGGTCGTCCGGCACCCTCGGCGCGAGGCGCTCGCTCACCGTCAGCGACGTCTCGAAGGTCTTGAGGTCGCGGTTGTTGATGCCGAGGAGCGGCGAGGCGAGGGCGAGGGCCCGTTCGAGCTCGGCCTCGTCATGGACCTCGACCAGGACGTCCATGCCGAGTCCCGCCGCGGTCCGCTCCAGCGCCTCGGCCTCGGCGTCGCTCACCGCGGCCATGATGATGAGGATGCAATCGGCCCCCATCGCGCGGGCTTCGTGGACCTGATAGGGCTCGTACATGAAGTCCTTGCGCAGGACCGGAAGGGCGACGCTGTCGCGCGCGGCGACCAGATACTCCGGCGCCCCCTGGAAGAAAGGCGCGTCGGTCAGCACGGAAAGGCAGGTGGCGCCGCCTGCCTCGTAGGCCTGCGCAAGAGCGGGTGGATCGAAATCGGGGCGGATCAGCCCCTTGGAGGGGCTCGCCTTCTTGATCTCGGCGATCAGTGCCGGGCGGCCCTGATCGATCGTCCGCCGCAGCGCCCGGACGAAGCGCCGCGGCGCCGGCGCGGCAAGCGCCCGTTTCTCCATCTCCGCAGGCGGGACGGATGCCTTGGCGGCCTCGATCTCGGCTCTCTTGCTCACCTCTATTGTCTTCAGGATATCCGCCATGGCCTATCCATTCGATATCGCGACGAGGTCGTCCAGTCGCTGTTTCGCCTTGCCGGAATCGATGGTCTCCGCGGCAAACGCCGCTCCTTCCGCGATATCCGTCGCCAGTCCCGCGACGATGAGCGCCGCGCCGGCATTGAGCAGCACCGTATCCCTATATGCACCCCGGGCGCCATCGAGCAATGCACGCAGGGCTTCGGCATTATGCGCGGCGTCCCCGCCCTTGATCGCTTCCGCCGGCGAAGGGGAGAGGCCTGCATCCTCGGGGCGGATGGTGAAGATGGTCACCGTGCCATTCTCGAGCGACGCGACTTTCGTCTCTCCGGCGGGAGAAATCTCATCGAGGCCCCCGGCGCCGTGGACGACCCAGGCCCGCTCAGCCCCGAGGCTTCCCAGCACATCCGCCAGCGGCTCGACCCAGTCGGGCGAATAGACGCCGAGCAGGTAGCGTTTGACGCTGGCCGGGTTGGACAAGGGGCCGATCAGGTTGAAGATCGTCCGGAAGCCGAGCTCGGCGCGGACCGGGCCGACATGCTTCATCGCCGCGTGATGGGCCGGCGCGAACATGAAGCCGATCCCGGCTTCCCTGATGCATCGTCCGATCCGGTCGGGCGTCAGCTCGATATCGACGCCAAGCGCGGCAAGCGTATCGGCGGCACCGGATTTGGAGGTGAGCGCCCGGTTGCCATGCTTCGCGACCGGGACGCCCGCGCCCGCCACGACGAAAGCCGCTGCGGTGGAAATGTTGTAGCTGCCCGAGGCGTCGCCGCCGGTGCCGACAACGTCGATCGCATCCGCGGGCGCGTCGACCGGTGCCATCTTCGCCCGCATCGTCGCGACGGCACCGGCGATCTCGTCCACCGTCTCCCCGCGAATCCGCAACCCGGTCAGGAAGGCGGCGATATGCGTCGGGCTGGCGTCGCCCGACATGATGACGTCGAAGGCTTCGCGCGCCTCGTCCTGGCTCAGCGTCTCGCCACCCGCGATCTTGCCGATCGTCGCCTTCAAGTCCGCCATGTCTTCCCCCTCAGGCAACCGATCGTTCGACGCGGTGCTTTGCGTTCCAGGCGGCCGCGATATCGAGAAAGGTCTTGAGAATGCGATGCCCGTGTTCGGAGGCGATCGATTCCGGGTGGAACTGGACGCCATGGACCGGATGGCTCTTGTGCATGGCGCCCATGATCACGCCGTCGTCGGCGGTTGCGGTGACCTCGAGGTCGTCCGGCAGGCTCTCCGGCGCGACGGTCAGCGAGTGGTAGCGCGTTGCCTGGAAATCGCCGTTGATCCCGCGAAAGACCGACCTGCCGGTGTGATGGATCGTGCTCAGCTTGCCGTGCATGAGGCTCGGCGCCCGGACCACCTGGCCGCCATAGGCCTGGCCGATCGACTGGTGGCCGAGGCAGACGCCGAGGATCGGGATTCCGGCGCCGACCCGCTCGATCAGCGGCACGCAGATGCCCGCCTCGCTCGGCGTGCACGGGCCGGGTGAGATGACGATCGCTTCCGGGTCCATCGCCACCACGTCGTCGATGGCGATCTTGTCGTTGCGGCGCACGGCGAGCTTGGCCCCGAGCTCCCCGAGGAAATGCACGAGGTTGTAGGTGAAGCTGTCGTAGTTATCGATGACGAGAATGGTCATGACCTGTGTCCTATCTTGCTGAGGGATAGGACAGGTTGTCCTAAGGGCGCAAGCGGTGCGTCGCCCTTCGACCATTTCGGCGGGCGCCATCCTGCCCGCCGGTCTGGCGGCCAACGTCCTGGCTTACTGCCCTCTGCCGACCCCGGAAGCGAACCTTACCGCCTCCTCGGCCGCCCGGAAAAGGGCGCGCGATTTGGCGACGCATTCGTTGTGCTCGCTCTCCGGCACGGAATCCGCCACGATCCCGGCGCCGGCCTGGACGTACATCTTGCCGTCCTTGATGATCGAGGTGCGCAGGATGATGCAGGAATCCATGTCGCCATTGGCGGTGAAATAGCCGACGCAGCCGGCATAGATGCCGCGTTTCTCGAGCTCCAGTTCGTCGATGATCTCCATCGCCCGGACCTTCGGCGCGCCTGAGACGGTGCCCGCCGGAAAGCCGGCGGCAAGCGCGGAGAGCGCGTCATGGTCGGGCGAGAGGCGGCCGACCACGTTCGACACGATATGCATCACGTGGCTGTAATATTCGGGGAAGAACTGGTCGGTAACCTCGACCGTGCCGATTTCCGCGACCCGACCGACGTCGTTGCGGCCGAGGTCGAGGAGCATGAGGTGCTCGGCCCGCTCCTTCGGGTCGGCGAGCAGCTCCCTCTCCAGCGCCTTGTCCTCTTCCGGGTTGCCGCCGCGCGGCCGCGTCCCGGCGATCGGGCGAATGGTCACTTCGCCATCGCGGACCCGGACCAGGATTTCGGGACTGGACCCGGCCACCGCGAAGGCGCCGAAATCGAGATAATAGAGGTAGGGCGAGGGGTTCACCCGGCGGAGCGCCCGGTAGAGCGCGAAGGGCGGCAGCGAGAAGGGCGCCTCGAAGCGCTGCGACAGGACCACCTGGAAGATGTCTCCGGCGGCGATATAGTCCTTGGCGCGGGCCACCATCTCGAGATAGCGCTCGCGCGGCGTATTCGACTCGACCGGCATGTCGAAATCGACGTCGACCGCCTCGAAGGACTTGTCGAGCGGCATGTCGAGGGCCTCGACGACCTCGGTGAGGCGATCCACGGCGCGGCCGTAGTCGGACGCAGCGCCGGCGCCTGGCGCCGGGCGGACCGGGGTCACCACCGTGATTTCGTCGCGGACGGAATCGAAGACGACGATGACGGTCGGTCTGAGCAGGGTCGCGTCCGGAAATCCGAGGGGATCGGGGTTGGGCGGCGGCAGCTCCTCCATCTGCCGCACCATGTCATAGCCAAGATAGCCGTAGATGCCGGCCGCCATCGGCGGCAGGCTGTCGGGCAGGTCGATCCGGGATTCCGCGATCAGCCCCCGGAGCGCCTCGAGTGGCGGTTCCGCCGCGGCGCGGAAGTCATCGGGAGCGCCGCGCGGGTTGCGGTTGATCTCCGCCTTGTCGCCCGAGGCGCGGAAGATCAGGTCAGGCTCGATCCCGATGATCGAATAGCGGCCACGGACCGCGCCCCCCTCGACCGACTCCAGCAGGAAGCAGTTCTTGCGACCCGCCGAAAGCTTGAGCATCGCCGATACCGGCGTCTCGAGATCCGCCACCAGCCGCGTCCAGCAGACCTGTGGCCTGCCGGCCGCGTGGGTGCGCGCGAAATCGGGTTCTGCGGGTTCGACCAGCATCGCTTGTCCGTCCGGCGCTCGATCAGCCGGATCCGGCTCCGCCGATCAGCTGCTGCAGGGTCACCTGATTGACCGCGATCCCGAGCTTCTGCTGGAGCTGGGCGACATATTGCTGGAGGAAATCGTTGGCGATGTCGTTCGACAGCCGCTGTTCGGTCTCCGCCATGTCGGGGGCGCCCGAGAAGTAGGGCGGCACGGTGATTCCCTCGACCACCAGCACGATTTTCGACTCGTCGGCCCCTTCGGCGACGGCGGCATATCCCTTTGGCCCGCCGAAGGCCTGCTGGATCGCAGCGGTCGTCAGTTTGTCATTGGCCTCCGTCGTTCGTTTGACCGCCGCCGCGGTCCGCGGCTCGACACCCGCATCCGCGGCGACCGTGTCGATCGCATCGCCCTGGGCGAGGCGGTCGCGCAAGTCGGCGGCGAGCTTCGTCAGCTTTTCGTCGACCTGGGCCTTCTTGAAGGCGGCGATGACCTTCTCCCTGACCTCCGGCAACTCGCGATCGCGTTCCGCGCTGACCGCGGTCACCTCGAACCAGACGTAGCCGCCCTCGACCGGAATGGCGTTGTTCTCGAGGCCGACATCGGATTGGAAGACCTCCGAGACCAGGGCCCGTCCACCGGGCAGGTCCTTGATCTCGTTGCCGTCGCCATCCTTGCCGGTGCCGTCGATCGCGGAATAGTTGACCAGGTCAAGTCCGTAGTTGGCGGCGACTTCCGAGAGCGTCGCCCCGCCGGCGCGGGCGTCCTCGATCACGTCAAACTGATCGGCGATCTCCTGGGCGGCATGCGCTTCCGCCAGCTCCTTCTTGATGGTGCCCTTCACCTCGTCGAAGCTCTGCACAACCGCCGGCTCGATCGTCGTGACCCGCACGATGACCGGCCCGAACTGCCCTTCGACGATGCCGCTGACGCTGTTCGCATCGAGCGAGAAGGCCGCCTCGGCGACCTTGGGGTCGAGGATCTTGTCGCGGGTGATCAGCCCGAGGTCGACGTCTCCCGGCTTCAAGCCGCGATCGGCAACCAACTCGTCGAAGGTCTTGCCGTCGGCGAGGGCGGACGCTGCCTCGGTCGCCTCCGCCATATCCTTGAAGACGATCTGCCCGACCTGGCGCTTCTCCGGCGCGGTGAAACGCGACTCGAGCTGGCTGTCATAGACCTTGCGCGCCTCGTCGTCGGAAATGTCGTCGACGTTGGCGATATCCGCCGGGATCATCCGGACGACGTTGACGGACCGGAACTCGGGCGCCCGCCAGTCGCTCTTGTGCTCGTTGAAGAAGGTGGTCAGCTCGGTCTCGGTGGGGTCGGGAATCGTCCCGGCCATTTCCGGGGTCAGAACCAGGTAGCCGATGTCGCGCTCCTCGTTCGTATAGTCGTGATAGGCCCGCATGTAGGAGTCGGGAACCTCGACCTCGCCGACAAGCGCCGAGGCGAGCTGCTGCCGGACATAGCTCTTCTGGAGTTGCGACACGAACTGGTCTTCCGTCATCCCGGCATTGTTGATCACCTGGATGAAGCTGTTGCGGTCGAAGGCGCCGGTCGGCCCCTGGAAGGAGGGATCGTCCTTGATCTGCTTCGCCAGCATGTCGCCGGAAACCCCGAGCCCGAGGGTATTGGCTTCGTCGCTGAGCGCGGCCTCGGTGACGAGGCGGCCGAGAACCTGGGCGGGAATGCCGAACAACTGGGCCTGTTGGTCGGTCACCGCCTGGCCGATCTGCTGGCCGAGCCGCCGCTTCGCCAGGTCGTATTCGCGCGCGAAATCCCGCGCCGAGACATCCGTCTTCCCGACCGTGGCTACCGTGTCGGAGTAGAAGCCGGTGAAGAAGCCCGAGACACCCCAGACGGCGAAACTGACCACGAGGAGGGCGATGAACAGCTGTGCGACCCATCCCCCGGCGCCTTTGCGAAGCGCATCAAGCATTGGAATTCCTTACAAATTGGCGGCGCACGATCTCCATGCGCCGCCCCGTTGGATTTTCGCGGATAATAGGCAGCCGGATTTCCTGCCGCAAGCCGCGGAAATGGACCGGGGCGCCGCCCTCGAGCCGTGGTTTCCTATCCGCTCCAGACCAGGAACAGGCCGATATCGCCCGGAACCCCGTCCGGAAAGTCGAGCACCCGGGCCACGATGTGGAAGCCGCCAGGCCTCAGATCGCGCTCCCAGCGGAGATAAAGCTCCGCCGGCTCGCCCCGCAGCGTCGAGGGCCAATGAGGATCGGGGGCGTTGATCGCCCGCCCGCCATCGCTGCAGATTTGAGCCGGGAAACGCAACAACAGCATTTCGGTTTCGCCGTTTTGCGCCGCGCGGCGTGCCTTGTGAACGAGTTCGCGCCATTCCCTGTCGGTGAGATGCGTATCGACCAGTTGGCGCACGGTTTCCCGACGTCGCGACATTTCGACTTCGTGCTCGTGCCGGCGCTTCATCATCTCGGTCGTGTGAAAGTCGTTGACCAGGTCCCGAAAGTGTTCGGCGGTCACCTGCGTTGCCGGAGCAGGCGGAGGAACCGTCGGCGTACCGGGCGACGTCGGCAGGCCGTGATCGCGGCGCAGGCTTTTCTCGAAGTGTTCGTCGATCCATTCGACAAAGCCGTGATGATTTGACGATGGTGGTGCTTTCGGTTTGGAACTCAGGGCCTTCAGCATGTCACCGCGGCTGACGATGCCTACGATCCGCTCGGCGCGAATGACGGGAACCCGCTTTATATGGAGCGTGTGCATCAGGCGAGCGATCTCGTCGGCGCCCGTGGACTCGGCCACCGTGACGACGGGAGAGGTCATGATGTCCCGCGCGATTGATCGCGGCTGGCGCAGCGTTGCCAGGAAATCGTCGCTCAATTCTTCGCCCTTGGCGAGAATTGTCAGCCACCAGTCCCGATGGCCCCGGCCTTCGTCCAGCTCCGCCGGACGGAGAAGGTCGCTTTCGCTGACGATGCCGATCGGGACACCCTTCTCGTCGACGACCGGCATGGCGCTGACGCCGTGTTGGACGAGAATGCGCGCAATCTCGCGGACTGGTGTATCGGGTGAAACCGAAACGACATCGGTCGTCATAAGGTCCTTGGCGAACATGGCGGGGTCTGCTCCGGTCCAATCCTGTCCGTTTCGGCGCCGCGGGACCACGGCGCTTTGATTTATCGCAACGATTTGCTAGGGCGTGACGCCCATGGGACAGGCGCAACTGATCCCATGTAACCCAGAGGGAAAGTCATTCAACATGTCGACCGTGCGACAGTTCGTGGTGGGTAATTGGAAGATGAACGGGACGAGGGCAAGCCTCGCCGAGATCGATGCCGTCAGGTCGGGGATTGGAGGTGTCGCCTGTGATGTCGGCATTTGCCCTCCCGCCACCCTGATCGCAGCGGCCACGGAGCGTGCCCGAGGTGCCGCGCTGATGATCGGCGGACAGGATTGCCACACCGCGGCCGGCGGGGCCCACACCGGCGACGTCTCGGCCGAGATGATCGCCGACGCCGGCGGTACGCTCGTCGTCGTCGGCCATTCGGAGCGGCGCACCGACCACGATGAGGATGACGCCCTGGTGCGGGCAAAGGCCGAAGCGGGCTGGCGGGCGGGCCTGCTGGTCATCCTGTGCATTGGCGAAACGGAGGCCCAGCGTCGCGCCGGCGAGACCCTTGCGGTCCTCTCCTCGCAACTGGAAGGCTCCGTGCCCGACGGTTCGAGCGCGGAGAACCTGGTCGTCGCCTATGAGCCGGTCTGGGCGATCGGAACCGGCCTGACGGCGTCGAATGATGACATCCGGGAGGCGCATGCCCATATACGCACCGAGTTGGTCGCGCGTTTCGGCGAGGCGGCCGCTGGAATCCGGTTGCTTTACGGCGGTTCGGTCAAACCGGGCAATGCCGGGGAGATACTGCCGCTTGCCAATGTCGATGGGGCGCTTGTCGGCGGTGCCAGCCTCAAAGCCGCCGATTTCCTGGGTATCATAGCCGCCGCCGGATGAGGCATCCGGACCAGTTGGCAAGACGAAGCGGCTTCGTGTACAAGGCGCGGACTTCAAGGACAGCTTGATCGATGGATATCGTTATCATCGTCATTCACCTGATGGTGATTTTGGCGCTTATCGCAGTGGTTCTCCTCCAGCGTTCGGAAGGGGGGGCCCTGGGCATCGGCGGTGGCGGCAATTTCATGTCGACCCGCGGCCAGACCAACGTGTTGACCCGGACGACCGCGATCTTGGCGGCCGCCTTTTTCGCTACCTCGATTGCCCTGACCATCCTGTCGCGCTTCCAGGGCGGGCCTGCTTCGATCCTCGATAATGTGCAGTCCGAACCGGCTCCGATCAGCGCCGACACCCCGGCCGATGCCGCCGGCGGAGACGGCGCGAGCGGCGGTGGCGACGCCACCAACGGCCCGGGTATTCTCGACGAATTGCAGGCGATCACGCCGGTTCCGACCGGCGAGGATACCGCGCCCGCGACCGAGCCCGCCGGTCCGCAAGTCCCGACCGACTAGCAAGGGCGCGAATTTCACATCGGCGGCTCCGGCGATCCACGGCGGGGCCGTCTTTTTTTGGGGTGAACGGTCTTTTTCGACTCTGCGAATCAGATCGTCAGCGATTAGGGTAGACGCCCATGGCGCGGTACGTCTTCATCACCGGCGGCGTGGTTTCTTCCCTTGGCAAGGGCATCGCTTCGGCGGCTCTGGGCGCGCTGCTGCAGGCGCGGGGCTACAAGGTCCGCCTGAGGAAACTCGACCCCTATCTCAACGTCGACCCGGGGACGATGAGCCCCTATCAGCACGGCGAGGTCTTCGTCACCGACGACGGCGCCGAGACCGACCTCGACCTTGGCCATTACGAGCGGTTCACCGGACGGCCGGCGACCCAGCGCGACAACATCACGACGGGGCGCATCTACCAGGAGATCATCACCAAGGAGCGACGGGGCGACTATCTCGGCGCCACGGTGCAGGTGATCCCTCACGTCACCGATGCCATCAAGCAGTTCGTCCTCGACGGCAACGAGGACGAGGATTTCGTGCTCTGCGAGATCGGCGGCACGGTGGGCGATATCGAGGGATTGCCGTTCTTCGAGGCGATCCGGCAACTCGGCAACGACCTGCCGCGCGGCCACGCCGTCTACGTCCACCTGACCCTGATGCCGTATATCGCCTCGGCGGGCGAGCTGAAGACCAAGCCGACCCAGCATTCGGTCAGGGAGCTCCGTGAGATCGGTATCCAGCCGGACGTCCTGCTGGTTCGCGCCGACAGGCCGATTCCAAGCGAGGAAAGGCGGAAACTCTCGCTCTTCTGCAACGTGCGGCCGAGCGCGGTCATCCAGGCGCTCGACGTCCCCAATATCTACGACGTGCCGATCGCCTACCACTCCGAGGGCCTCGACGATGAGGTGCTGGCTGCCTTTGGCGTCGAAGAGGCGCCGATGCCCGAACTCGCCCGCTGGCACGATATCGGCAGCGCGCTCCGCGATCACGAGGGCGAGGTGACGATTGCCATCGTCGGCAAGTATACCGGCCTGCACGATGCCTATAAGTCGCTGGTCCAGGCGCTGCTCCATGGCGGCATCGCCAACACCGTGAAGGTCAATATCGACTGGATCGAATCGGAGACCCTCGAAGTCGATGGCGCCATGCTCCAGCGGCTCGAGGATGTCGACGGCATCCTGGTGCCAGGCGGCTTCGGCAAGCGCGGCTCCGAGGGAATGATCGCCGCGATCCGCTTCGCGCGGGAGCGCAAGTTGCCCTTTCTCGGCATATGCTTCGGCATGCAGCTCGCGATGATCGAGGCGGCGCGCAACGTCGCCGGATTGCCGGATGCGAGCTCGAGCGAATTCGGCCCGACGCCGGAGCCGATCGTCGGCCTGATGACCGAATGGGTCCGCGGCAACGTGCTGGAGCAGCGCGGCGACGACAGCGATCTCGGCGGCACGATGCGCCTTGGCGCCTATCCCGCCAAGTTGAAGGCCGGCAGCAGGATCGCCGGCATCTACGGCACGACAGACATCTCGGAGCGCCATCGCCACCGCTACGAGATCAACATCGACTACCGCGACCGCTTCGAGGAGAAGGGCCTGTGCTTCGCAGGACTTTCTCCGGACGGGGTCTTGCCGGAAACGCTCGAATACACGGACCACCCGTGGTTCATCGGCGTGCAATACCATCCGGAACTGAAGTCGCGGCCCTTCGACCCGCATCCGCTCTTTGCATCATTCATCACCGCCGCGGTCGAGAAGTCGCGGCTGGTCTGAGGCTAATCTTCCAGCGAATCCAGCCAGTCGAGAATGGCGTCGAAGGCGGCTGAGGGCGTGCCCAGATGGCCGGCGTTGACCGTAACGAATTGATTCTGATCGTCTTTCGGCGCCATCGCGAAGAGGCTCCTGGCGTTGCGCTGGCTTGAGTCCTTCGTTCCCGCGACCCAGAGGAGCGGCGCCTTCAGGGCGGGGAGGGTCGTGGTCATCACGCCGGGGCTGTCAGGCCCGAAGAAGGTCAGGAAATCGGCGGCGGTCGCCTTCACCGGCAGGGCCTTGCCGAGGACGAAATCGTTAAAGGTATCAATGATATCGCCGTCACCTGCAGCGACCGCGGCGCGAGCCCTTTTGAGGCTTTTCGCGATCACCCCGATCTTGCCGAAGGCGACCGGATCGCCGGCCGGCGCCAGGGCGATGACGCCACTTATCCCCTCCCGGTTGGCTGCATAGGCGAGTGCGCCGACGCCGCCAAGGCTATGACCTGCAACGATAATTCCCTCGGCGCCATCATTCTCGAGGATGGCGACGGCATTATCGATATCCTCGAAACAGCCGGTGAAGGATCGGTCGTAGATCCGCCGCCCGGACCAGCAAAGCTCCGGCGTTTCAACCAGATAGCCCATTTCGGTGAGGTCGCGGGCGAGCTGGGTGAACTGGCCGGGCCCGCCGGTCTTGCCGTGCAGGAGGACGATACCGAAACGCTCCCAGGCGCTCGCGGGCGCGGCGTGGGCGGCGATGAGACAGGCGAGGGCAACAAGGAAACGGATCATGGGACGCGCTGTATCACGGCTGTCCCGTCAAAACCTGTCCCGCACCTGTCTCAACGGAGAAAAGACGGTCGCCCGCCCGCACCTGTGGCCGGACCGACACACCGGGCGCCTGCCTTTTGACGATCACCTTCCGGCCCCGTTCCCGCCTGAAACGATTGCGAGCTTGCCGCCGCGCCGGGGGGCGTTGTCGGAGGGATATCACCATGAGACGCCGGCCACCCGTTCGCACCCGCTCCATCATCGCAATGTCGCTCCTGCTCTCGGCCACGGCGATCACCGCGGCCCGGGTCTCGGCCGCCGACCGCGACGCCCGCGACGTGGTCGACGGGCTGCCGAATGCCGATGTCTGCGCCAAGCTCGGCTTCCCGCGCGACAGGGCCGAGGACGACGCCTACGCGCCCCGGCGGAAGGCAGCCGGCGGCACCTTCCGCAGCGCGGCGCCGACGCTCAGCATGGAAGCCGCGCCGCCGCCGTCGCCGGCACCCGCCGCGCCGATCATCGCCGGGGGCGTGGTTGCCGCCGACCAGGCAGGCGAGCTGCCCTATGACACCGAGCGCTACCCCGACGCGACCTCCAACCCGATCAGGCAGGTCGGCGAGGAGCCGGTCTCGACCTTCTCGATCGACGTCGACACCGCCTCCTATGCCAATGTCCGCCGCTTCCTCAAGGATGGCAGGCTGCCACCGCGCGACGCGGTCAGGGTCGAGGAGCTGATCAACTATTTCGACTATGGCTATGCGCCGCCGACCGACCCCGACACGCCCTTCGCCATCCACACCACGGTGGTGCCGTCGCCCTGGGCCGAGGGCAAGGAGATCATCCATATCGGGCTCCAGGGCTACGATCTCGCCAGCGACGACCGGCCGCCGCTCAACCTCGTCTTCCTGATGGACGTCTCCGGCTCGATGAACGACCCCGACAAGCTGCCGCTCGTCCAGAAGGCGCTGAACGTTCTGATCGACGAGCTGCGGCCGGAGGACCATGTCTCGATCGCCGTCTATGCCGGCGCGGCCGGCGCGGTGCTGGAGCCGACCGACGGAACCCGGAAGCTGAAGATCCGCTGCGCCGTCGACGCGATGCGGGCGGGCGGCTCGACCGCCGGCGGCGAGGGCCTGGCGCTCGCCTACAGGATGGCCGAGCAGAGCTATCAGAAGGACTCGGTCACCCGCGTCATCCTGATGACCGACGGCGACTTCAACGTCGGCATCGCCGATCCGGAAAAGCTCGAGGACTTCGTCGCCGAGAAGCGCAAGACCGGCGTCTATCTCTCGGTCTACGGCTTCGGGCGCGGCAATTACAACGACGTGATGATGCAGACCCTGTCGCAGGCCGGCAACGGTACCGCCGCCTATATCGACACGCTGCAGGAGGCGAAGAAGCTCTTCCGCGACGACTTCTCCGGCTCGCTCTTCCCGATCGCCGACGACGTCAAGATCCAGGTCGAGTTCAATCCCGACCGCGTCGCCGAATACCGGCTGATCGGCTCCGAGACCCGCATGCTCAACCGCGAGGACTTCAACAACGACCAGGTCGATGCCGGCGAGGTGGGCGCCGGGGCCTCGGTGACGGCGCTCTACGAGATCACGCCGGTT